>JBCBTE010000001.1:0-60084 GCA_039818805.1 Pseudomonadota bacterium
GGTGCAAAGCTGACGATGCGACGATGGCGGTCTAGGTTCTGTTCTTTCGCAACGCGACCGAAGCGGATCCAGTATTCGATCCTGCCTTCGACCCAGATCAATTCGACATGCGTAAGCGCTTGAGTTTTCAGATCATTGCCTGTCCTAGTGACGGATTGGGTGTATAGGCGCTCACTGGTCATCGCGGGTCTCCGCGATGCTGGAATCGCGCGTCTGTGCGTCTTTGTCCCCAACGCGCGGGGAACTACTACCAAAGTTAGAATCTGTGTTAGATTCTAAGTTAAGAGCCGGATTTTCTGCTTGTGTGTAAGGGTTTGGATCGGTTTTCGGTTCCCGATAGCACGAGGCCGTGGTTCCTGATGGCACGATAGGGCCGGTTCCCGATAGCACGAGGCCGTCCACAGGTTGTCCACAAGCGACCGGCGCGAAGCCAAGAAGCGTCTGTCCACAGGGGCCGATTTCGATCCACAAACGGTATGCGGGCAGCGGCTGACGGCGCACGACGTCACGCAGCTCAAAGGCGAACCGATTGAACGGTGAGAGGCTGCCCGATTTCAGATAGAGATGGCGAAATTCGAACCGCCAGCCATGCTGTTGGCGGCCACCGTGCTTGCGCACGACGCGGTAGAGCCATCGGTCATATCCACCCGTGAGGGAAAAATAGGCGTGGTCGATGGTCAGTATGAGTGCGTTGTCCAAGACCGCATTATAAAACCAGTCAGGCAAGATCAGTTCGATGCCTGCGGGTCGGTCTTGGTGATCGAAGCGTTCGACCCACTCATTGATCCACGAAAAGTGATGTCGCCGACCTACGGCGGGTTGACGGATCGTGGTTGCAACGGTTGTCGATTGCAAACGGTCCAACGCGGCTTTCAAACGCCGATAGTCTCGCGCGCTGACACCGCGCCCGATGAAGGTGAGGATTTCGTATGGGGTCGCTGCCATCAGACGTGACGTCCGTAGACCGGCATCGCGCGCCTCGATCAGTTGGCTCGCCGCCCAGATCAGGATATCGGCATCCCAGATGGTTGCCATGCCATGTTCGGCCACGGCCTCGACGCGGATCAAAACCCCGGCCACCGCGTAGTCGATGGGCCGGGTGCGTCGCGATTTAGCGAGGCTGAAAAACGGATAGGCCATCAGGTCCTGGGCGTCGCGTGGCGCAAGGGCGGCCCCATGCGTACGGAACAACTCCAATTGATCACGTTCCGAAAGTGTGGGGGTGCGTTTCGTCATGACAAAAACTGCTGGATGCTCAGCGCGACCGACCACTGGTGCGGGCGCGTGCGATTGGTTCATGATGTTTGGCAGGCAAGACGGATCCGCGCGGGTCGGAGGTCGAAGTCACCGCACCGCGATTGGCCCAGGCTTGCAGGTCTTCGACGGAATAAACGACCCGTCCGCCGAGCTTGTGGTACGCAGGGCCTGTTCCATAGGTACGGTGTTTCTCAAGCGTGCGGCCGGACAGGCACAGGAAACGTGCGGCTTCAGGTGTGCGCAGGTAGCGTGGCGGCAAGTCGGTTGGATTTGCGGACATGATCGGACCTCCGTGGGTTGCGTTCAAGGCGCTGACAAACAGCGGCGGATTGCGGCCAGGATGGCGAAGAAGGCCCGGGAGGGGGGATGGGGAAGATAGGGGGGCTAAAATCGCGCCCCTCAAACGACGTGCTTCAATCGGTATTTTGCGGAGGGACGATCAGCAGCGAGAGATGGGCGTCAGATCACCGGCGACGACGGCGTCGCAAAAGGCTGCGATAGCCGCCGTCAATCATGTCACGACCATCTCGGACGAGACTGATCGTGCTGTCTCTGAGGGATGAGGTTTTCCAAGCTTCTGCGGCAATTCGCGATCGACCATAGAGGGCTTTGGCGATCTCTTGGTAACTTGCCCCGTTAATGTGGCCGTCAATGGCCTGCAACATCCGGCGCAGACGATGCCGACGCTGGGCGGTCAATCTGGAATTCGGTGCCGATGGATGATCATTCAGAACGCGCCAAAGCCGCAGAACCGCTTCGATGCGATCCAGACCGGTGTCATCCAGGGGGACAACGGCGACGAGAGGCGTGTCGGGGCCTGCGTCTTCGATGAGTAAGATACGAAGCGATCCAAGATCATCTTTCAGCTTGAGGCTGATGCCATCTGGAGTGTGCAGCGTCGTGCCCGGCTCTATCGTCGGAAAATCGACAGGCCTCAGATTTGGCAATGGAGATCGTCCCGAAAGTATGACCATACCGGGATCGATTTCCGGCTGCCAATAGACAACGGCTTCGAGAGCCGACTGCTGTGGATCGATCGGGAAATCGCAACCCCCACGACCGACGCATCATGTGCATCAGATCACGGGGGTCCTCTTTCCTCTCAATGGCGCGGGCATAGGCGTGTTGGTAGTCGGTGTTTCGACGCAACCATTCCCAGGCGAGGTCCGGCGCGGTCAGGGATTCGACATAGTCGTAGTCCGATGCCGAGCGCCAACGTGATGGTCGACGGGGCATTGCAAACCTCCGGACGTGCACATTGGTTTAAGTCTCAGATTTTCAATCAGAAGGCGAAGCGATTCAAGGCTAGAGTGCCGATTAGGACCGATCAATGGCAATATCCCGCCGGGTTAAGGCGTTGTACCGCTCAACAACTGTCGATAGCCATGCTCCGTTATCCACCGGGCACGGGCCAGATGGCTGTCATGGATAAGACGCGCACGTTCGGGATCGTTGGAGGGATCGAAGGCAAAGAGGACTGAGACGACCTCCTGCCAATCGGCCTTGTCGGCATGGGCATCGAGCAGGCGCATGTAGAGTTTAGCGTGCGCCCGGTCGTAGTCGGTCAGAACCGCGCAGTCGGGCGGTGCGTCAAGGAAGTCTGTATTCGTCAAGGTGCCCCCCTGTCTGTCACGTTACTGCCAATTCAGTTATCTGTTAACCATTTCCACCCTTCATGCGCCGTATACTGCGAGCCATTGGCCTGTACACCAGCAAGGAGTTACGCGAGCGACGCCTAACCGGACGCATTGCCATTTTTAGCCGGCGCGTTGATCAAGACGCCTTCGCCGCGCTCGGACTTGAGAAACACGATGCCAGCATCTTCAAGCGCACGGCGCACCTGGTCATAGGTCGTCTCAAAAACCTTCAAGTCCTTTGGAGACTCGAGGCGCTTCAAGGCGGTCAATGAGACCAGGGCCCGTTCAGCGAGCGTTTCCTGCGTCCAACCGAGCAACGCGCGCGCGGCCCGTGTTTGTCGGGCGGTGATCATGCATGATCACCTCCACGGACACATCTGCGCACGCCAGAACTACGACTATTATAGTCGTTATATCGACGTGTGGCGAGGTATTATCTGTTTCAGGGCAGGAGTTTGGCGGAAATCGCGCAATCCGATTCGGCTGGCTCGGGATGAGTGTGCCCCCGCCCGGTGCGTCCAGGCGGGGTGGTGCGTGAGCGGCTCAGTCGCCGTTGCGACGGACCGGGCGGGACCAGATGAGGCTGTAGGCGTCGCCGTCTTCCTCGTCGAAGAGGTTGGCGTAGATCGGAGCGGTGAAGCTCGGATCGTCCAGCTTGAGGCCCAGATAGGCGCGGCCTTCGTTCGAGGTCTTGGACCAGCCAGCTCCAATTTCGGCGCGGCCCACCAGGACGCGGTGGCTGGGGGCATTCTCGCTGGTCTGGCTGGTTTCGGGAACGATGCGGACGTTTTTGGCCTGCACGTTGAGGGTGACGATTTCGCCGGTGTATTCGGTGCCGGACTTCTTGAAGGTGCCGATGGTTGCCATTTTGGTTCTCCTTGATCAGATGTTTTCGAGCCCGCACCATTGCGGCCTCGATGGAGATCGACAGGCCGGAGGCGACCGACGGCTCACCCGGCACGGGCCGGAACATCAGTGGAGGACGGGGACGGGAGACTTTCTTGTCGCGCGAGGAATGGCGGCGCAGCCGACTGGGGAAGAAAGTCGACCAACCCCGTTGAGCCTTAGGCGGTCGAGGCGCAGCCGTCCTTCGGCCAGATCAATCCATTGACGGGGCCATATGGAGCGGTCGACCAAGACAGAGATGATAAAGGGAGAACTTGGCACCCGAAGGCCACCCACGCCATTCGGCACTACCGAATTTCCGAAAATCGTCACGCTTATCTGGCCAAATGCCTCGCAACTTCATTGGTCGAAACAGCCTTCGCGAAACCGCTGCTGCCGCAGATTGTGGCGCGCCGCGCTGACCGGAGCGGCTTCGACGACAATCGACTTGGCCAAGCTGGATGATGGCTCAAGTTGCAAATGCACTTGCTCACGGTGCGGTCGCCTATCGAAAACGCCGAGGGTTCAGCGACAACCCTGATCCTTTTTCCGGCCAAACCCCCGTGACTAAGCTTCGCTGGCCATTTCCGTGCGTGGATCGGATGGGCCTACGCCTGCCATCCGAAACAATGCGGTGAAGCCGACTGCCACAGCTCCGATGATTGCGACGGCCATCTGCCACGTCTCGGAGGGGATCGCGAGCCCGGCGATGCCGAGGGTAGCCGCATATCCTGCAACGGCAGCGGGACCGGCAAACAAGCCGGCAACGATGACGCGGGCCCAGATCGGGCGCGCAAAAGCGAACGCAAGCTGGCCGACAATCGCCACAGCACCAGCGGTGGCTGCGCCCACAATAAGCCCTCCAACTGCTCCCGTTCCCGCCGCATAGCCCCACAGTCCGACCGTCACGCCAGCCAACAGTGGCAACGCATAGACTGCGAGCGTGAAGACAAGCCAACAGAGAAACCCAATGACGGCGAGCAAAAGAACGATATTGAGCACAAACATGGTGAATGCCTCCGTGTTAAACGGTTTAACGACAACGCAATCCACCACCACCCCAGCGCAGCAAAATGGTAGTTCAGAAAGCGGGTTTTTGATAGACATGAGCATTGTGATCGGGAGCGATCGGCGAGAATTTGCAACCGATCATCCGCCGTCGGGCTGGGGTTTCAATGTGACCAGCGTGGCGCGAACTCGGATGGCGACACCTGATCAGTGTCACAGATAGTGTCTGGAGCGTATTGGCATCTGGATGTTCAATATTGCTGGTAAATGCAACGCTTACGCGCTGCACCCCTTGCGGAAATCAAAGGCTTTGATGCCGAGCTTGCGGGCCTTGTCGGCGAAGTTGTCCTGGATGCCTGTACCGGGGAAGATGATGATGCCGATAGGCAGGACATCAAGGATCTGATCGTTACGCTTGAAGGGAGCGGCCTTGGCGTGGCGTGTCCAATCGGGTTTGAAGGCCACTTGCACGACTTTGCGGGTTTCGGCCCATTTGGCGGCGATCAGTTCGGCACCGCGGGGCGATCCGCCGTGCAGCAGCACCATGTCGGCGTGTTTGGCGTGAACCTTGTCGAGCGTGTCCCAGATCAACCGATGATCGTTGAAATCCATGCCGCCGGTGAAGGCGATTTTGGTTCCCGTTGGCAGATAGACCTCGGTATCGGCGAGGGATTTTGCGGCGATATAGTCTCGGCTGTCGATCATCGCCGCAGTAAGATTGCGATGGTTGACCCGTGACCCGGAGCGGGTCGACCAGGGTGAGCCCGTCAGGCGCAGATAGTGATCGGCGGCATGGTCACGAAAGATCTCCATGCAGTCGCGGCGGTCGAGCAGTGACTGGCCGGTTGCGATCAGATGTTCGAGCTGGACGGCTTTGACCTCAGAGCCGTCCTGTTCGCGCTGGCGGTGTTTCTGCGCCTGTTCATTATTATCGAGTTTGCGTTCGATCCGGTCAGTGGCGCGGTGGAACATGTTGACCGTCGACCAGAGAATCTCGTCGAGATCGGCATCGAGGCTGGTGTCGGCCATGGTCGCGGCGAGGGCGTCGAAGATGTCGCTGACGGCGCCAGCAATCAGGCGATCTTCGGGCACGCCGCGGGGGTCGGGGTCATTTTCGGAATGGCGGTAGCCAAAGAGTTCCAGATCGCTGCAGATGGCGTGGGTGGCGGATGCGTGGTGGTGTGGCTCGGCATCGCTTTGGTGAGGATCAGCATGCATGGTGTGCTCCTTCGTCGGTTTGACCGCGATCGCCGCGGCCTTCATGGCGCCGAAAGAGGGCAGGCGGGGCGGTCCTGCACCCGGAAGGGCCGCAGCGCAGCGAAGGAGGGCAGCGGCCGGTTCTTTTGTCTCGCGATGCAAAGCGCCCGCTCGGGCGCGGTGGAAAAGAACCGGGCAAAGGCCTTGCGGGTCCGGCCCGTTTGCCGTCCGGTCGCCCTCCCAAGAAGGCCGGGGTCGCGCGTCTCTCCGACCCCGGGACACCTCTCTTGATGGTCCCAGACAGAGGGCACTAGCTGGATGCAGCGTCGTGCGCGGTCAAAGCTGCAGCATCCATGAAGCGGGCGACGTCTTCCGGCGCGATCTGGACCCGAAGCGTGTCCCGTAGGGCGTCAACGTCAAGCATGCGGAGATCATCGTTGAAATCACCCAAGTGCGGCAACAGAGTGATTGCCTCGATGCCTGCATCTTCGGCGCGTTGAGTAAGACGGGCCGATGCGCCGTCACCGGCTGGATCGTTGTCATGGGCGACATAGAGGCGTCTAAGAGATGGAGGGAACCGGATGACGGCAAGATGGGCAGCGGATAGCGCGGCGGCCATCGGCAGATTGGGGAGGATCATTCTGAGTGACAGCATGGTCTCGATGCCTTCACCTGCCGCCATCATATCGCGTGCGCTGCCAAAACGGACAGCGTGGCCAAGCAGGTTGCCCATCGCACGGCGGGGCGTGTTGATCGGGGCCTTGCCCAAGTTCGTTTCCGAGAAGCCGTTTGGATCAAGCCAAGTGCGATGCGCGCCTGTGATCGCGCCATCGAGATCGGTCACCGATGCAATGAGTGCGGGCCAGTTTTCGGTCTCGGAATGCCGATCTGGTCGGTAGTAGCAGCGCGGATGAAATCGCAGGCTCGCTGTTTTGGAAAATGCCGCCAGCCCACGATTGCGCAGGTATGCTTCGGCCAGCGTCCCTGTAATCGCTTGCGACATAGCAAATAGCCGTCTGGCCGCTTTCGGCGATCCGGTCCTTGCGGGGTCAGATTGGGAGGCCATGTCGCTTGGGCGTTCTGGACGCGATAGGCTGAGAAATCGCCGCGCCTCCTGTGCGACTTCGCCAAAGTCGAAGATTCCACAGCTCTCGCGGATGATGTCGAGTAGATCACCATGCTCTCCGGTGGCCGCGTCGGTCCATTTTCCGGCAGCGCCTTTGCCCGAGACCGGACCCTTCAAGCGGACAAAAAGAGACCGTCCGGGCGTGTTCCGCGCATCGCCGACCATCCAGTAATGCCCTTCGCGGTGCCCATTCGACAGATAGTGCCGACAGACGGGTTCAACATTGCAGGCGAGCGCTTCGGTTAATTCGGCAATGGATCGGGACATGACGATACCTCCAATGAAAAAAGGCCCCGCCTCGCGGCGGAACCAGTGGGGAGTGAAGTCGTCATTCTGCAGCGGTGCACTGCTTGTCCTGCCTCGTGCCGTCAGGATCACCCGAACTATCATGCCGGTCCATGGCCGTTTTACCGTCGTTTGTGCGCTCGGCTACGATGGGGATTGTCACCGGCACGTCAGGAACAGGTTCGATGCTCCGGTGGATTGGTTGTGCGCGGCCCATCCAGGGTTCCGGGCGGATGCAACTCACCCAATCCGCGAAGCTTGGGATGAAACCCAGATCCTCGATGACGTGCTGCTCGCCGATCAGCCGGACCGGAACCTTGCGTCCCGTCGAGACAGTGATCGTCGTGCCGAAGAAGCGCTCGGCCATGAAGATACCCTCGGCGTGATGCCTGAGAGCGCGGTGCCGAAAGTCCGCTGTGATGGCCTTGCTCTCATCGAACCATGAATGGAGCGCCAAGTAGTCATCTGCCACGCCGCCAAAGCGCCGCGCAGAGGAGAGGGCGTGATGCCAAGGATGTGCCATATCAGAATCCCCTCAGAACGCATGTTCGAAGGACTCGATGTCCTCGAACCGCTGGTTGTAGTCGAGCGTGATCGACTGGTCTGTCACGTCAAACAGGAAGGTGCCGAACGCGCCTTCGTTGTTCTCCCAGCCGCCATGGGCTTGGGCAAGGCAGTCATAGGCAAGGTGCTCAATGGCATCGCGGAAGGACATCGTACGCTCCGTGAGATCGGCGTCCCGCCAACCGACGATGCTGAGGGTCACACTGGCTTCCGGCAAGGGCGCGGCGGTCTCGACAATCTTCGCGTCGATACTCTCGATCTGGCCGCTATCGCCATAGCCATCAAAGGTCACATCAATGTGGGTGATTCCAGCGTCGGACAGCACGGTGAACAGGGCAGCCTTGTTGGCCGGTCTGATAGCCGCTTGCGCCGCTTCATGTGCCCGATGTTCGGCTTCCCAGATGGCGAAGTTGAAAGACGGGGTCGGAGTGGTGTTCATATCGGTCATGGGTTTGCTCCTGTGATGCAAGTGGAAGGACCCGACGCGCGGGCCGGGTCCCAGAGGGTTTGCAGGGAAGGTCGAGCTATTCGGCCGCGACAGGCTCGGCCGGATCGGTTTGCGCGGCGCCTTCCGCGTCCGACATCTCCGCTTCGTCTGTTCGGTCGTCCACGATTGGTTCCACCGCAGCGGGTTCATCTGCATCGCTGGCGGATGCGTCCTGCCCCGGCGTCCGCAGCGGATCGGGCAACCATCCGGATCCTGGGAGTAGTTCTTCGGCAGCCGCAATCATCGCGGGCTTTTTAAGGCCCGCGATCTGGTCCGCCGCATCGCCACCCTTGGCTTCCCGCACCGCTTCGAGGATTTGCGCCTTGGTGACGCGGGAGAGATAGACATCCGCCGTCGGGGTCCAACCGACCGCTGCCATGTCGAGGTTCAGCGCCGTGGCCAGAATGTCGGCATGCGCCAGCGCTCCGGGACGGCGGTTATAGGCTTCGTTCACCGCATTGAGGGTCAGCGAGACGCAATGAGCGAAGAGCGCCTGACGGCTGTCGCTGTCGAAGTCGATCAGCACATCCCAAAGGTCTTCCGGTGCCTTGGGCAGGTGTTTCGCCCAATTCTCGGACCGCGCCTCAATGGCTTGCGCCGAGGCTGTGTCGGCAAGGCCTGGGGCCTGGGCTGAGAAGGTGGCGCTGCGCGGATCGATCTCGATGCAGCTGTTTGATCCATAGCGGTAGAAGAGTTTGAGCGTCAGCACATGCAGGGCGGCGACGAAGGCGATATGCGGATCGCCCGCAAGCGCATCGCGCAGGGCTAGCGTCCGATGTGCCGTCAGTTCCGTGACGAGGCGGTCAGAGAGCGGTTTGATGCCCTCATCTTCGTCCTCTTCGTCAGATGCCACCCCGTCAGCATCGATGTTGGTGTCATCGGCATCCTCATCCGCGATTTCCTCTTCGGATCGGTCTTCAGATGGTTGGGCCGGTTCGTCTTCCGGACGGACGTATCCACGTTCGACCCGCAGCCGCCCAGAGCTGTCGATGCTGACGAAGGCCCCGGCAAGGGCCAAGTCCTCATCCTCAAACCGGACCGGATGATCCTGCAGGGCCTCCATGGCCGTTTCGATCTCGCCCAGCCGTGCGTCGACCTCCTCGGGCAATTCGTCGGCGTCCGCATGATCTGCCTCAAGCTGGTCGAACTCCGCCTTCAGCGCGTCGTAGGTTGTTTCTTCCTCATCGCTCATCGGCTCAGCTTCGCCATGAATGCGTCGCATGCCGTAAGTGTGGCCATAGGGAAAGTCGGTGTCCAACTCGATCCAAAGCCAGCCTTCGGCCTGAATCGCCTTGGCGTCCTCACGCAGTTTTTCGGCAACCATCAGATCAAGCAAACCTGCGTCCTGCAGCCAACCGCCATCATCAGTCTGGAACAGGTCGCGCAGGATCGCACCGCCCGCGTCGACGTATGAGTCCAACCCGACATATTGCGCCCGACGATCCGAAGCGCGCACGGCACCTTCGGTCAGCATGCGGCGGATTTCATAGGGCTGTTTGGAATAGTGCCGCTGCAAAGCCTCCCAGACCTGTTCCTGCCGTTTGTGATCGGGGTTGACCGTGAAGGCCATCAGCTCGTCGAGCGTCATTTCCTCCTCGGCGTAGGCGTCGAGCAAGGACGGTGCGACGGCGGCGAGCTTGAGCCGCTGTTTGACGATGCTGGCCGAGACGAAGAAGGCCGCGGCGATCTCCTCCTCGCTTTTGCCCTTTTCGCGCATCGCCTGAAAGGCGCGGAACTGATCCAGCGGATGCAGCGGTGCGCGCTGGATGTTTTCAGCCAGACTGTCTTCTTCGGCGAGACCATCTGTGCGGATGATGCACGGTACGGGGGCTGTGCGATTGAGGCGCTTCTGCTTGACGAGAAGTTCCAGCGCTCGGAAACGTCGCCCCCCTGCGGGGATTTCGAACATGCCGGTCTCCGCGCCGTTATCGTCCAACACGGGCCGCACCGTCAGGCTGGCAAGAAGGGTGCGGCGGGCGATGTCTTCCGCCAGCTCCTCAATCGACACACCCGCCTTGGTGTGACGGACGTTGGACTGGCTGAGCAGGAGTTTGTTGAAGGGGATGTCGCGCGAGGCGCTGAGGATGATTTTCTGTTGCTTGGTCATCGGAGTTCTCCGCGACGGGCCGGCCGGGAACCTCTCTCGACCTTTCAAACCCGTCACGAAAAACCCGGCCCACCTCTTCCTCGGGGGAAGGGACGGACCGGGACAATCTGGGTTCGACGTGATTCAGGCCGCACTTTCCAGCAGCTTTTTGGCGCGGGTTTCCATTTCCAGCCGCGCGTCTTGCTGGGGTTTGTTGCGCGCGACTGCCGTGATGCCCTGCACGAAATCAAAGACGCTTTCCGGCGGGCGACCTTCTTCAGTCAGGACGGTGTCGATGATCGTCGTTGCCGCCGCTTTCGAGAATCCGCGCTTGCGCAGGAAGTCGGACCGGTCGTCGTCCGACCGCGCGACGATCTTCTCACGCGCCGCGCTGATGCCGTCGATAAAAGGCGTGGGTGAGGACTCGGCGAAGCGGCTCAGCGCCGGGGTTGCCTCATGCGCAAAGCGGGAGGCGGCGTATTTCGAGTGGCGGATTTTGATCTCCTGGAAGTCCTCAACGCCCCAAAGGTTGCGGTTCTGGCAGACGGCACGCAGGTAGAAACTCGCGATCCCAAGCGTCTTGGCACCCACCTCCGAATTCCAGCAATAAAACCCCCGGAAGTAGAGGTCGGGCGTACCATCGGGCAGCAGCCCCGCCTCGATCGGGTTCAGGTCGTCGACGAGGAACAGGAACACGTCGCGATCCGAGGCATAGAGCGTCGTCGTCTGCTTTGTCACGTCCACGCGTGGGTTGTAGATGCCGGTCGACCAATCGAGCACACCCGGCACCTTCCAGCGCGTTTCGCCGGTGCCATTGCCCGCGATGCGCTGCACGGCGGAGACCAGCTCGTGATCATAGATGCGGCCGTAGTCAGGGCCCGTCACAGCGCGCAGTTCCGTGTGACCGTTCGCGACCTCCATGGTCTTGATCTGCTCGGCGCGGTGGTTGGTCAGCCCGTATTGCAGGTTGATCCCCGCCAGCGGTGCGGGCAGCTGACGCAAGTAGGCGGCAGGCGCGCCGACAATGCTGGACAGTTGCCCGAAACTCCAATGCGTTGGCGCGATGGGTTCGTCGGCGCCGGGCAGTATTAGCCCCAGCTTCTCCGGGTTGTCCCGATGCGCCTCGACCCGGATCGCGGCGCTCTCCACGGTGCGCGTGCGGCTCCGGTCGGCGCGTGTTTTGACCGAGGTGAAGAGATCGTCGAGCGACAGATACCGCTCGTCATCCGGGCGCGAGAACCACTCGGACGATACACGATCCACATTCTCGCCGCGCGACACACCCACTTTGTAGCCAGCGCTTGAGACGCGGCGGCCGTCCAGAACTTCCGTATTCATGAGAAATCTCCCGAGACGGGCGGCCGGGAGCCTCTCTCTCGACCTCCAAACCCGTCACGGGAGCACCCTCCACTCTCTCACTCTGGGGGGCTTCTGGATCGAACGCCTGTCTCATGGGTGATCGCCTTTGTCCGATATGTGTATACAAGTTTCGGACAAGTCGCTTTCGCTCTGTCCGAAATCATGCTACAGATTTCGGACATGAACCATACATCAACAGATCTGAAGGCCGACATCCTGAAACGGATCACCAGTGGCGCGCCGCGCGGCGTGTGGACGCCGCGGGATTTTCTGGATCTCGGCGAACGAGATGCCGTGGACAAGGTGCTACAGCGACTGACGCGGGCAGGGGGGCTGCGCCGCATAGATCGCGGTCTCTACGATCAACCGTCCACCAATCGCCTGACCCAGAAAGACAGCCCGGCAGATCCGCGTGAAGTCATCGATGCCATCGCACGCCGGGATCAAATACGTGTCCTCGTCGATGGAATGACAGCCGCCAACGATCTGGGTCTGACCAACGCTGTTCCGGCCAAAATCTTGGTGCATACCGACGCACGACTGAAAACGATCTCGCTTGGTCAACTCGACATTGTCTTCAAACCGACCGCTGCCAGCAAGCTGTATTGGGCCGGACGGCCAGCCATGCGGATCGTTCAGGCCCTGCATTGGCTACGGGATACGATGGGGCAGGTTGATGAGGATCAGACACTGATTCGCCGTCTGAAGGCGCTTCTCAATGACCCAGCGAACGGGAAGCGCCTTCGTGACGATCTTGAGGACGGGCTGACAACACTGCCGAGTTGGATGCAGAGTCTGTTGCGTCCGATACTGGCAGAGCAGGCAGGTGCCGCGTGAACCCAGCGTTCGACCGCATCATTTCGGCGGATGACGGAACACGGCTCGGGCTCTTTACGACAACGGCACAGCGTATGGGCACCACGCCGCAGAATGTCGAAAAGGATTTTTGGGTCTGCTGGACCCTCGACGCGCTGTTCAATGGGTTACCGAACGGACCACGACTCTTGTTCAAAGGCGGCACGTCCCTGTCAAAGGGCTTTGGGCTGATCCGGCGGTTTTCGGAGGATATCGACGTCACAGTGTTCCGGGACGATCTGGGAGAAGCCGCAACGATTGAAGAGCTTGCGGCCTTGAGCGGCAAGAAACGCGGCAAGGCGCTGGATGCGATCAAGGCGGCCTGTGAAAACTATCTCCAAGGCGAGCTCTTCGGCGGACTGAACGAGATTGTGTCTGACGTCGCCGGGCGAAACGGCCTCGACATCGCCCGGTTCTTTGTCGAGCGCGATCCAGAAGACAACCAGGCGCTGTACCTTCGCTATCCGACCGCGACACCGGTCGATGCCTACATCGCCAAGGCTGTGAAAATCGAGTCCGGCGCCAAATCAGCGCTTGATCCCAATTCCATGCGCAGCATCAGTCCTTATCTCCAAGAGGAAGTGTCGGATATTGATCTGACTGTCGTGAACGTCACCATTGTCGACGCTGAGCGGACGTTTTGGGACAAGATCGTGATCCTGCACGGCCTGCGACGGTGGTTCGACATTCGTGGAGAACTGAAAGGAAGCGGTCAACGCGTGTCGCGGCACTACTACGACACCTATCAACTTCTCGGATCGGACCTTGGCGAACGCGCGTTGGCCGATCACGCGCTTGGTGCAGATTGCGTTGCCCACGCGCGCATGTTCTTCAACCGTCCGGCTTTCGACCTTGCCACCGCAGCTGCGCCGACGTTTTCGATTACTCCGCTTGGAAAGATGCTCGACGACCTGCGACGCGACTACCGCGCGATGTCGGGTATGATTTTCGGGGAAGCACCGGCTTTTGAGGCTGTGATCGAGCGGATTTCTGAATTGGAGAGAAGGCTTAACGCAGCGCCGACGGGGTCGAAGGGCGCATCGGATGGAAATTCATGATATTCGCAACAGCCCGAAAGGGCCATGAAAACAAGGTGGCTGCGATGGTGCGTATATCAGGTGCGAAACAAGCGCACATCAAGGAAGAGAACCTCTTTATATGTAATTTGGCAGATGCGGGATCGACGCCTGTGCTCTCAAAACAGGGTATCTGGATCAGGTCGCTTGCGAACAGGATCAAACATTTCCAGAGGTTTACGCTGCTACCTGAGCGATAGTGATCGCATCGCAAATCACGCGAACTAGTGTGGTTCGTCAGAGGGTTTTGTTAATGTCATCAATTCTAAAATTCTTTCGGGTCGCCTTTTTTTACGCGCTCTATTTTTTGATGTGCATGATTGCCGTGGTGACCGTGTTGCAAGGCTGGCCCGTTGGCGGTCAAATGCTCTTTGCCTTTGGATTGCCTATCGTTTTGGTCTGGTGGCAAGAAAAGAAACGATCACGGAAAGTTCAAGCCAAAGCGCTTGCAGCGGCAAGCGCAAACACACGAGTAACTCAATCTGAGCCAGTGGCCCGCGTTAGTGCCCAAGAAAAACGCATCGAACGTGAGCGAGAGAGAACTCGTGAAGCGAATGCTACTCAATCATCGTCGACAGCGCCGCCCAAACCACCAAAACAGGACTACGCGGAAATCGTGCGTGCTGGCCAGTCTGCAGCACCAGCACTTTCGGCCATTGCGAAGCGGTATGAGAACGCGCGGCCAACAGCACACAAGCCGCAAGCAAATTCACGTAAAAATGGCTGGATACCAGCGGCAGAAACCGCGACTGTTGCGGGGCGAGATATTGGCGGAATGGTCTATGTTGGGACGCCGCCTTTGCTCAATCACCATGGCTATCGTGACAAATGCAGGGCCTACATCGACCCGTCTCTTTCTGTCGCAAGGAGCGGAGGCGATAGGGCCGGCGAAGGCATGTCATATTGGCCTGGGTACTCTGACATTTCAGCCCGAAGTAGGGCGACATACCTTGAATGGCTTTCAAGTGGTCGTTCGGATCCTTCCTATGATCCAGGTTACATGTTTCTGTATTTCTATGGGTTGGAGCGGCGATTTTTCGTCGATCAATCCAACGCTGATGCAAAGGATATCATCACTGAAGTTCGAAGATTGATCTCGCTCTATCCTGAAAACCATTCGGTGAAGCGATACTTGGGTGAATTTCTTGATATCGCGACACTTGCTGAAACTGAGTTTGAGGCGCTGGAACCGATCTTTGAAAGCCAGGGTTGGGAGCTTCCTTTTTCGTTGAAGTATGCGATTGGTGCGCGTCTTGATAAGGGAGAAAACTTGAGTGCAGACTGGGTTCTGAGCTGGTTAATGTGCCATCCCGAAAGCCATTTGCGCACGCCAGCAACGCGGTGCCACGATGAGTTCCTGGCGTTGTTCAAGATACGGTTCGACGATCGCTTTCCAAATGGGCTGAAGGTCAGCAAGCCGCGCAAACACCTCAAAGCAACGTATCGCGCAGCCTCAAGCGAGTTCGAGGGGACACTCAATCCAACAGCCGACGGCAAACCCGTTCCTGATATCTCCGGATTGCGAAAGCCAGTCGAGATTGCGCAGGAAGTCGCGGACGAAGTCATAGATGACCTTGATAAGCTGAGCCGCTATCTTGGTCGGAACGCCGAGGGCAGGGGAAGCATTGAAGCGCACGCACTTTTGCCAATAGATCTGTGGTCCCTGTTCCCATCGACGGAAATGGAAGCGCTAAAAGAGTGGGCGAGGGGGATCATGCAGAGTGGCGGACTTGTTCCGCTGGCCGTCGTGATCGAGAAGCTTGAAGGACAGCGCAGCACGAAGATTGGCAAGCGACAGCTAACAGGGGCGTCAGACGCTTTGGCGCGTCTTGGATTCGGGCTGGCACCTGATCCGCGCTTTGCACTGCGTTCGCCAAAACCGGAAGAGCCAGTAGTTTTGTTTGATCTCGGCGAGCAGATCGAAAAGCTCGAAGAAGTTTCGGCAAGCTATCAGACAGCGTTGATGGAGTTGGCGCTTGCGTCATTTGTCGCCCATGCGGACGGGCGTATCGCCGAAGCCGAACGGAAAGCGTTAGAGGCTCAGATCGCATTTGATGAGGGGCTAAGTGAGCAAGAGCGGCGCCGGCTTCGGGCAAATTTGGAATGGTTCCTGGCCGTGCCGCCTGACATGACGCTGCTACGCCGCAAACTCAAAGATGTTGGTGTAGAAGACCAAACGGCGATGCGTGCGGCCTTGGTGGGTGCGGCCCACGCCGATGGTGTCATCCAATCCGAAGAAGTCGCCAGCATTGAGAAGGTGTACAAGGCATTGGGCCTTGATCCGGCACTTGCGTATTCAGACCTGCACGCCGGAGAAATTGCGGATGCACCACGCACTGTTCGTGCAGCCCAGCCGGGCAATTCTGGAGAGGCCATTCCTGAACTACAAAAGGCAGCCGGGCCTGTTCTGGATGCATCTCGGATTGCGGCCATTAGATCAGATACGGCACGGGTGTCTTCTGTCCTGGGGCAGATTTTTGAGTCCGAGGACGAAGCAGAAGAGGGCGGGGACCCCACGGGTGCAACGCTGTTTACTGGGCTAGATGCAAAACATGGCGCTTTGCTGTTGGATTTGGTGGGTCAAGAGAACTGGACCGAGGACGCATTCGAGCAGCTTTGCGGACAGCATGGATTAATGCCGTCAGGTGCATTGGAGGCTATAAATGAGTGGGCCTTTGAGACCCATGAAGAAGCGTTGTTGGACGAGTATGATGGATATGACGTGTCTCCCGAGATTGCGGACGCGGTAAAACAAAAATTAGAAGGGGAGGGGCGTCATGTCTAAACTGAAGCCACGTGAACGCGATGCAATTGTTCAGGCTTTGCGGGCCGGGGTCGTGCCAAAACTGGGCCTGCGTCATATCCAGGTCGGGCGCGTTCGCGAGATCGAAGAACTTGTGAAGGACATGGAGCGCATCGCGGACGGGGGCTCTGCCATCCGTTTTGTTATCGGGGAATATGGATCCGGCAAGACCTTCTTTATGAACTTGATCCGGTTGGTAGCGCTGGAAAAGGGGCTGGTGGTGATGTTCGCTGATCTTGCCCCTGACAGGCGTATTCATGCGACTGGAGGCCAGGCGCGTGGCCTCTACGCAGAGATGGCGCGCAACCTTTCAACGCGCACTAAGCCCGATGGTGGTGCCTTGGCAAGTGTGGTTGAGCGGTTTGTCAGCCAAGCGCACCGAGACGCCGAGGAAAAAGATGTGCCTACGGGCACCATCATTCGCGAGCGCTTGGGCCATTTTGAAGAACTCACTGGTGGCTTTGAATTTGCAGAGGTCATTCGCCGGTATTGGGAAGGCCATGAGGACGGGGATGATGAACTTAAGTCCGCCGCACTACGCTGGCTGAGGGGAGAGTTCGCAACCCGCACGGATGCGCGCAAGGCCCTTGGCGTGCGCACGATTGTCGATGATGCGAGCGTTTACGATCATCTCAAGCTGATGTCTGCTTTTGTGTGCGAGGCTGGTTACAAAGGGCTGCTTGTCGGCCTTGATGAAATGGTGAACCTGTTCAAGCTCACATCGTCCCAAGCACGCAATGCAAACTACGAGCAGATTCTACGTATTTTGAACGACGTACTTCAGGGCAGTGCCGAGAATCTTGGGTTTCTCATGGGAGGCACGCCAGAGTTTTTGATGAACACGCGCCGTGGGCTTTATAGCTATGAAGCCTTGCAATCGCGGCTAGCGGAAAACACCTTCGCCCGCGATGGGCTCGTCGATTTGTCGGGACCGGTTGTGCGGCTGGCCAGCCTGACGCCGGAAGATCTGTTTGTTCTGTTGGCCAATGTCAGACGCGTGATCCAGGACGATGAAACGGCTTTGCCTGATACAGCGCTTGAAGCCTTTATGAACCATTGCTCGGACCGGATTGGAGAGGCCTATTTCAGGACCCCGCGCAATACCGTCACTGCCTTTGTGAATCTATTGTCGGTGCTTGAACAAAATCCGGGCGTTGAGTGGAGCGATCTGATCGAAAAGATCGACGTCTCAGAAGATCGAGGGGAAGATATGAGCGACGTGGAGGAAACGACTGGTGCTCAGCCTAGTGGTGACGATGATCTGATCAGCTTTAAGCTCTGAGCCCTTAGGATGAGCAGCGCTTTTGACCAACTTGCCCGCCCTGTCCAGAAATGGATCAGACAGCAGGGGTGGCGTGAACTGCGGGATATTCAGGCGCGCGCAATTCGGACTATTTGCGAAAGTGACAACGATCTCATCGTCGCAGCATCGACGGCCGGTGGTAAGACAGAGGCCGCATTTTTCCCATTGATCTCTCAGGTGTTGGATGCACCGGCAGAGGGTGGCGGGTTCGACGTGCTCTACATCGGGCCACTTAAGGCGCTGATCACCGATCAGGCCGGGCGGCTGGAAGGCATCTGCCAAGAGGCGGAGCTTCCAGTGGTGGCGTGGCACGGCGATGTGTCGCAATCAGTCAAAACGCGCGCGATGAAAAACCCCAAAGGGATTCTATTGATCACGCCAGAGTCGCTGGAGGCATTGTTCGTACGTCGGGGCTTGGAAATCGCGCGCCTGTTCGGTGCAACCCGAGCAGTGGTAATTGATGAGCTGCACACCTTGCTCGATAGTGAGCGTGGGGTGCAATTGCGGTCTTTGCTGACGCGTCTTGAGTTGGTAATCAAAAGGCCCATCCGCCGGATCGGATTATCTGCGACGCTTGGCGATATGGATCTCGCCCGCGCTTATCTGCGGCCTGACAATGTGGAACACGTCACATTAATCGAAGCAGAGGGCGGAGAAGCGGAACTTAAGCTCCAGCTGCGTGGGTATCTTTCCGGTGGAGAAGACGACAACACCCCGTCTGCCACAGACGCTGTCGCGGCACATTTGTTCGAGCATCTACGGGGAAGCGACAATCTTGTGTTTGCCGGTGCCCGTCAACGTGTTGAAATTTACGCCGACCGATTGCGCAATCTTTGCGAGCAAGAGCATCTTCCCCAAGAATTCTATCCGCACCATGCCAGCCTTTCACGCGATCACCGTGATTTTGTTGAACGGCGCCTGAAAGACAGCAGCAAACCGACAACGGCTGTCTGCACGTCCACACTAGAGCTCGGCATCGACATCGGCGATGTGACCTGTGTCGCCCAAATTGGTGCACCCTTCACTGTCGCAGCCCTGCGGCAGCGATTGGGACGTTCGGGACGTAGGGAGGGCCAGCCAGCGATCCTGAGACAATACGCAGTAGAAACGAGGCTCGCTTCGGATAGCAACTTTGTAGATCGTCTGAGGCTAGGGTTGGTAAGATCAATCGCGATGATTGACCTTCTGCTGGAGGGTTGGTGCGAACCACCAAAATCGCAAGCGCTGCATCTGTCGACACTTGTCCATCAAGTCCTTTCAGTGATTGCACAACGGGGAGGGGCCCAAGCAAACATTTTATACAGCGTGCTTTGTCGCGAAGGGCCATTTCGCGAAGTCAGCAAAGCAGTGTTTACGGATGTGCTGCGCGCGCTTGGTCATCCTGAAACGGGCTTGATAGAGCAATCGGACGGGGGTTTGTTGCTCTTGGGACAAGGTGGAGAGCGGCTGGTCGAGCATTATAGCTTCTATGCGGTGTTCAAGACGCCTGAAGAATACAGGCTGGTTTCAAACGGGCGAGATCTTGGAACATTGCCGATCGATAACATCCTTTCACCTGGGATGATGCTCATCTTTTCTGGACGCCGCTGGCTGGTTCAGGAAATCCATGATCGCGAGAAGGTAATAATGGTCAAACCCGCCAAAGCAGGTGTGCCGCCTGTGTTCGGTGGTGACCCGGGTGATATCCATGACAAGGTGATCGCGGGCATGTTCGATGTGTTCGAAGCTGATACTAAGCCCCTCTACATGGATGCCAATTCGCACGAAATGCTTGACGAGGCGCGGCTGAACTATGCGCAGATGGGGTTTACTGACGTGTCCCTAGTCAATTTGGGCGAAGAAACCTCAATCATCGCGACGCGGGTAGGGACAATTAAGACGACGACCCTAGCGCTTGCGCTGAGAGGGTTTGGGTTTTCTGTCGAACAATATGACGGCTTCCTTCAAGTGGAAGCGGGGGACGAAACCCCGCCACTTACCGAGGTTCTCAAGAGGATTGGAGAAGGCGAAGTCGTTGATCTATTTGCAGGCGCTGGAAACCTGTTGACCGAGAAGTTTCATCCGTACTTGAGCCGAGATTTGTTGGAGTTGGATGCGATTTCATCACGGCTTGAGCCGCAAAAGCTTTCGAGCACGGTCGCAAGCTTTATATCTCATGGGTAGGGAACGCAGCAACTTTCAGACATAGACGGCTTTGCCTGCATTTAGTTATCATTTCTGATTTTTACAGCTTCATCAGCGGCATTTGAGATGTGCTCTTTGATCCAGGCATACCGCTCTTTGCTATTGGAGCCGCCGGGTGTGTAGCATTTCACTATTGAAGATAGTTTCTTCCCAGTGTCACCGAATCCAATGTAATCAAAAGGGTTCTTTCCTTTTGGCGAAGTTTTGCCGTCTGCGTTGAGTAACCCGTTCACGTGGATACCAACCACGCCCATCTTACTGTCCCACGACTTAACGATCTCATGGTTTATCCATTTTCGGTTTGCCGTGTCAGCACCGATCAAAACCACGGTGCAAGATCGGCCCTTCATTTGTTCCGCGATCCACTTTTCGATTGCCGCGTCCCCGCCACCAACAATCGTCTCCCAATCATTGTCAGGTGCAGGTTTGTTGCCCTCTATGGTTCCTATGTTTCGAACCTGCGAAACACGCCAGTTGTCAGGTTTATACTGAAAGCTATAAAAACACTTGCGTACCATTTCCAATGTCCCATCTGATCTGAATTTTTTTGTCGATGTAACAATCAATATGACCAATGCGCATGGGTATGACCAGACATGATGACAAGGATAGAAAGAGGCCCGAAAGCCACTGTTTATTCTCGCCATGAGCCGAAGGCTCTAGTGTTCCCCACCTGACATAGGATTCCCTTTTGAGGCTAGGAGTGTCATTGTTGGTCCATGAGACGCGATGACATTTGCCTGTATCTGTGCCCCGACGACCGAGCCGAGCTTCAAGCTTTGGTTGCCAACCGCAACACCCCGCGCAAGCTGGTCTGGCGAGCCGAGATCGTGCTGGCGACGGCGGACGGTCACGGCACGTTCGAGATCATGCGGCGTGCGAAGACGTCGAAGCCCACGGTCTGGCGTTGGCAGGCGCGGTATCTCGACGAGGGCGTGGATGGCCTCAAACGCGACAAGACCCGGCCGTCGCGAGTGCCGCCGCTGCCGCGCGAAACGCGGCTGAAGGTGATCGCGAAGACGGTTCGGGAAGCTCCGCCGAACGCGACCCACTGGAGCCGGTCGACGATGGCCGAGGCGATTGGTATCTCGCCGTCGAGCGTCGGCCGCATCTGGTCCGAGGCAGGGTTGAAACCGCATCTGACGAAGGGCTTCAAGGTCTCGAACGACCCGCTGTTCGAGGAGAAAGTCACCGATATCGTCGGGCTTTACCTCGATCCGCCGGAGCGGGCGGTGGTCCTCTGTGTTGACGAAAAGTCGCAAATCCAGGCGCTGGACCGGACCCAGCCGGGGCTGCCGCTCAAGAAGGGCCGAGCCGCCACGATGACCCACGATTACAAGCGAAACGGCACCACCACGCTGTTCGCCGCGCTCGATGTCAAATCTGGCATGGTCATCGGCGAATGCCTGCCGCGCCACCGCGCCAGGGAGTTCCTGAAGTTCCTGCGCCGTATCGATCGCGCCGTCCTGGGGCCACGCGAGGTGCATCTGGTTCTGGACAACTATGCCACTCACAAGACGCCCGAGGTCAGGACCTGGTTAGAAAAACACCCGCGTTTCAAGCTGCATTTCACGCCAACCAGCGCGTCATGGCTAAACCTTGTCGAACGGTTTTTCGCCGAGATCACTACAAAGCGCATCCGACGCGGCAGCTATTCCAGTGTCGATGATCTGGAGGCGGCGATCTACGATTACCTCCTGCAGCACAACGCAAAACCAAAGCCCTTCGTCTGGAGCAAAACCGCCGATGACATCATCACCCGCGAACGCCGAGCCCTCGATACTCTCGATGAAATCAGAGGGAATAGGTAAGATGCGTCAGACTCGGAACACTAGGGCGCATGTAGTCCTGGGAACTCTCACGCCAGGTTTCGAATTTTCGGGAGTTCGGTGCCTCAAAGATCATCATTCCTTCAGGACTCGTCACGACTGGACGAACGACCTTCAGTTCTCCATGTGAATCCTCCTCGAAGTAAGGATACAACCCCAGAAACTCGCGGCCCCGGTAGTAACGTTGATCGTCCTTTAATACTGGCAAGATTCCGACTGGACCGCACCCTCCATCAAACCAACCAAGTTCCCAACACATCCAAAGTGATTGATCGGCAGATTCTGTATCTAAGAACAGCAATGTATCACACTTTTCCATCGTCTCTCGAATAAATGGTGCATTTGCGGGGGTGACCTCGTTTCGGTCCGCGTTTGGCTCATCAATCCAATCGCAGAAAACGACAAAACCTTTGCTAGTCAGATAGTCATAGACCCCAAGAACAATTTCGGCGTCGTGAATAGTTTGCGATAGGAAGATATCGTAACGGGAATTCCGTCTCTGAGAAGCGCTTCGCAATGCTTCATCGACAGAAACACCTTCACTTTTGGCGCGTTTTTGGGCACGTGCACGGATAGCAGTCTGGCGTAAAAGTGCCACCTACCTAAGACCCAATACCATCTTGGTTCCAAAGACGATTTTCCACATCATGAGGTTGATCTTTTGGCACCTTATAACGCCTTTCCTGCGTAGAAATACCAAGATGTCGGTGAAACACGGCTACGTAGTCTAGGTCCGCAGAAAGGTCATCCATCACATTTTCCACATGGTCGGAAAGTGCCAACGCCGCTCCACCAGTCGAAATCACCGGGACCAAAGACGCCGTTGGCTGATGCTCTCTGAACAGGTTGAATTCTTCGATAATCCCGCCCATACCACCAATAAACACCGCGCTGCCAAATCCGTGCTCCGAGAACATCCGACGGCGCATTTCTAGCAGGCTTCTCCCCAAATCACCCTCGACCCTTTCTGTGTATACAACGTTCTGAAATTGCTCGTTGTCTTCGGGATATTCATCGTTGAAAAAGTCCGTTTGGTAGAGCGTGACCCACTTTCCGTAGTCAACGTCCAGACTTCTTGCTACTTCCAATACCATTGGAGTGATCGCGGGATGGCCGCCCCAAACCAGCGGTCGCCGTCCAAGGGTGACATGTACCAACGCAGAGACAGCGGCATTGATGGCTACTGTGTCTGCCGTAGCTGCATACTCTGGACCACGTTTTGGATCTGGCACACCTGCGGAGAGGAAAATCGCATCAGACAAGATCACGCCTCCCAACCTGACAGCGACCATGCCGCCTCGGACACCTTGATCGAGCGTACGGCCGCGATGTGATCATCCAACCATTGTAAATGTGCAACCCAAGCATCGCGAATTCCAATATGATCGTATACTAGAACGGGGGTTCCGGCCTGATCAGACCGTTGCGCCTTTTCTGCAATGTCGTTCAGAGTTTCCGCAGAAGGGACGCCAACGACAGGGTAAGCCCAAATTCGTTGTTCGTCAGGTAAGGCGATAGATATGGCCCGATGGGCTCCTATGCCTTCAATTGTACCGCCTATTTTTTCCACGTCTGCGCGGAGGCGCCCGGTTATAGCCATATACCTAGATGCGATGCTGCGACTTCTCAGCCTTTCGACTGCAAGTGCAATCGTATCAACTGTTGCATCGATTATTGGGCCATCGGCACCTGCAAGTTCAGCCGCTTCCAAATATATTGACTCAGCGAGATCGGTCATCCTATTTGGTTGATGCTCGGGCCAGATAACCCTCAGTACTTGAATGTCTTTCGCTCTTGCACGACCGATTTCTTGGCGTGTCCATTTGCTGTCAAAGTAAGTTGGTGTGTCCAACATTACCATGACGTCTGAGTCGCAAAGACGATGCCACAAAGCATCCTGAAATGGTTCTCCTTTCAAGATGTCATGCGTATCAAGGAAGACATCAAATCCTTTGGCACTTAACGTGTCATGAAGCTGTACGGCAGCAGCGCGGGCTTCAGTTCGCCGGTAACTCACAAACACGCGGCGCTGCCTTCGTAAGAGTCCAACGCATTCTAACATTGCTGCAGCGAGTTCAGTCATCTCGGCATCATTGTCCGCTAATTTCAACCCATTTGAGAACTGCAGAAAACCTGGAATGTCGGCCCCAAAATCACCCTTCGCGCCAACCGCCGGAATGATTGGCAAACTGGCGTTTACTAGTTGCTGAACTGTGTCCAACGCCCCGTTGTTGTCTCCTCCGAAAAATGCAGCGGAGAAAGCGGCGTGGATATCTCTGTCGCCCAGTGAGTCTAGCCCGTGTATTCTTACGTCGGCACCAATCCCGAGATCAAAATCGCTGACCATGCTGTCAATGGTTTTTGTCAATTGTTCTCTTTGCGCTGGCGTCACAGATCCGAGGATTGCCAACTCATAGACGCTCATGCGCGTGCGTATCCCAAGGTCATCCGCTGTGAAGCAGAGGAGCGCCAAGAGTCTTTAATTTCATTTGTTAAGATAGGTTGCTCTGGCATGCCAAATACTCTTGTTCCCTAGTTAGTTTCTCGAACGGCTAACTATGCATTTTTTCGGCGCAAAGATCGCGAAAGATCGTATTCGCAACCTGACCGATCTTCGTACGCAGCGTCAATCATTGTTGAAAGATGCCCGTGATTGGCAGCTATCGTTTCCCACTTCGTGACGGACATTTTTGCGCCGGGCTCCAATAAATTATCCTTAAGTCTGTCTGACAAAAAGGGGTAACGCCTGTCATATTCGGTTCGATCGTTGATAGAGATCCAACTCGTGTACTCGGGATAGATGGATTTTTTCTCTATGTCATGGGCTGCAGTTATGTGTTTTGGGTTAGTCGAAGGTAGCTGCACGACAAGTACACCAGACTTTTTGTTCACCGAACCGTCGAACATACTGGAGTAGGTCTCCCAGTCCACATGTTTCCGTCCCCAAGTTTCTGTGCCAACCAATACGATGGTAACGGTGGAATCTCTTAGGTAGTTGTCGCGAATGATTTCTCGGATTCTTTCGGTAGGTAGCGTGTCATCGACATCGTCACTATTCACGGATAAATCGATGAACAGATCTTCCTGTTCGTTCCAGCTCTGAAGCGCGTCTTTGGCCCATTGATCGTTCGCATGATGATAGCTGATGAAAACCTTATGTTTCACCACAAGCATTGCTCCCCAAGAACAAAAAAACAAATGATGGCTTCTCGATCTCAGAAGGTCAATGAGCACAGAAATTGTCTCATTCTTGAAACCTTAAAGGCCTCTGTCTGAACGGCGCTTTCGAGGGAACTGGCCGTTTCGGACCAATTTGAGCGCGTTGTCCCGCTTCGTGACTTCAGCCAGCCAAATCCAATCAGCGTACTTGTCGCCAGTTTGACGTAGGTGCGTATAGCGCTTTAGTGACGTCCAAGACCGATGGCCTGAATTGGCGGCAACGTACGGAATATTGAGGCCGAGCTCGAACAGGCGTGAAACACCGTCATGCCGCAGATCGTGAAAGTGAAGTCCTTTTATTTCCAGAAGCTTGCAGGCGCGCGTGAATGCTGCGCTGATGGCATCCGTCGAGTATGGAAAGATCTCGTCTTCTATCAATGGCATCGCTTCGATGATTGCCAGGGCCTGTTCTTGCAGATCACACCAGACGTCGTTGCCGATCTTTTCGCCGGGGTTCTTCATGTCCCGGACCAATATGCGTTTGCCTTCCACGTCGAGGTCCTTCCAGCGGATGCGGACGATCTCTTCCTGCCGTCGGGTGGAAAAGATGGCAAAAGCGATGATCCTGTGCATGGGGATGGACGTGGGGCGACGGCGCGAGCGGTCGAGGAAGTGTTGCATCAGTTGGTCTAGTTCATCGAGAGTTGGACGCCGATCCCGTTCACGGCTCTTGCCGGTGATACCCAGTTTGTCAGCCACTTTCCGGGCGTCTTCCATAGCCTGCGCGCTTAGTGGAAAGCCCCAAGCCGGTCTGGCGATGGAGAACACCGCGCCGAGATGCGAAAGGTAGTTGGCGACGGTTTGAGGCTGGACGCCGCTGTTCAGCTTCTCTTGCGCAAATTCGACGATGTCAGCGCTGGTTATCGCGTCACAGTGTTTGTCCGCGATATCAAACGTCTTGATGCTCTTCAGAACCTGGGTTTTGGTCCGACCGATCTGTTTGTTGCTTTCTTGGACATACTTGTCGATGGCATCGCTCAAGGTCGGTGTCTTCTTGCTTTTCGGTTGAGTTTTGAGCGCATCAAGGGCACCGGGCCGCGCCAGACTTTCTTCGCGATTTTCGATCCAAGCCGCAGCAGTTGATCTGCGCTCGAATGTCTGACTTTCGCGAAGTAAGACTTTACCTTGCCGCATCACTGAGATTTGAGCGAGCCAAGCTATGGTGCCATTCTTGCGACGACGCTTTATGATGGTTCCCATGATTTACAACATGGCCTTTCATTTTACAACACGTGTTGTAAATGTAGCAGATAATGGGCCTAAATGGCAATATATCGAACATAGACGAACTTGAACACTCGGAGATAAGTATTGGAAAAGGCGGTAAAATCGCAGCTTGGCGTAAGTAGCAGATTATCCGTGGCTCCGATGATGGATTGGACGGATCGACACTGCCGGTTTTTGCACCGGCAATTGTCACGTCGCGCGTTGCTCTACACCGAGATGGTCACGGCGCCCGCTCTGGTTCGGGGCGGTGCGTTGCACCTTTTGAAGCACTCCCCGCAAGAACATCCCGTGGCGTTGCAGCTGGGCGGGTCGGACCCCGAAGAATTGGCGCAGGCCGCGCGGTTGGGCGCCGAGGCGGGCTATGACGAGATCAATCTGAATGTCGGCTGCCCCAGCGACAGGGTGCAATCCGGCACGTTCGGCGCGGTTTTGATGAAAAACCCTGGATTGGTGGCGGCATGCTGTGCCGCGATGGGCGATGCGGTGGATATCGAAGTGACGGTGAAATGCCGGATCGGGGTGGATGATCAAGACCCTGAAGAGGTGCTGCCCGAGTTTTTGACCCAGGTGGCGGCCACAGGTGTCAGACGGTTCACAATTCACGCGCGCAAAGCGTGGCTGCAGGGGCTGAGCCCCAAGGAAAACAGAGATATTCCGCCGCTGGACTATGATCTTGTTGCGCGGATGCGGGAGGGATTCCCTGCGCTGCACATTTCGCTGAACGGTGGGGTCGAAACGCTGGAGGATGCGCTGGCGCATCTGGAAGCCGGATTTGACGGGGTCATGCTGGGCCGGGCCGCCTATCACAACCCTCTGGGCGTCCTGGGCGCGGCGGACCGACTGGTTTTTGGTGAAAACACCACGGACCGAACCGGGCCGGACGTGGTCGAAGCGATGCTGCCTTACATTGAAAACCACCTGCGAACCGGCGGCAAGCTGCATCAGGTCACCCGGCACATGCTTGGGCTTTTTGCGGGGCGACCCGGGGCCCGGGGCTGGCGGCGTGTGCTGTCCGAGGGCGCAACGCGGCCGGGTGCGGGAACGGGCCTGGTGCAAGAGGCGCTGACCCGGGTCACGGGAGTGGCAGCGTGAATGATTTTCTGGAAAAGGGGTGGGTTAAGTTCCCGGCGGAACCCGACGTCTCGAACTGGGTTCGATCCGTTTTTCCAGTTGCGAAAGAACGGGTTGAGGCCCCTGAAGAGCAAAAGTGGCTTCGGTGCGAGGGCACATGGTTTGTTGGCGTTGACGCGTTGCCAAATGACGCGCAGGGGAACGTTGCGGGGTCCGGGTCCTTGTCCGGGGCCGCCCACGCGACGGCGCGCGGCATCTACGGAGATCTGCCGCTGCATCGCGGGCAGGTCTCGGTAGTCTACCCGGGCTATCCGCGCCCGGTCGAAGGAGAGGGTAAGGTCGCCTTTGGATACCGGTTGCGCCGGGATGCGGCGCATGTCGACGGTTTGTTACCGGAAGGTCCCGACAAGCGGAGGTACCTCAAAGAACGCCATGCCTACATTCTTGGGCTGCCGCTGACGTCCTGCAGCGCCGGGGCCAGCCCGCTTAGTGTCTGGGAAGGCAGTCATATCATTATGCGCCGGGCGTTTGAGGCGGCGCTGCAGGACGTCCCGCAAGAGGCATGGGACCGGGTGGACCTGACCGATATCTACAAGGCCGCCCGACGCGAGGTGTTTGCCACCTGCACGCGGATTCTGGTTCCGGCCGAACCCGGCGAAGCCTATTTGGTGCATCGGCTTGCATTGCACGGTGTTGCGCCTTGGGAGACTGCCGCGGAGGCACCGAAAGAGGGCCGGATGATCGTCTATTTCCGACCGGAATGGCCGGAGCCGACAGACCGGTGGTTGACGGATCCATGAACCGCGACCGTATCGCGCCGGTGCTCCGGATGGCTGTCGCCGCGCGTTACCCCCGGTTCAGTCGCGCTGCGCGTCCGCCGCGGCGTTTGCGCAACTGTCCGGCGCGCTCGGGCAGGTCGGCCATGACGGCGGTGCGCTCGTCCGGGGTCATGCGGGACCATTGGGCGATTTCGTCGATCGTGCGATAGCAGCCCGTGCAGATGCGTGCCTCGGGGTGGACGACGCAGATCCGCACGCAGGGGCTGTCGATTTCGTCTCGTTTCCAGACGGGGGTGTCGGTCATGTGTCTGCCCTTAGGTGCCGCAAGCGATCCAGTGCTCCTTGAAGAATATAGGCAGCGGCCACTGCATCGATCACCTCGGAACGACGTTTTCGTGTCAAATCGGCCTCGATCAGTGCTCTTTCTGCCGCAACCGTTGATAGGCGTTCGTCCCAGTACGAGATCGGCAGGTCGGTCAGCTGTGTCAGATTTCGGGCAAAAGCACGGGTGGATTGACAGCGCGGTCCCTCGCTGCCGTCCATGTTGCGGGGCAGGCCCAGGATAAGACCCGCCGCATCACGATCCGTCGCGATGTCCAGAAGGCGCGCCGCATCAACTCCGAACTTTGTGCGTTTGATGACTTCGACCGGGCCGGCCGTTGACAAAAGCCCGTCTGAGGCCGCGACACCGAGGGTCTTGGTGCCCAGATCAAGCCCCAGCACGGGTCGGCGCGCCCGCAGGCTGGCGGAGAACGCGGCGATGTCTTCAAAGATCATTCGGAAAAGCCTGCCTGCTTTGCAGCGTTTTCGATCAGTTCAAGATCCAGCGGATCGCTGAAATGGCCAGGCGCGCGCGCCAGCAGATCGCGCACCGCGTCGTAGTCGCCCAGCACTGCGTAAGCGTTGGACAGGCGCGCCCATTCCTCAACGGTCCCGCCTTCGTCCTCGATGCGCGCGGCCAGCCCTTCCACCATGCCCCGGATCATCACTTCACGCTCTGCCAGGGTCATCTGCTGGGCGGCTTCGATGTCGGACGGATCAGGGCCGGGTGCGGCATCTTCGGGTGGCAATTGGTAACGGGTCTCTCCCGCGCGCCACGCCAGTTCTTCGATCTGGCTTCTGATCAGAGGGACCCAGGGCGCGTCGGCGGTGCTTTCGCGCAGCAAGGTATCCCAGGTTCGAAAGGCGGCATCCAGCCGGTCAATCTGGATCATGTAGAGGCCCATGTAGTACCGCGCCCGCGGTTCGGCCGGATTGCGGCTAAGTGCGTTGCGCAGAGCGGCCTCGGCATCGGAAGAGACATAGCCACCCGCCGCCGAGATCATCATGTCCGCCAATTCGGCATAATCCTCTGCCGTGGCCTCGGGTCCTTTGAGTGCGATGACCTTTGCCTGGGCTGTACGGGCGGCGGTCAGATTGCCCAGGGCCGCCTCGTTGCGGGCCAGCAGCATATTGCCTTGCAGGTCATCAGGGCGTTCGGCGACGGCGTCACGCAGTTGTGTCATCAGTGCCAGGTAATTGGGATCGACATCCTGCGGTGACTGCGTGGCGGGCCGGGTTGCTTCGATCTGGTCCTGTGTCAGGCGGTTGGCGCGGGCCTCGTCCGAGGCGGCCAGCCGTGCCGCAAGCGGGAAGTCGTCATAACCCGGCGCGCCCATCTGACGGTAGAGCAGGGCAGAGCCCGCGACCACGCCCACGACGGCCACAACCGCCAGGATGCGCCCCCCAAGGGCCGGTTGCGGGCCATCGGCGCCGCTGTCGCGCAATTGTGCGTCGGCGGCCAGGATACGGCGCGACACCTCGGCGCGGATGCGTTCGGCATCGTCTTCCGAGACGAGGCCACGGGCGAGGTCACGATCCACTTCCTTTAGCTGATCGCGGTAAACCTGCAGATCATAGGCGGCAGGCGGCGCGTCGCCGATCCGGCCCCGCGACAGAACAAGACCCAGAATGGCCGCGCATGCGACAGCCAACCCTATGACAAGAAACCAGAAGGTCATGTGCTCTCCTTCACCCGACCTTCATGTAACGACGCATAGGTGCAAGCGGAAGGGGCAAGTGGTCAAAATCTGCGTCCTAAAAGCGTGGCGGGCGTATGTCGCAAATTGTGCATCGGGTGCCGCTGGATGTGTCTTACTTTCCGGCAGAGTGTCGCATACCCATGCTGTCGCCGCCGTGTGTCCCGAATCCTGTCCAAGCCTGCGAGATCTGCGCGTATGAAACGATATTCTGCCTTTGCCGTCGCCCGCGAAGCCCTGAACCACCACATGGGGTGGGAACGCGCATGGGCCTCGCCCGAACCGAAAGCCAATTATGATGCGATCATTATCGGCGCTGGTGGCCACGGTCTGGCCACGGCCTATTACCTGGGCAAGAACCACGGGATGCGCAACGTCGCGATCCTGGAAAAGGGTTGGCTTGGGGGCGGGAACACGGGCCGGAACACCACCATCATAAGATCCAACTACCTTCAGGACCCGTCTGCCGCGATCTACGAAAAGGCTCGCAGCCTGTATGAAACGCTAAGCCAGGACCTGAACTACAACGTCATGTTCAGCCCGCGGGGCGTGATCATGCTGGCACAAACGCAACACGAAGTGCGCGGCTACGAGCGCACGGCGCACGCGAACGCGTTGCAAGGCGTGAAGACCGAGTTCATCGGGCCAAGCCGTGTGAAAGAGCTGTGCCCGATCATGAACATCGATGGCCCGCGCTATCCGGTGCTGGGCGGCTTGTGGCAGGCGCGCGGGGGCACCGCGCGACATGATGCGGTTGCGTGGGGCTATGCCCGGGCGTGCTCGGATATGGGCATGCATGTGATCCAGCAGTGCGAGGTCACCGGCATACGCTCCGACGGGGGTAGGGTTGTGGGTGTCAGCACCAATCGCGGCGATATCGGCTGTGACAAGCTTGGCATCGTTGTGGCGGGGCATTCGGGGCATCTGGCGGATATGGCCGGGTTCCGGCTGCCAATCGAAAGCGTGGCGCTTCAGGCGCTGGTCAGCGAACCGATCAAGCCCTGCATGGACGTGGTGGTGATGGCCAACACGGTGCACGGCTACATGAGCCAGTCGGACAAGGGTGAGATGGTGATCGGCGGCGGTACCGATAGCCACAACAACTACACACAGCGGGGCAGTTTCCATCATATCGAGGAAACGGTGAGGGCGCTGATCGAAACCTTCCCGATGATTGCGCGGCTGAAGATGCTGCGGCAATGGGGCGGGATCGTGGACGTCACCGGCGACCGCTCGCCTATCCTGTCAAAAACTCCGCTTGAAAACTGCTTTATCAACTGCGGATGGGGCACCGGCGGGTTCAAGGCGATCCCCGGCTCCGGCTTTGGTTTTGCCGAGCTGATGGCCAAAGGGTATTCGCCCTTATGCGCGGAATTCGGGTTGGACCGGTTCTACGAGGGCCGGTTCATCGACGAAAGCGTGGCGGCAGGGGTGGCGCATTGATGCGGAGCTTTCGATACAGCTGCCCCGTTGACATGACGAAACCCGAACCAAACGGAGTATCGTCATGGCTGACCAAAACAATTCCGACACTGCGTCACGCAGCAACAATGCCGGGTTGGCGTTCATCGTCGGCGCCCTTGTCGTCGCCGTTTGCGTGCTGGGTTACATGGTGCTTGGCAACGGTAACGCAGGCGACGGTGACGTCACGATCTCGATCGAAGGCGCAACAGATGCCGTTGAAAGCGCGGCTGCCGCTGCTGAAGGCGCTTCCGAGCAATAAAACCCAGTATTTTTTTGAAGACAGCGGAGGGCGGCGGCCATTGGCTGTGCGCCCTTTTACTGTGTCTGGAATGCACCTTACAGCGGAGAACAGCCCACGTAACCCCGCCCAAAACGCGGGAAGTGGCCCAAATCATGCGCGGGGTTTTGCCACGGGTTCCATAGCGCTGGCACGCATCCCATCCTTAGGGTCCAACCAAGAGGAGAGCGACACATGTCTGACTATGACCAATGGCGACAGAACCGCAGCTTCCGCGCAGCCCCTGACGACACAGGTGGTGCGGCGCTGTTCTGGGTGCTTGTCGTCGTGGCAGCCCTTGGTGCGCTGGTCTTTGCCGGCTCGCTTGGGGGCAGCTCCGTGCCTGGGGATGACGCAGCACTCCCGCAGGGGCTGGTGGTGCCGGACGCCACGACTGAACCGGCTACAGGTGCGACCGCAACGGATAGCACGGGCGCCGTTTCAACGGGCACAACTGCCACGGAATAACATCCTTCGCCTCGGCGAAGTTCGACAGAACTGCATGGGCGGGTGCCATTTGGCGCCCGCCCTTGTCGTGCTTTGAGCGAGGTATCGTGTCAGATGGCCTATGAAAAAGACCCGAAAGCTGTCCTCATTCTCGAATATCCTTTGCCAATTGCGTTTTTGATCCTGAGCATTGGCGCTTTAGGTGGATTCTTCGCAGAACAGCATTTCGGACATTCGCTATTTGAGCGATTTGGCGCACTTACTGCTGGTTTGGGGGTTCTGGTTTTCGGAGTCGCTGCTGCAGAATTGCTCACGCGTGCTCAAATTTCCTTTTTTATGGGAGACGACGGTGAACCACCAGCGCCTTTCAAAATTAAAACCGTCCGGTTTGCGCTGGATTGCCAAGCGCTTGTTGTATTCGCGGGGACGATACAATGGGGCTTTGGCGGCTTGTTAATGGGAGACTAGAATGCTGATGCTGGGATGCCCCTATTGCGGGGTTCAGGGCGAAGAAACCGAGTTTGCCGGGGGGGGCGAGGCGCATCTCAAACGCTTTGGCCCGGGGTCGAGCGACGATGAGTTTCACACCTACCTGTTCTCAAAAGAGAACCCCAAGGGTGTGCACCTTGAGCGGTGGCGGCATGCCAATGGCTGTGGCAAGTGGTTTCTGGCCGCGCGCAACACGGTGACGCTGGAAGTGTACGGCACCTACAGCGCCCAGTGCACCGAACCCCCGCAAGAGATCAAGGACAAGATCGCGGCACGCGTGCCGGGCTGGAGCTGGAGAGAGTTCGCATGAGCACACGTCTTGCCACGGGCGGGCGTCTTTTGAACAAGGCGCGCGCGATGGAATTTACCTTCAACGGCAAGCGGCTGCGGGGCTTTGAGGGCGATACGCTCGCCTCGGCCCTGCTGGCCAATGACCAGATGCTGGTGGGACGGTCGTTCAAGTATCACCGTCCGCGCGGCGTCGTGGCGGCCGGGGCCGAAGAGCCGAATGCGCTGGTCAATATGGGGCACAACGAAACATTCGAGCCCAACCAGCGGGCCACCACAACCGAGCTGTTCGACGGGCTGACGGCGACCAGCCAGAACCATTGGCCGAGCCTTGAGTTTGACGTGGGCGCGGTCAATGCCAAGCTGTCGCGGTTCCTGCCTGCCGGGTTCTATTACAAGATGTTCATTCATCCGCGCCCATTGTGGAAACACGTCTACGAGCCGTTCATTCGGCAATCTGCCGGTCTGGGTCAAGCGCCCAGGGACCGCGATCAGGACAAGTATGAACATGTCTATGCGTTCTACGATGTGGTTGTTGTTGGCGGCGGTGTCGCCGGTCTGCAGGCCGCCAAGGCGGCGGGTCTGTCGGGGGCCAAGGTTCTGGTAATGGAGCAAACCGCCGCCTGGGGCGGACGGGCGTCTGTGGACGGTTTGGTTGACGGCAGCACTGTCAACCAAAAGCCTGTGGATAAGTTCGTGGAAGAAATTACCGACGAACTGGCCGCAATGAGCAATGTCACGATGCGCACCCGCATGATGGGGGCGGGCATCTACGATCACGGATATCTGCTGGGGTACGAGCGCGTTGGCGATCATCAGCCCGGTGCGAAAGGGCCCCGCCACCGGTTGTGGCGGATCCGCGCAAAGCAGATTGTCACCGCCACCGGTGCGATCGAGCGCCCACTCAGCTTTGCTGGAAACGATGTGCCGGGTGTCATGCTTGCGTCCGCCGTGCGCGACTACGTGGCCAATTACGGGGTGTCCGTCGGCGACCGTACGGCGATCGTTACGAACAACGATGATGCCTATTTAACTGCCATACTGCTTAAGGATAGGGGTTTGGACGTTCCGGTGATCATCGATGCGCGGGCTGGCGGCGGCGGTGTCCTGGCCGAGCAAGTGCGCGCGTTGGGCATCCGGGTTGAGACCGGCAAAGGCATCGCGTCAGTCAAGGGCGGCAAGCGCGTTACCGGTATCGCACTTTGCGCACAGGCCGGAGAAGGGGCCGTTCTGGAAGAGATTGCTTGCGATGCAGTGGCCATGTCGGGCGGTTGGTCTCCGGTGGTTCACCTCTGGTCGCATTGCGGTGGCAAGCTCGTTTGGGACGAGGCACAGGCGATGTTTCGCCCGGATGTGGATAAAGCCCCGACGGGGGCGTCTGGTGAGGCCTTCGTTGCGACCGCGGGAACGGCCAGCGGCGTGTTGGGACTGGGCGATGTTCTGGCTGATGCGGACGCGGCCGGACGCCGTGCGGCCAAGGCGGTCGGAGCCAAACCGAAAAACGCCGCGGTGCCCACGGGCGAAAGCCCCGAAATGTCCCCGATCGAACCGATCTGGATGATGCCGCAGGGCGCGGGCATCAAGCTTCGGATGAAGTCCTGGCTGGATTACCAGAACGACGTGAAGGTGTCGGACGTGCAACTGGCGGCGCGAGAAGGCTTCGAAAGTGTCGAACACGCCAAGCGCTACACTACGTTGGGCATGGCGACGGATCAGGGGAAGTTGAGCAATATCAATGGACTGGCGATCCTTTCTGATGCGCTGAACCAGCCCATTCCACAGACCGGCACAACCACGTTCCGCCCGCCCTACACGCCGATTTCCATGGCCTCGATTGCCGGCGAAGCACGGGGCGAGATTTTCCAGCCATTGCGACGTACGCCAATGCATGGTTGGCACGAGGAAAACGGCGCCTACTGGGAGCCCGTCGGAGCATGGCGGCGGCCTTACGCGTTCCGCAAGACACCAGGCGAGGACATCAAGGAGGCGACAAAGCGCGAGATCAACCAGACGCGCAACAGCTTGGGCCTGCTTGATGCGTCGACACTGGGCAAGCTGGTCGTCAAAGGACCCGACGCCGGGAAATTCCTCGACATGCTCTACACCAACATGATGAGTACGCTGAAACCGGGGCGGTGCCGCTACGGATTGATGTGCTCGGAGAACGGGTTCCTGACCGATGACGGCGTGGTGGCGCGGATCGATGAACAGACGTTCCTGTGCCATACCACCACTGGCGGGGCCGAGGCCATTCATGGTCACATGGAAGACTGGTTGCAATGCGAATGGTGGGACTGGAAAGTCTATGTCGCCAATGTCACCGAGCAATACGCGCAGGTTGCCGTGGTGGGGCCGAACGCCCGTAAGGCATTAGAAAAGCTGACAGATGCCGACCTGAGCGCCGAGGCGATCCCGTTCATGGCGTGGCAGGATGTAAGCTTTGGCGACATTCAGGGCCGGGTTTATCGTATCTCTTTTTCCGGCGAACTGAGCTATGAAATTGCCGTGCCCGCCAGTCAGGGGCGCGCCTTCTGGGACCAGTTGCTGGAGGCGGGCGCCGCGTTCGGTGTAACGCCCTACGGCACCGAAGCCTTGCACGTGATGCGGGCCGAAAAAGGCTTCATCATGATCGGGGACGAAACCGACGGAACGGTGATTCCACAAGATCTGGGCCTCGACTGGGCAATCTCGAAAAAGAAAGACGACTATCTGGGCAAACGGGCGCAGCAACGCAGCCACATGACCGATGCAAACCGCTGGAAGCTGGTCGGGCTGGAAACTGTGGATGGCAGCGTACTGCCCGATGGGGCGTATGCGACCGCCGAAGGGACGAATGAAAACGGTCAGCGCAAGACGCAGGGCCGGGTGACCTCGACTTACTATTCACCGACCTTGAAGCGCGGAATTGCCATGGGGCTGGTTCACAACGGGCCGGACCGGATGGGAGAGGTGATCGAGTTTCCCAAGGTGGATGGCACGGTGATCAAAGCCAAGATCGTCAGCCCGATCTTCTATGACCCAGATGGGGAGAAGCAAAATGTCTAACGCTGTCAGCGCGTTACAGGGCGCAGAGTATCAGGGTTACGTCACCGTGCGCGAGATGGGCCTTCAGGGCATGATCTCGCTGCGCGGGGATCTTGCCTCGGCCAAGCTGAAGAAAGCGGTCAAGGCCGTGACGGGACAGGCGATCCCCGGTCAACGCGGGTTCAACGGCTCCCGCGACGGCGGTGTGGGCTGGATGTCGCCGGACGAGCTGTTGCTTTTGGTGCCCTACCGCGAAATGACTGCCGGGCTGGCAGAGATGGAAACCGCGTTGACGGGCGAGCATTACCTTGCCGCCAACGTGTCGGACGCCCGTGCGCTTTTTTGCGTCGAGGGCGACGCGGCGCGCGAAGTCATTGCCAAGCTGTGCCCGGTGGACATGTCAGCGGACGGGTTTGGCCCCGGCCAGATCCGGCGCACGCGCATGGCGCAGATCCCGGCGGCGCTCTGGATGCCTTCGGAGGGGCAGGTCGAGATCGTCTGTTTCCGCTCTGTCGCGCAGTATGCCTTTGACTTGCTCAAGGATGCGGCAGAGCCGGGTGGTGAGATCGGCCTGTTTTGACAACGAGTGAACGTAGTTATTGATCCCGATCCGGCCTTTAGTCGGCAAAATCGTAGGGTGGGTGAAACCCACGCATTGAACTGACATTCGACCAGCAGGTTTGCACGCGCCACTCTCGCTGCTTTACGAGGTCAGCGCGCCCAATGCGCGCGCCAGCTACGGCGTTCCCACCGGTTGACGACGCGCGGCGTGGGTTTACCCGCGCGGTCGCGGACGCTCTCTCGGCGGTCGATCCGGTCTTCGATCACGTCATGGCGACCAAGGTCAACACGTTCGTCGCGGATGCTTTCGCGGCGATCCACACGATTTTCCAGCCGATCCAGGCGAGAATTATAAGTGTCTGCATGGCCGGATTGTGCGGCGCCGACGGCAATGAGGGCCGCGACGGACAGGGTCAGTGTCGGCTTCATGGGACTGCTCCGTTGGTTGTTGTATGAGTTGAACGTCGCGAGACGACGGCTCCGTCGCGTTCACTGAATTCGTTTACCTGATCCTGAGATGGTGCAGTCAGCGGATATGTCAGAAAAGAGAATATTTTATCATAAAATCATAGTCTTACGAACCATTTGATAATGTACTCTCTTTCAAGAAAATCTGTAGAAAAGTCGCAATGTTTTCCCAAGTCTGCCCAGATTTCGCTCTGATCTCACCTGTACGCCGAACCGAACGTTCAAAACACGGTCCAGGTGAACAAGTGCCAGTTTTTACAGTCTATGCGTTGGGTGAATCCAACATCTCGGTGTCGGGTGACGCACAATTGTCGGGCGTCTCGCAAGGCAACGGATCGCACCTTGTGGGCGAAACGCTGACATTGACGGACAACGCTTGGGAAGCCGTTGACGTGTTCGACAGCGAGGCGGACTTTCAGGATTCCGACAATAGCCAGACATTGAATGCAACCCAGTTTTTCAATGGCACTGAATACACGGGCGGCCTTCGGGTCGAGGCCGAATACGAATTGACCCTGCAGGACCCTGACGGCGTTACCTACATCGTTCTGGGGTTCAATATCAACGAACCGGGTGTCACAAGCTATGCCACGGTTGAAGGTCTGGCATTCGTTGGCGGTGTCGGGGGCTTTCCCCCGATTGGTGTACCGCTTACCGTTGTGTCCTCCTCCGAGGGGCCCTCGCGTCCGTTTTCCACGCTTGCCAGCCCACCCTGTTTTATCACTGGCACGCAGGTGTCTACGACCGATGGTTTGATCCCGGTCGAAGATCTTCAACCGGGACACATTATCCAAACGCTGGATGGTGGATTGCGACCCTTGGTCTGGGTTGGACGGGTACATGTGCCGAAGGTGGTGCAAAAGCATGACATACGGTTTCGGCCCGTCCTTGTAAAAGAAAATGCCTTTGGCCCTGGGTCTCCTTCGCGGGATATGCGCCTGTCGCAACAACATCGGGTACTGATGCGCGGCTGGCGGGCCGAATTGTTTTGCGGCGAGACCGAAGTGCTGGTGCCGATCTGCAAATTGATCAACGACACTACGATCCGCCTGTGCCCACCGGATGAGGACGTGACCTATGTGCATCTTCTGTTTGATCGCCACGAGGTGATCTGGGCCGACAACCTGCTCAGCGAAAGCTATTTGCTGGATCTCAACGACACCTCGGCGACCAGTCAGGAAGTCCTGCGCCTGTTTCCCGAGATGGCGCAGATGAAGCAAAAAATGCGCAGCGCGCGGTTATGCGTGCCGGGCCGCTTGGCCCGTGTGCTGCATTAGCGTCACCCGCCAAACCAAAGATTCCCGCGACAAGCCTGTACGGACATCAACACTTGATGTGCGGGGCGGAACAAAACTCCGGCCTTGACGTTGGGGGCGTAAGACTACCATGTAGTCACGGAAATTCTGCACAATGAATGAGGGGGCCCCCAATGGCTTTTGAACTTCCCGATCTGCCTTATGCGCATGACGCGCTTGAGGGTCTTGGCATGTCCAAGGAGACGTTGGAATACCACCATGATCTGCACCACAAGGCCTATGTCGACAACGGTAACAAACTGATTGCCGGGACCGAGTGGGACGGCAAATCGATGGAAGAGATTGTCACCGGCACTTACGATAAATCAGCCGTGGCACAATCGGGTATCTTCAACAATATCAGCCAGTTGTGGAACCATAACCAGTTCTGGGAAATGATGGGCCCGGGTGAGGGCGGCATGCCTGGCGAATTGGAAAGCGCCATCACCGAAAGCTTTGGTTCGGTGGACAAATTCAAGGAAGACTTCTCGGCTGCGGGTGCTGGTCAGTTCGGTTCGGGCTGGTGCTGGCTTGTGAAAGACAGCGATGGCAGCCTGAAAGTGACCAAGACCGAGAATGGCGTGAACCCGCTGTGCTTTGGTCAGACCGCCTTGCTGGGCTGTGACGTGTGGGAGCATTCGTATTACATCGACTTCCGCAACAAACGGCCTGCCTATCTGTCGAACTTCCTCGACAAGCTGGTGAACTGGGAAAACGTGGCGTCGCGCCTCTGAAACCGTATTTTGTAGATGTGCGCCCTCGGCCGTTGGTCGGGGGCGCTTTGCGTCAGGTCAACGCGTCATCCAGCGCAGACATCAAATCCGCCACGGTGTCGGCCACTTGCATGAAGCTTCGCAAGCTGTCATCCGCAAAATTCTGTTCGATAACGTGATCCACCAACTGGATAAGCTTGTCCCAGTAACCTTCTGTATTCAATAGGAAGACCGGCTTTTCGTGCAAGCCGATCTGGCGCCATGTCAGCACCTCGAAGAACTCGTCAAGTGATCCTGCACCACCGGGCAGGACCACCACGGCATCGCAATTCATGAACATGACTTTCTTGCGTTCATGCATGGTTTCGGTGACCACGTAACGGGTGAGATCGGTCTTGCCGACCTCCCACTGCACCAGGTGATCCGGAATGACGCCGAACGTGTCACCCCCGGCGGCCTGCGCCGCACGGGCCACCGCCCCCATTAAGCCTACGTCGCCCGCACCATACACCAAACGCCAGCCGCGATGGGCCAAATCCTGTCCCAGTGTCGTGGCGGCGGTCTCAAATGCGGGGTTGCGACCGGGGCGTGAGCCGCAAAAGACACATATTGAACGCGCGACCATGAAATCACCAAATGCTGATACGGGTTGTTTTGACCGTTCTAGCCCGTGTTGGTAAAGTCTCGCAACCGTGCAAGAACTGCGCCGGTTGAAGGGGAACACATGAGCAAGCTGGCTGATCTGACAAGGTCGCAAACCCTTGTGATCGCGGGGGTCGCCGTTGCGGTCGTTGTGGCCGGCGGCCTTTACGTATTCGGATTTCTCGAGTTGGACACCGACGCACCTGACGTCGGTCAAGTGGCCGTGCTGACCCCTGAAGACCCGCCAGAGGCCGAAACGGTTGTGGTCGCACAGCCCAACCCGCAACCCAAGGTCGCGGCGGAACCGGAAGCCACGCCTGTCATGCCCGAACTGCCCAAGGTCAGCACGTTTCGGCTGAATCCGGATGGCCAACTGCTGGTGGCAGGCCGGACCGAGCCGGGATGGGAAACTTCGATCAAGCTGGACAAGGACGTGCTGAGCACATTTCTACCCGAAGACAACGGGGAGTTTGTGCAATTCGTTCTGGTCACGCCCAGTCAAAAGCCCCGTGTTCTGTCCTTGACGATGCGATCGCCGGACACCGGCGAAGATGTTGCATCGAAGGGGGACATCATCATCGCGCCGTTGCGCGCCCCGATGCAACCGTCGAACGACGAAGTCGCCCAACAGGGCGACACAACGGCCACAACAGCCGCCGATACGCTGGCGAGCGCGCAACCGCAGGATCAGCCCGACGCCTCGGGCGCCACCGAACCCGCGGCGGTGTTGCTGTCGGATGCGGATGGTTTGCAAGTGATTCAACCCGCCTTTCCGGATGACGTGTCGCCCGATGTCATGTCGGTTGTCGCCCTAGATGCGATCACCTATTCGGACGCGGGCGATGTCCAGCTGTCCGGGCGTGGTGCCACGGAAAGCTTTGTTCGTGTCTATCTGGACAATGCCCCCCTTGCCACGTCCCGAATTGAAGAGGATGGCCGTTGGCGATCGGAACTGCCGGAGGTCGACACGGGCGTATACACCCTGCGGATTGACGAGGTGGATGCCGATGGCAATGTCACGTCCCGCGTCGAAACGCCATTCAAGCGCGAAGCGGACGAAGTACTGGCCACGGCAACAGAGCAAGGCCAGCTGATCCAGGCCGTGACGGTACAGCCGGGATACACCTTGTGGGGCATTTCGCGTGAGAACTATGGTGACGGTCTGTTGTACGTGCGGATTTTCGAAGCCAACAAAGATCGCATTCGCGACCCCGACCTGATTTATCCTGGCCAGATTTTCACCATTCCCGAATAGGCCGCCAGAACGGACTCCGCCGCCAATGCGACAAGGGTCCGGGCTGCGCGCTCCGGGAAACGGGTTTACTGCGCCTCTTCGGCTTCTTCGGTGATGGTGTCACCCAGTTTCGAGACATCACGACCGAAACCCTCGGTCGTCTCGCAGGCCGCGAGGGCGAATAGTGCGGTTATGGCGGCAAGAATACGCATGGGTTGCTCCTGTGTTCGCGGTGCGCTGATGGCATCCGTGGGTGACAAACGCGCCTGCACGCACATGGTTCCGTCCCCATGTGCGCGACGGACAGGAGGCGTGTGCGAGGATCTGCATCTGGTCAATACCCCACGTGCGTCCTATGTCTGGGCAATCGCAAGAAGAGAGCCTTATGCGCAGACGCACAGTTACCACCACGGACAGCCCCGGAAACGGCTGGCGGGTCATTCGCCGGGTTGCACCCTACCTTTGGCCTGACGGGCAGGGGTGGGTGAAGCGCCGCGTGGTTCTGGCCCTTTTGGCGCTTGTTGTGGCCAAGCTTGTGGCGGTCGGCACGCCGTTTTTCTACAAAGCCGCGGTGGACGCGTTGGCCGGTGAGGGGCAGAGCACCGGCTGGATGCTGGCGGCAGGGGCGGTCAGCCTGACCGTGATCTACGGCATGGCGCGGTTGATGAATGTCGGATTCCAGCAGTTGCGGGACGCCATTTTCGCGAAGGTGGCGCAGCGCGCGCTGCGTCACCTGGCGCTGGAGACGTTCCAGCATATTCACAAGATGTCCTTGCGCTATCACACGGAACGCAAGACCGGCGGGCTGAGCCGGATCATCGAGCGCGGGGTGAAGGGCGTCGAATTTCTATTGCGATTCCTGCTGTTTTCCATCGGACCATTGGTGCTGGAACTGTTGCTGATCGGGATCGTGCTGTGGACGCTGTTTGATTTCTGGTACCTTGCCGTCGTCGTGGGGGTGATTGCGGCCTATGTGTGGTTCACGTTCAAGGTCACCGAATGGCGTGTGAAATTGCGCAAGGAGATGAATGACCAGGACACGGACGCCAATCAAAAGGCGATCGACAGCCTGCTGAACTTTGAGACGGTCAAGTATTTCGGCGCCGAAGGGCGCGAGGCGGCGCGCTACGACCGCGCGATGGAAGGATACGAGAGCGCAGCGCTCAAGACCTCTTATTCATTGGCCTTTCTGAATTTCGGGCAAAGCGTGCTGATTACCGGTGGTTTGGTCGTGGTGATGGTGATGGCCGCCGTGGGCGTGCAGAACGGTGCTTTGACGGTGGGCGATTTCGTGATGGTCAACGCCTACATGATTCAGATCACCATGCCGCTGAACTTCCTGGGCACGGTCTATCGCGAGATCCGGCAATCTCTGGTCGATATGGGGGAAATGTTCGATTTGTTAGAGCAAACACCCGATGTCGTGGATAATCCAGCCTCAAAAAGTCTGGAAATTGAAGGTGGTGAAGTAGAGCTGCGCCAGGTTTTCTTTGGCTATGAGCGCGAAAGACCCATCCTGAAGGGTGTTTCCCTGACCGTGCCCGCGGGCCAGACCGTGGCGGTCGTGGGATCGTCCGGATCCGGCAAATCGACCATCGGGCGGCTTCTGTTTCGGTTCTACGATGTGCAGGATGGAGCCCTTCTGATCGACGGGCAGGATGTACGGGACGTGACCCAAGACAGCCTGCATGGCGCGATTGGCGTGGTCCCGCAGGACACGGTTCTGTTCAACGACACGATTGGCTACAACATTGCCTACGGGCGTGACGGTGCCACCCAGGCCGAAATTGAGCACGCCGCAAAAGCCGCTCAAATCCACGAATTTGTCGAGAGTCTTCCCAAAGGGTACGACACCCAGGTGGGCGAGCGCGGCCTGAAACTGTCAGGTGGCGAAAAACAGCGCGTGGGGATCGCACGCACGCTGTTGAAGAACCCGTCGATCTTGCTTTTGGATGAGGCGACCAGCGCGCTTGACTCTGAGACCGAGCAGGGCATCCAGGATGCGCTGCGCCGCGCCGGGGAAGGGCGCACGGTGATCACGATTGCACACCGGCTGTCCACCGTGGCAGATGCCGACAGGATTGTCGTGCTGGAGGACGGCGTGATCGTCGAGGAGGGTGCGCACACAGACCTTCTGGCGCGCGGCGGGCGCTATGCCGGATTGTGGCAACGGCAGGCCAGCGAGCGCGAGGATGCAGCCGCCTGACATTTCTTTTTCGAAGGTTGCGCAACCATGATGTGCGCAATGCTTTTCTCCCCTTATAATTGAGTTGCGACTCGTGAATCTTTCCCGCATTTGGTGACCTGAGCCTTGAGTGCTGTCTTCTTTGTTAGGTTTCAAGTTTTCGGGCAATCACCATCACACACGCGACGCGAGAGGTGCTATTTTGCCCACCGGCACGATCATGTTCTTTTCCTCTGAGGGAAAGCAGGCACATATTTGGTGCAATACCGGGGCCAGCCCGTTGTACCTGGCGTATGAGACAGATTTTCCTGAACTGTGGTCAAAGCTGGTTGTCGGCATGTGCGTCGTGATCGATTGCCATGACAGCGGCATGGTGCAGCGAGTGACCGCGATGTCTCTGATGGCGGCCGAAACCTGACGGAGCAGGTGCTTATTCGGCTGCGCGCAGCGGGTTCCCGTTGTCGTCCAGTTTTTCGTCAGGCGTATCGTCACGGTTGCGCAGCACGCGTTTGAGATCTTGAAGATCCGGCGTGGTGCTGGTGTCTTCTTCGAACTCGGCACCTGTATTGCGTTCGTCTTCCCAGACAATCTCGGGGGCACGGACCCGGCTTGCCTGGCGCGCCAGGGCCCAGTCGCGTGCCGCGCGGCTGGTGCGACCGAAGGACAGTTTTGCCATAAGCTGTGACGCCCACAAGACATACGTGGTGGCCCAGATGCGCAAGGCCAGCATGGAGGGCGTGAAGATCAATGTCAGAACAGTCGCGATACCAAGGCCAAAGACCACCGCCGTGGCAAGCTGTTTCCACCAGAGGGCTGTCGGGCTGTTGAAAGTGTATCCGCCGCCAAAGAAGTCGAGTGACAGGCCAAACATCATCGGGGCAAGACCGGCCATGGTTGTGATTGTGGTCAGCAGGACAGGCCGAATCCTTGCCTCGGCGGTGCGGGTGATCGCCTCGATCCTTGGCATGTATTTGCTGTATTCCTGATAGGTGTCGATCAGGACGATATTATTGTTCACCACGATCCCTGCGAGGGCCACGATGCCGGTGCCGGTCATGATGATCGAAAACGGCTGGTTCATCACAAGCATGCCGATCAGCACACCGGTGGTGGACAGGATCACGGCCAAAAGGACTAGCGCGGCGTTGTAGACGCTGTTGAACTGGGCCAGCAGGATGATGAACATCAACCCCAGGGCCCCCAAGAATGCCTGCTGCAGAAAGGCGCCGGACTCTTCTTGATCTTCCGCATCGCCGGTCCATTCATAGGAAATACTTGTCGGGATATCCTGCTGTTCCAGCCATTTGGTGATGTGGGCAATTCGTTCATTCGCGGTCAGGGGGACCTGTGTTTGCGTGCCGTCCTCATTCGCGCTAGACACGGTCAGGCCTTCGACCACGGCCGCCTTGACGTCGAAGTAACGGGTTTGATCGACCCGGTCGATCTGTGCCAGTTTTTTCACAGGTTTGCGGGTGATGAAGTTCGACAGCGGCACAAGACCGTCACTGGTTCGCACCTTGAGCGTATCGAGGGTGGACAGGACGCGGTCGTCTTCGGGCAGGCGCACGCGAATGTCTATTTCTTCGTCCGATGACGGCACGCGCATCGTATCAAGCAGGATGCCTCGGGTGACCAGCTGGACCATGGCACCCACGGTTGCAACATCGGCACCGAACCGCCCTGCCTTTTCCACGTCGACGTCGATCTGCCAGTCGATGCCCGGAAGGGGCAGGGTGTCTTCCACCAGATCCAATCCGTACGTGCCTTCAAACTTGGCGCGCGCGGTTTCGGTGAACGCCAAAAGCTCTTCCCAATTGTCGCTTTTCAAGCGCAAGTGTACCGGCTTGGCCGACGCCGGTCCTTGTTCCAAGGCAAGGATTTCCACCTTGATGCCAGGAATCTGCTGCAGTTCGGCGGTCAGCTCTTCCATTGTGCGATTGCCGTCCACATCCGGGCTGGACACCTGCCGCGTGACGTCAAAGTCGATCAGCGGGACCGTGAACCAGGTTTCCGTGGTGGTGGGGCGGTCTTCCCATTTCACGATTTCGAACTGGATCTGGCCGATCGTATCAAGGGGCGGGGCCGCACCACCGGTGTTGTTGTTCAATCCGCTGTCGCCCGCGAAGGAAAAGGCGTTGAGGATGTTGGGATGGGCCAGAACGATGTCTTCGGCCTCGCGCACAAGCGCATCCTGCTGGTCGATCGAAAGGTTGCCGCGGGCGCGAACGTAAACAATGGCGTTCTCGGGTTCGGATTCCACGAAAAACTCGGTGCCGTTGTTGTTGTTCACGTAGTACATCAGCACCGTGCCCACGAGCACGAAGATCGCGCAGAACGCCACAAGCGGCATGACAGGATTGGCCGCGATGGCGTGAATGAACCAGCCAAATGGCGAGCGGTGATACCCGGCCTTCACGGGATCGGCGCGGCGGTTTTTCAACGCGTGTGAGATCCACAATGCACCACCGCCCAAAACGGCGATGATCGTCAGGGTAGGAAAGGACATACCCATGGCTGCCATGACCGCGATGGCCGCGCCAAGAAGGATGAATGGGCCCAGATTGGGGATCTGCGGAGCAAGCCTGTTGATCCATGCAGTAAGCCACCGAAAGCACCATTGCACGCGCGGTTTAAGCGCAAAGATGCCCAGCAGGGCGGCAATTGCACCCGACAAACCCAACGCCCCGAAGGCCACCGCACCCAGGCAGGTCACGAAAACCGTGACAAGCGTCGGCATGACCGACCCCACCAGGTTGGTGCTGTCCATCAGCGCAAATTGCAAACCTACCACGTTCAGCAAAAGCGGAACGATCTGACCGGCAATCACGAGGGCCAGCACCGCAACGATCAAAAGGGCGACATGAAGATACCAACGCGTGTCACTGATCCGTTGAATGCGGGTGTTGAACCAGCGTTCGACCCGTCCAGTCACACCGCCCATCACGGGCAGATAGACCAGCGCCACCAGAAGCGAGGCGGACAGCACGAAGATCAGCGTCACGGGCAGCATCTTCATGAATTGACCGGGCACGCCGGGCCAGAAAAGCATCGGCAGGAAGGCGCATAGCGTTGTGGCCGTGGAACTTACGACGGGCCAGAACATCCGTTTGGCCGCGGCGACATACGCGTGCATCGGACCCACCCCCTGGGCAATCCGTTTGTCGGCGTATTCGACCACCACGATGGCCCCATCGACCAACATGCCAACCGCCAGGATCAGGCCGAACATCACGATGTTCGACACTGCGACATCCATCACCGCCAGCAATGCAAAGCACAACAGAAACGAGGTTGGGATCGCAAATCCCACCAGAAGGGCAGGGCGGATACCAAGAGCCGCCAAGGTGACGATCATGACCAGCGCGATGGCGGTCAGCACCGAACCTTCCAACTGGGCGACCATCGAGGCGATGATGCGTGACTGGTCGTTAGAACTATCGACTTCGATGGCCACCTGCAGTTCATCCGGCCACTGCTTTTCCGCCTGGGCCACGACCTCGCGCACCAGCGTCGCCGTGTCGATGATATTGAACCCTTTGCGTTTGACGACCTGAAGCGCAATCGAGGTTTCGCCGTTGAAACGTGCGGTGCCAATACGATCTTCGAAGGTCAGGTTGATCGTGGCCAGATCGCCCAGCGTGACCACGCGGTCGCCATTCGTCTTGATCGGCAGGGCATAGATGTCGCGGGTTTCGTCAAAGGAAGACGGGATTTTCACCGAGAACGCGCCCTGATCGCTGTCCACTGCGCCCGCCGCGATCAATTGGTTGTTGTTCTGCACCACGTTGATCAGCTCAAGCGCGGTGACGTTGTAGGCTTCCAGCCGCAGCGGGTCGATCACCACCTCGACCATCTCATCGCGATTGCCTGCGATCCCGGCCTCAAGCACGGGTTCCAGGCTTTCCAGCCGATCCTGCAGGTCTTTGGCGATGCGCGCCAGCGTGCGTTCCGGTACGGGCCCCGAAAGCGACACGATGATGATTGGAAATTCCGAGAAGTTGATCTCGTTGATCGTGTATTGCTCTGCGCCCTCAGGGAAATCGGCCTCGGCGGCGTTCATCGCGTCGCGCACATCGGCCATGATCTGGGTCTTGTCCCAGCCGAACTCGAATTCCAATGCCACACCGGCATAGTTTTCAGACGCGGTGCCGGTCATTTCCTTCAGGCCATCGAGGTCTGAAAGCTCGGTCTCCATGACCTTGACCAACAGTTTTTCACTGTCTTCGGCCGAGATGCCGGGGAACTGAACGGACACGAAAAGAGCAGGGATCTCGATATCCGGCTCACCCTCTTTGGGCAGGCTAACATAAGCCAACGACCCGGCCAGGATCGACAAGACGATGAAGGCGATCACCATGCGGGCGCGGCTGGCGGCCCAGTCGACGATGCCTGTCATTGCCCGATCTCTCGATAGGTCGGCGATACGGGCACGCCATCGGACACAAATTCCTGTCCGATGATGATCACGTTGACCTCATCGGGCAGGCCAGAGAGGAAAACGCCGGTGGGCGTGTCGCGCATCAGGGTAACAGGCACGAAATCGGCAAGGCTGTCCGCGTCCACAACGCGCAGACCAAGTGCGCCATTGTCATCCAGCGTCAGCGCCGATTGTGGCAGAAGATGCGCCTTGGTGCCATCGGCGGCAATCACCATTTCCGCGGTCTGTCCGTCGCGCAGACGCAGGTCTTCGTTTGACACCTTGATATCGACGCGGAAGGTACGTGTTTCGGGGTCGGCGGCACGCGAGATGAAGACAACCTCGCCCTGCACTTCATCGCCCGAGGCCAGCCGCGCTGCGGCGGTTGATCCCATGTCGACCTTGCCGATCTCGGTTTCGGGAATGTAGCCCACAAGCATCATAGGGTTGAGTTCGATCACCGTGGCACACAACGAGCCGGCCTGCAAAAGGCTGCCAAGTTCGGCGGTATCGCTTTCCAGAAGGCCCGAAAACGGTGCCGTCACGGTCAGACGTTCGATTTCCTTTTGGGCCGATGCGACGGCCGCCTGCGCGCTTTCGACACCTGCACGCGCCGCTTCAACCCCTGCAGCCGCGGTTTCCAATCCCGATTGCGATGCCTTCAGGCTTGCCTCGCTGCTGACGATCTGTGCCTTGGCACCTTCCACTTCGGCCTCGGTCTGTGCGACGCGGGTCTGCGATGCAAACCCTTCGGTGCTCAGGCTGCTGGCCGCGTTGGCGTTGATCTCGGCCTCGCGCAGCCGGGCGCGTGCTTCGATAAGGCGGGCGCGGCTTTCCTCGATCCGGGCCTGCGCCTCTGGCAGTGCGGCCTGAGCCTCCGGAATGCGGGCCTTGGCTTCGGCCAGGCGGGCCACGGTTTCCGCCAGGGTTGCCGAGCGCGTGCCAGGGTCAAGCTGGCACAGAATGTCACCGCGCTCGACAAACGCGCCTTTGCGCAACGGCTCGGACACGACCAGCCCAGAGGTTTCCGCGCGCAGTTCGACCTGCCGGTTGGCTTCAGTCTGACCGCGCACTATCACCGCACTGTCGATTTCGCGCGCCACAGAACGCACCGCCACGACGCGCACCGTCTCGGGCACATCATCAGACGCCACTTGTGGCGGAGTTTCGCCGGAATTGTCGACCGCGTCGCCGTCGGCCCCCACAGCCGAGGCGGTTTTCGCGCCACCAAAGGCGTCAAAGAGCGTGTCGCGCTCCATTACAAAGACATAAATGACCACACTCACAACGATGGCGGCCAGAATCGGAAACAGTCGCATTCGTTTTCTTTCTGCGCGATTTCAATTGGATCTTTTGCGCTTTGCTACATGGGCCTCAAGCGCTTTATCCTTGTACGCTGAACTATGCAGTTCAGATTAGACACTTTTCGCTGGATGATCAAGGTCGCGGCCATGCGCCTTCCGCTGTCAAGAATGCGGGGCTCTTGGCAGGGCAGAAGGGACGCGGTAAGAGGGGCGAAACAACATGGGGGCCACGCGTGAGCGATAGCGACAGCTTTATCAACGAGGTGACCGAAGAGGTCCGCCGCGACAGGCTTTATCAGACGTTTCGCCGGTATGGATGGATTGCCATCACGGCCATCATCCTGCTGGTTGGGGGGGCCGCTTGGAACGAGTGGCGCAAAGCACAGGAACGGTCTGCAGCCGAGGGGCTGGGCGACAGCATTCTGGCGGCGCTGAACGCCGAAGACCGTGCCGACCGCGCCGCGGCTCTGGCAGCCATCGACGCGCCCGAAGGCAGCGCGGAGGCCATTGTCAGCCTGCTTGCCGCCGGAGAGCAAAGCACCGTTGCCCCGGCAGACGCCGCTGCACGCCTGTTCGCCTTGGCCGATGATCCGGCGGTGCCACAGGTCTACCGGCAGATTGCCGTGCTTAAGGCGGTGACCATTCCGGATGCCGGGTTAAGTATCGAAGACAGGCGGACGCGGTTGGACGGCTTGACGCCGGTGGGCGGGTTGGTGCGCCTTCTGGCAGAAGAGCAACTGGCCCTTTTGGACATCGAGGAGGGGGGCCGAGACGCCGCGCTGATCCGGCTTCAGGAGATTTACCAAAGTGCGGAAGCCACAGTAAGCTTGCGCCGGCGCGCTGAGCAGTTGATTGTGGCGCTGGACGGTGAGATTGAAGAAACACTCGTGACACCCGAGACAAACGGCGCGGATAATAGTAACTAAGGCTGGCCGGACGGTGAGTTACCGGACGGAACGAACGAAAACGGGGGCGAAGGCAGTGATTTCTTATGCACGGGTGGTTGGGCTAAGTGCCTTGTGCCTTTTGATGGCCTGCGAAAAGAAAGAAGCGCTGCTGCAGGGCGAGCGGGAGGATATCCGCGAGGTGTTGTCCAGTGATGCCGGGCAGTCCGCGCTTAGTGAGCAAACGGTGACCGGGGACATCCCGCCGCTGTCATTGCCGGCAACGCGGGCCAACTCGAACTGGACGCAAAGCATTTCCAACGCCACCACACGGACAGCGCATCCCGCGCTTGGGGCGGCGCCGCAATTGATCTGGTCGGCCAATATCGGAAGCGGGGATGGTAAGAAATCTCGCATCACCGCAGATCCGGTTGTGGCCGACGGTCGGATCTTCACGCTTGACGCCCAAGCCCAAGTGACCGCCGTTTCGACGGCGGGCAAAGTGCTTTGGACCCGGGATCTGACGCCTGTGAACGACAACAGCAACGATGCCAGCGGTGGTGGCTTAGCCTATGGCGATGGACAGCTTTACGTGTCGTCGGGGTTTGGCCTGATGACGGCGCTGGATGCAGCGACGGGGGCAGAAATCTGGCAGCAGAACCTGCGCGCCACCGGCACTGGCAGCCCCAGCGTGGCGGGCGATCTGGTCTATCTGGTGGCCGGGGACGAATTGGCGTGGGCGCTGGAACGCGACACGGGCCGAATTCGTTGGCAACTGTCTGCGACACCCGACATCCGCAACGTCATGGGCGCGCCGGCGCCCGCGATTTCGGATCAATACGTGGTCTTCGCCTTTGGGTCCGGCGAAGTGCAGGGCGCCTTTCTGAAAGGCGGGCTGCGCCGTTGGGACGCGCAGATTGCGGGCCAGCGCCAAGGCTATTCGTCGGGGCTTGTGGGGGATATCACTGGCGATCCGGTGATTGACGGCGAACGTGTTTACGTTGGCAGCCATTCGGGACGCACGGTGGCGCTCAAACTGGGCAATGGTGAACGTCTTTGGACGGCGCCTGACGGTCCTCTGAACCGAATCTGGCCTGCGGGCGACTCGATCTTCATGATATCGGACCGCAACGAATTGTTGCGGCTTTCCGCCGAAGACGGTCGCCGCATCTGGGGCGAGGCCCTGCCGTTTTTCACCAAGACGAAGCAAAGACGGCAGGCCGAGATCTTTGCACACCACGGACCGATCATTGCAGGGGGCCGTCTGATCGTGGCTTCAAATGACGGTTTGCTGCGATACTTCGATCCGACCAATGGCCGGACGTTGGGTCAGACGCCGATGCCGGGCGGGGCGACGACCAATCCGGTCGTGGCGGGCAATACGCTTTATGTCGTGTCGTCAAAAGGCCAGTTGCTGGCTTTCCGTTAGTTCGGCTTTGGTGTAACAGGGCGGCCTTGTCAGGCCGTCCGGAGCCCAACCCATGAGTTTTACCCTTGCCATTGTGGGCCGTCCCAATGTGGGCAAATCCACGCTGTTCAACCGTTTGGTGGGCAAACGGCTGGCGCTGGTTGATGATCAACCGGGCGTCACGCGTGACCTGCGCGAGGGCGACGCACGGTTGGCGGATTTGCGGTTCACGGTGATCGACACCGCCGGGCTTGAGGACGCGACCGACGACTCTCTGCAAGGGCGTATGCGGCGGTTGACGGAACGCGCCGTCGATATGGCCGATGTCTGCCTGTTCCTGATTGATGCCCGGGCGGGTGTTACGCCCGTGGACGAGATGTTTGCCGAGATCCTGCGCAAGCGGGCTGATCACGTTTTCGTCGGCGCCAACAAGGCCGAAGGATCGGCGGCGGATGCCGGCGTGATCGAGGCGTATGGACTGGGTCTGGGCGACCCCATCCGCCTGTCGGCCGAACATGGCGAGGGGATGACCGACCTTTACACGGCGCTGATGCCGCTGGCGGATGAATATGCCAAACGGGCCGAGGCGGATGCGCCGGAAACCGACGTCAGTATTGATGACGGGCATCCCGAGGACGGCGTGCGCAAACCCACAACGGCGCGGCCATTGCAGGTTGCGGTGGTGGGGCGGCCCAATGCCGGGAAATCAACATTGATCAACCAGATCTTGGGAGAGGACCGGCTGCTGACCGGGCCCGAGGCGGGCATCACGCGCGATGCGATCTCGGTGCAGATGGACTGGGATGGATTGCCGGTGCGCATCTTTGACACTGCGGGAATGCGCAAGAAAGCCAAGGTGCAGGACAAGGTCGAAAAGCTGTCGGTGTCTGACGGGTTGCGCGCGGTAAAATTCGCCGAGGTGGTCGTGGTGTTGTTGGATGCGGCTATCCCGTTCGAACAACAGGATCTGCGGATCGCCGATCTGGCCGAGCGCGAAGGGCGCGCTGTTGTCGTGGCCGTAAACAAGTGGGATGTCGAAATCGAAAAGCAACAAAAGCTGCGGGATTTGCGAGAGGCGTTCGAGCGGCTTTTACCACAGTTGCGTGGCGCACCGTTGATCACTGTGTCCGCCAAGACGGGCCGCGGGATCGACCGGCTGCGTGCGGCGGTGGAAAAAGCCTATGACGTCTGGAACCGACGGATCAGCACGGCGCATTTGAACCGCTGGTTGACAGGTATGCTGGAGGCCCATCCACCACCCGCACCGGGCGGTCGTCGGATCAAACTGCGCTACATGACGCAAGCGAAGACGCGGCCGCCGGGGTTTGTTGTAATGTGTTCGCACCCCGACAAGATGCCGGCAAGCTACTCACGATACTTGGTCAATGGCCTGCGTGAAGATTTCGACATGCCGGGCACACCTATTCGCCTGACATTGCGGTCACAGTCCGACAAGAATCCTTACAAGGCGAAGAAGGTGCAAGGGCCGTCAAAGTTGCGAAAGCACCTCAAGCCCAGAAATTGACATTACAAATCCCAAGCCGTGACACGCTTCTGTCAAAATTTTGCCATTAACAATCGAGCACTACCTAAAATTGTTCTCGAATCGTTGTAAAATCATAAAAATCTAAGCCTTTGGGAACCAGAAACCGATCCCTACGTTCAATCTTCACGTGTAATGTGAGTAGGAGATCGAAATGTCATCGTTTACTGGAACCCGGACCCCCGGCATCTACGAAAGTGTCGACGCGACAGGTACAGAAGGCCTTAGTGGTGATAGGGGAAATGATACCCTTGAGGGTTCGGTGGAAGGCGCGGGCCAACTGCACATTTTTGGCAACATCGGAAATGATACGCTTGTTCTGGATTTGACGAACGAGGCCGGACGCCAAGGTCAACATGTATATGGCGGTGAAGGCTCGGACGTGTTTCAGTTCACGAATGTGCATTTGGTCACGTCCCCCGTGGTGGGCCGTATAAACGACTTTGAACCGACGCGTGATACCATTCTGATTGAAGATCAGACGATCGACCTGAACGCATTGCCGAATGAAGTGGAACTGGCAGATGGCAGCACTGTCAGCGTCCGAATTGTCGAACATGTCTCGACCGGGGCTGAAAACAGTGCCGAGGCGTTGGGTCTTGGACCGCAACAATTCCTGCAAATCGGAGACGACATTTTCTTTGCGCTGGAAGGCGCACGCGAAGGCGGCCGCGAACATCATTTTGTTAACGTGCCCGATCCTTCGTCGTTGACCGAAGTGGATTTCCAACATCAATTCGATTTCGTTCCGCACGACCATTATGATGATCTGAACCTGCGTATTCGCACCGTCACCCACGGCGACGACAACTTCAATGGGTTTGAAACGCGTGAATACATCCGCGGACATGTCCAGGGCAGCGACGAGGGACATGCAAATGGAGCGGATGAAGTCATTTTTGCAAATGGTGGCCATGACGTGGTGGATGCTGCGACCGGTGACGACACGGTCTATGGCGGCGTCGGCCACGATTCGATTGCTGGCGGCGTAGACAACGACGTTTTGTATGGCGAAGCCGGAAACGACATGCTGTGGGGCGGTAGCGCCAACGACATGATCGACGGTGGCGCGAATTCCGACAATCTGTATGGCGGAACTGGCAAGGACACACTCCTTGGCGGTCAAGGCAATGACCGAATGCTTGGTGGGGACGGTAAAGATACGGTCAAAGGTGGCGACGGCGAGGACCGGATTCTAGGCGAGAGCGGAAAGGACGTGCTGCATGGCGGTGCTGGTAACGACGTTATGGCAGGCAATCGCAACGCAGACCTGATGTTTGGCGATGAAGGTGCCGACAGAGTCATCGGTGGCGGCGGGCATGACACCGTCGATGGCGGTTACGGACAAGACAAACTGTTTGGCGGTCACGGCGATGACCGAATGCTTGGCGGAGACGGTAAAGATACCGTCAAAGGCGGTACCGGCGACGACCGGATCCTGGGCGAAAGCGGAAAGGACGTGCTGTATGGCGGTTCCGGTAATGACGTTATGGCCGGCAATCGCAACGCAGACTTGATGTTTGGCGATAATGGTGACGACAGGCTTATCGGTGGCGGCGGGCGCGACACCCTTGACGGCGGAGCCGGCGATGATCTTCTGGTCGGCGGTCACCAGAATGATCGCTTCGTGTTTGCCGAAGGTCACGGCAACGATACCATCGCCGATTTCGAAGCTCAGAACAGTGCTGAAAAAATTGATTTTTCAAACGTGTCAACGATTGACAGCATCTCTGACGCTTTGAATGCATCCAGCCAAGTTGGCGATGATGTCATGATCGACACCGGTGGTGAAAATTCAATTCTGCTCGAAAATGTAGATATTGGTGACCTCGACGCGGATGACTTCATTTTCTGATCGGCTGGCCGCGTTTACCAGTCTGGGCACAGTGGGCACAGTCGACAAGGTCGGCTGTGCCTGTTCCGCTTAAAAAACGATGTCATTCCCGCGGTGCGGACGGGCTCTTCTTTAAAGCGTCTCGTTGACAGACGGAACCCGGCGCAGGCTTTGCAGGCCCAAGGCGGCGACACCCGCCGCGCTGAGCAACACGATGACCCAATTTGCCGGTGCCGCGTTTGCCACCATCACTCCGATCAGGGCCCAGATAACGGAAACAGCAAATTCCGGTGTGTCCCTGCGTAGGCGCAGGACAATGGCCGACAGAACGAGTGCCAGCAGAATCATGACAATGGCGGCGATTTGCGATGACAGCACACCGTATCCTGCCAGCACAAGACCAAGCGACACACAACTGGCTGCCGTCAACCACCCAAGGTAAAGCGCGATCGGTGTCCGCAGCCAAAGCCGGTCCTGCGTTCCGGCAAGTAAGAAGGCGGCCAGCGCCATCGCCCACATTACCCAAATCAGGATCGTCGCCCAAACCGGGCTAAGCTGGGCGACGGGAATCCATGCCGCACCAATGGTCAGGCTGGCAATGTAAGGCCAGCGCATTGCATCCCATTCCGGCACCGTGTCCCGAAAGAGCAAGCCAAACCCGGATCCGGCAAGCAACCAAAGATAGATTAGACCCCAGATCGAAAAGGCATAGCCCGCCGGCTGAACCGGTGCATCCACTTGCGGGATCGGAAACTGGGTGGCCGTGAACCCGTTGAAACCGCTGCTGAGAAATGGCGAAAGCAGAAAGGCGAAGGCGGCCGTGAGGGCAAGAACAGCTTTGACTTTGATCATGGTACGATATTCGGTCCAACCTGTTGTCGGTTCAACATGAAATTCGAGCGGCAAAACCCTGCTGGCCCTCTTGCAAACCGGTAAAAATGTTTCACATTGGAACAAACATCGAAGACATTAGGCAAGGTTAACGTGCTGCTGTAAGCCGTTGGGGCACAAGAAAATGACAATCCGAGACTATCTGAAGACCTACACGCACAAATCCGATGCGATGGGTGCACTTAGCTTTCTGGGCACGTTTGCCGTTTACGGCGCATCCCTGGTTCTGGCGATTCTGGCCTGGCCGATGTGGTGGATTTCGGTGCCGCTGATTGTTGTCTTGGCCTTTGCGTCGGTACGGCTTTATGTCTTGCAGCATGACTGCGGGCACCATTCCCTGTTCGCGACGAAGTGGCTGAACGATGTCGGCGGGCATATCCTGTCCGTGCCGTCGCTGACACCATTTCGTGTGATGCAGTACAATCACAACCAGCATCACGCATACCTGGGCAATCTGGAACATCGCGAAACCACCGAAGTGTACACGATGACACTGCGCGAATGGCAAGGCGCCGGGCTTTGGACGCGCATTTGGTACCGCACGTATCGCAACCCGGTGGTGATGCTGTCGCTTGGCGGTATCTACGCGTATTTCATCGCCTATCGCTGGCCAAAGAACACCTTGAAGGTTGGTGTACCTGGGGTGCTGGCTCATAACGTCGCGCTGGTGGGTTACGTGACCGTTATCTGGACGGCGTTTGGCGCAACGGGTCTGGGCGTGCTGGCGGCCAGCGCGCTTCTGGCCGGAGTCATCGGGGTGTTCTTGGTCTATCTCCAGCACAATTTCGAAGACACGTACTGGGACCGCAAACCGGATCTGGATTTCAGAAAGGCCACGCTGGAAGGCTCAAGCAGTCTGGATTTGGGCCATTGGTGGGACATCGGCACAGGCAACATCGCCTATCATGACCTGCACCACTACAACCCGCAAATTCCGTCCTACAACCTGCGGCATGCGCAGAAAAACCTGCCGGATGAATTGCGGGTGCATGATGAGATCAAGTGGCCTGAAGCGCTGGCCAGTTTCCGGCTGAAGCTTTGGGACGAAGAGCGTGAAAAGCTGGTGCCGTTTCCGCGCCACCGGGTGGCGCAGGGTGTTGCCACGACCTGAGCTCAGACTTGTTCTACCGTGACTGTGTCACTGGAATAGAACGCCAGATGGTCCTTGATACGGGCCACATCATCCTTTGGGTTTTGGTATGTCCACGCGGCATTCTTCAGCGTCTGGCTTTTGGTGATGATCGAAAAATAGCTTGCATCGCCCTTGTGCGGACAGTGAGTGCTGTGGTCGGTTGAGTCCAGAAATGCCATCGCGATGTCCTCGCGCGGGAAGTAGATCACGTCGTGCAGGTTGCCTTCGCTTAACACCAGCGCATTCTTGCTTTCGCCCAGCACGGCGCCACCGGCGCGCACAGTCCATGTGCCGTCGGTTTTGTGGATCGTGATCTTGGTCATGCGTCGTCCTTCCCATTTGGAACTGCTATTCGCACCGTCATGGCGGGCGCTGTCAAGTCCCCCATGTCGCGCAGAAGTGTCACAAAAACATGTCAGAGCGGGGCAGTGGCCGCATCAAGCCACGCCTTGACCTCCTCTTGCACGAGAGGCGCGATCTTGCTCCGGCATTGGGCGTGATAATCGTTCAGCCACGCGCGTTCATTGGCACCAAGCGTGTCCATATCGATCAAACGGCGGTCGATGGGCACGAAGTTCAGCGTGTCAAAACACAGCATGTCGCGATTGTCACCGCCCGGCAAGGACGGGGCGTTGGACACCACGACCAGGTTTTCGATACGGATGCCAAAAGCGCCCTCGCGGTAATAGCCCGGCTCGTTCGACAGGATCATCCCCGGTTGCAACGGTACGGTCGAGGTGCGGGACAGGCGTTGCGGGCCTTCGTGCACGCACAAATGCGCCCCCACGCCATGACCGGTGCCATGGTCGTAATCCTGCCCGGCAAGCCACAGCGGATAGCGTGCGATCGCGTCAAGGTCACGCCCGGCCAGACCGCGGGGCCACCGCACGCGGCTCATGGCGATCATACCTTGCAGAACTCGGGTGAAAGCGGCGCGCTCGTCCGGTCCGGCGTCCCCGATGGGCAAGGTGCGCGTGATGTCCGTGGTGCCGTCGCCATATTGCCCGCCACTGTCCAGAACCAGCAATTCGCCGGCTTGCAACGTGCGGTTCGACGTGGTGCTGACGCGGTAATGGGGCAGGGCGCCATGTGGGCCAGATCCGGCGATGGTGTCAAAACTGATATCCAGCAGTTTTCCGGTGTCGCGGCGATACGCTTCCAGTTGGCTGACCACGTCAATCTCGGTGATCGAGCCCGGCACTTGCGCGTCGAACCAGCTTAGAAAATTGCACATCGCGGCGGCGTCGCGCAAATGCGCGGTGCGCGTGGCCCCGATTTCCACGTCGTTCTTGCAGGCCTTGGGAAGAATGCAGGGGTCTTGGCCCCATTCAAAAGACTTTCCCGCCGCCTGGATCAAGGTGTGGACCGCGTCGGGCGCGCTGGATTTGTCAACACGTAAGGGTGCAGGAAGCTCTGTCAGAACTGTCTGAAACGCGTCAGTAGGTTCAATTTGTACATCATTTGCCAGATGCGTACACACGGCCGGGTTTAGCTTTTTGTCGTTTACAAAGAGCGTTACCCGGGCGTCATCTTGCAATATTGCAAAGGCATGGGGGACCGGGTTGCGCGGGATATCCGACCCGCGGATGTTCAAAAGCCACGCAATCGAGTCCGGCAGGGTAATCACCGCGCCGGTCTGACCGGCCTCGCGCAACGACTTGGCCAGGCGGGCGCGCTTTGAGGCGTGGTCTTCACCGGAAAGGTCATCGGGGTGAACACGCAGAGGACCGACCGGCGCATCGCCACGGTCGGTCCAGAGCGTGTCGATGTGGCTATCCCAGGCCGTCACGCGAAAGCCTTTGCCATCCAACCCCGCGCGCAGGGTTTCAATTTCGTCGGCCGTGTGCAGCCAGCCATCATAGCTGATTTCGCCGCCGTCGGGCAGCGTGTCGATCAGCCAATCTGCCAGCTTTGTCTCTGGCCAGTCGACCGGCACGATCACGTCGGTGTCGACCTGTTCGCGGGCTTGCGTTCGGTACCTGCCATCGACAAACAGTGCTGCCTTGGTCTGCGTGACGACGCAGAACCCGGCCGAGCCGGTAAAGCCGGTCAGCCAGGCAAGGCGTTCATCGTTGGGGGCCACGTATTCACCTTGGTAGACATCGGCACGCGGAACGATATGAGCAGCAATGCCCTTGTCGCGCAGCATGTCCTGCAAGGCGCGTATCCGGGGCGGACCCTGATCCGGGGCGCTTGTTTCGGTGAAGGACTGAAAGACGGTGGGCGCTGTATTGGTCATACCCTTTGCTAGAGAACCGTCGCCGCAAGTTCAATCCGGATCGGCATGGGTCAGCCAAGGCACAGGGATACCCGTTGATCGGCACAAGCGGCGACGCGGTGGGCGTAGCATGCGCGGTAAGTCTCAAGTTCGAACAGACGCAACAGAGCATCCGGGTTCGGGTAAGTTCCGATGGCCACCAGATCCCATTGTTCCTTGGGGCCGACAAAACTGTTTCCAAAAGGGGCAACCAGCAGGAAATGGCCACCCACCTTTGCCAAACTGGGCATACTGACCGCCGCATATCTGTCAAAGGCGGTTTGCCCGGTCGTCTTCGTGCCATCGGGATAGACAGCCTGTGCATGCAGCTTGAAGAAATTGACCAGCGTGACAGGCGTATCCTCTGGGCACGCTGCAAGCTGGTGCCAAGCTTCACGTGTGGGATATCCCGGACTGTGGCCGTAGCTTTCGCGTATTGCGTCGATACGGGCGTGAAGCGTGGATTCCTGTCGCGTCATCTGATGTCTCCATTGACTGTTTCCTGAGCCGTTGCGTGTAACGTAAGAAACCGCTATCTTGTTGCAAGTAGGCAGTTTTTTCGAACCTGGTACGTAAATGCGTACCAATGGACCGTACAGGATGCCGATGGCCAGAACACTGATCACACCAGCCCCGATTTCACCCTCGGCAGAGGGTCTTTGCCGTTTACCATGCCCGATGCCCGACATCGTTCCGATGATTGGCGGCAAGTGGAAGCTGATCATCCTGCAGATTCTGATTTTTGACGGCACGCAGCGGTTCGGTGCGTTGAAACGCCGGCTAGACGGGGTCACGCAGACCATGCTGACCCAGCAGCTGCGCGCGCTGGAACGGGATGGTTTGGTGTCCCGCGAAACCTATGCCGAGATGCCACCACGGGTCGAGTATTCGGCAACACCTCTGGCCATGGATTTGCAGGGCGTATTCTTTGCCATGCGTGATTGGTGGAAACGCAACCACCCGGAGGTGGACGACCGGGCCTAGCCGGCCTTGCGCATCCCCATAACCCTGGCTCGGGCACGCCCTGCAAATCCATGGCCAGAGGTGTTGCCGAATACTCGACCCGTGGTGG
>JBCBTE010000002.1:0-58039 GCA_039818805.1 Pseudomonadota bacterium
CGAAAACGATTGAGGGCACCGCCGCCAGATTCGAAATATTGACCTCGATCAGGTCGGTAAATCGGTTCTGCGGCGCGAATTCCTCCAAGTAGATCGAGGCGGCCACGCCGATGGGCAGTGACAGAACCAGAACCACCAGCATCATGAAAAACGATCCGATAACCGAGGCACCGATGCCCGCGCCGCCGGGGTTGTCCACGCCTGAATCCGCGCCGGTGATGAAGTTCCAGTTGAAGGCCGATTTGATGATGCCGGCGTCGTAAAGCACATCCACAAGATCGAGGTCAGATTTCATCAGGAACCGGCTGTCTTCGATGGAATCGCGCGTTACGCGTCCATTGAAATAACCATCCACCCGAGAAGAGGCCGGCAGCTCGAACCGTACGGTTTCGCCGATCTCTCCAGGGTTCTCCAGATAAAATGTTCGGAGATCGCCACCCACCTTGCCCAACAGACGCTCAATCGTGGCTTCGTCAAACGCTACTTGCACACCGCGCTGCTGCAGTTCGGATTGCAGGGTGGCGATGAACAGGTTGGAATAGGCCTTGGTCTTGAAAAGCTCGCTTTCCGCATCGGCCAGTTCCGCCTCGGAGATCGAGAATTCGACATCGACCACGGTGTGCGTGAACGCCGGAACGCCCGAGCGGACAATCGAGACGGTGAGGACCACCAGAAAGAACAAACCGACCAGGATCGCGGCAATGCCGTAGCCACGAAAGCGCGCTTCGGCTGCGTTCCGTTTCTTGGTGCGCGCATCCGCGTCGGTCAGGGATTGCGGCTTGCGGCCGCCCGCGTCGGTCAGGGTCGCATCGGTCATTCGTACTGCTCCCGGTATTTGCGCACGATGTAGAGGGCGAAGACGTTTAGCCCCAGAGTAATAACGAAGAGTGTCATCCCAAGCGCGAAGGCCACCAGAGCCTCGGGCGAGGCGAAGTCGGCATCGCCGGTCAGCTGGCTGACGATCTTGGCGGTCACGGTGGTCATCGCCTCGAACGGATTGAGGCTGAGCCGGGCGGCCGCCCCTGCCCCCAGCACCACGATCATCGTTTCGCCGATGGCCCTGGACGCCGCCAGAAGGATGGCACCCACGATGCCTGGCAAAGCGGCAGGCAGAACCACTTGTTTGATCGTTTCGGACTTGGTCGCGCCCAACCCGTACGATCCGTCACGCATCGCCTGGGGAACCGCGTTGATGATGTCATCGCTCAACGAACTGACAAACGGGATCAGCATGATGCCCATGACGACACCAGCAGTCATCACCGCAGTGCCGGACTGCATCCAGCCGAACCCGTCGCGCCCGAACACGCTGACCAGAAGCGGACCCACGGTCAGCAGCGCGAAAAGGCCGTAGACGATCGTCGGGATACCGGCAAGCACCTCGATCATCGGCTTGGCGAAGGCGCGCACACGCGGCGACGCGTATTCGGACAGGTAAATTGCCGAGAAAAGCCCGATTGGCACCGCGACCGTCAGGGCCACGATTGAGATGTAGAAGGTGCCCCACAGCAGTGGTATCACGCCCAGATCGGAACTGCCGCCGCGCCCGGAAAAACTGGGCGCCCAATTCAGTCCAAAGAAGAACTCAGACGCCGGGTAAAGGCGGAAAAACTCGATCGTGTTGAAGATCAGGCTGAACAGAATTCCAATTGTTGTGAGGATGGCGATAGAGGCCGAGGCGATCAAAAGAGCGCGCACACCGGCCTCAACCACGTTGCGCGCGCGAAATCCGGGATGCGACTCTCGCATGCCCCACAACGCCCCCAGAACCGCAAGCGCCAGAGCGACGCCTGACATGATCAAGTAGCCTGTGGAATTCATGACCCGGTAGTGTTGCGCGGCACGCAGGATCGGTTGGGTCACCTGGGAGGTCACGATCTGTCCGGCATCTTTGAGCCGTTCGGTCATGTCGGTAAAGTCGGCGCGGGCATTGCGGGCAAAGTCTTCATCCATGAGACCCGCCGCCACCGCGTTATCAAGACCTTCGGCGGTGCGCCGCACCTCTGACATGACAAGGCCGCGAGAGGAATTGTCAGGTACCGCGCTGTCCGGGATCAATTCGGACGCGGAATTGTTCACCGATACGGGTTGAATCAGAAGCCACGCGATGACCAGAAACAAGGCCGGAACAATTGCCTTGAGCGCGACATTTGCACCGTAATACGAGGGTAGTGAATGCAAGTCGCGGCTATCTCCGCCGGCTCCGGCAAGTGCACGCCGCCGTCCGATGACATACCCGCCTATGCCGATCGCAAGCACGATCATGACAAGCCATAGAATAGGCATTGGGCCCCCCGTCTGTCTTTTTAAACTGTCTAAAAGACTGTTGGGGGCGGCGGTTTGGGCGCCGCCCCCGAAAGCATATCAGGTCGTCCGACTAGGACGCGTCGCCCATCGTCTGTTCGTCGGCGATGGCGCTCTGAGTGTCCGAAAGTTCCGGGTCGGAGACCAGGCCATAGGTGGCCAGCGGGCCGCCGGGGCCTGCGATCTCATCGGCGACGAAGAACTGTGCGTATTCCTTCAGTCCGGGGATCACGCCAATATGCGCTTTCTTGACGTAGAAGAACAGCGGACGCGACACCGGGTATTCGCCCGACGCGATGGTTTCGGTCGAAGGCGAGATGCCGCCCATCGTAGCGACCTTCAACTTGTCGGTGTTGTTCTCGTAGAATGACAGGCCGAACACGCCGATGCCATTTGTGTTGGCGTCGATGCGGGCCAGGGTCTCGGTATAATCACCGTCGATGTCCACCGACTTGCCGTCCTGACGCACGTCCAGGCAAGCGTCTTCGGCGCCATCTTCGTCCATGCCCGCTTCCATCATCGCGGCCATGGCGCCAGTGTCTTCACAGCCTTTCAGCAGGACCTTGTCTTCGAACACTTCACGGGTGCCGTGCTTGGTGCCGGGAATGAACATTGCGATTTCAACATCCGGCAGATCGCCATTGAATTCGGCCCAATTGCTGTGTGGGTTGTCAACGATTTCGCCGTCCTTGAGAACCTTCGCGCCGATCGCGTTGAAGATGTCAGAGGCTTCAAACTGGTTGAAGGCCGGGCCGTTTTGCTGGCTTGCAAAGACGATCCCGTCATACCCGATCCGAACTTCGATGATGTCAGTAACGCCATTTTCGGCACAGGCCTTGATCTCTTTTTCACGGATCGCGCGCGACGCGTTGGCCACGTCAATGGTGTTTTCGCCCACACCTTCGCAGAAACGCTTCAGGCCAGCCGACGAGCCACCGGATTCCACAACCGGCGTCGGGAAGTCGGTGTTGTCGCCAAAGAGTTCGGCAACGATAGACGCGTAAGGCAGCACGGTGGAAGAACCGGCGACCTGAACGTTGTCACGGGCAGCGGCAGCAGTGGCCGAAACGGCCGCGATCGCCAAGGTCGAGGCGGTCATTTTCACAAAGGACATGTATAGCTCCTGATGTCATGTATCCCGGTCATGCAGAGGATGACCTTAGCGCCCTGCTATTCGGTACGCGCGACGCTTTTGTTACGATTTTGTAACGCTTTTATGACAGCACGATTTTTAGTTAAGGATTGACGAAAATTTATTGGATTGACCTGGCGTCATCCGGTTGGTGCGCGTCTTTCGACGGGCAGAATCACTTCAAACAGACTGCCTTCGCCAGGGGTTGACTGGATCCTCAAACGCCCGCGGTGGCGGTTGATGATATGCTTCACGATAGCCAACCCAAGACCCGTGCCGCCCATCTCGCGAGACCGGTGATTGTCGACACGATAAAACCGCTCAGTCAGACGGGGGATGTGTACCTCTTCCACGCCGGGACCATGGTCGCGCACCGCCACCGTCACAGATGGCCCGCGCAAGGCTGGATGATCTTCGCTGGTTTCAATCGAAACATGGATCGGCTCGCCCTGACCGCCATATTTGATCGCGTTCTCAATCAGATTTGTAAAGACCTGCTGCAATTGATCGGCATCACCGGGCACAGGCAACGGCAACTCGGGGATGTCGGCGTCGATCCTGACCTGCGCCTCGTCCGCGATGGGGCGTGTGGCGTGCAGCACGGACTGCACGGTCTGCACCAGGTCTACGCGGTCTGTCGGGCGCACGCGTTCTTGTGCCTCGACGCGGCTGAGCGACAGCAGATCCTTGACCAACCGCTCCATGCGGCTGGCTTCGATCTGCATGGTGCTCAGAAACCGCTCGGTTGCCGCGGCATCGTTTCGCGCCGGGCCGCGCAGGGTTTCGATAAATCCCAACAGCGCGGTCAATGGCGTGCGCAACTCGTGGCTGACATTGGCGACAAAATCGCGTCGCATCTGGCCCACTTGTTCAAGATGAGTGACATCTTCGAAGCAGACAAGAACACCGGTGCCGGCGTCGGTCTCAACCGAAGAGCAGGACACGACAAAAGTGGTGTCCTGAGCACCATCGCTGGACAGATATCGCGTCTGGCGGTTTTCGTGATCCCGCAGGCAGGCCTCGACCGTGTCCAGAACGGTGGGCTGGCGAATGGCCGTGATGAAATGGCGCCCGGTGATCCCCTGCCCCAACAACGCCAGTGCCCGGTCATTGGCACCCAGAATACGTTCCGCGCGGCCAATCAGGACAGCAGGCAGCGGAATGGCTTGCAACAGCGTGGCGATATTGCCTTGGTTCATGCCCCTTCGACCGGCCGCAACCCGGCCCGGAAACGGCGGGCGTTTCGCTGGTAATGCAGCGCTGTGGCTTGAAGCCTCTGAATGGCGCGTTCATCCAATGTCCGCACGACCTTGCCCGGCGCGCCCATGACCAGACTTCCGTCGGGGATCTCTTTGCCTTCGGTGATCAGTGCGCAGGCGCCGATAAGGCAGTTTTTGCCAATCTTGGCACCGTTCAACACGGTCGCCCCCATCCCGATCAACGTGTTTTCTCCTAGCGTGCAGCCATGCAGCATGGCCTTGTGACCGATGGTGCACCCGGCCCCGATCGTCAGTGGAAAGCCCGGATCGGTATGCATCACCGTGTTTTCCTGCACATTGCTGCCCGCACCAATCACGATGGGTTCGTTGTCGCCGCGCAGGGTGCAGCCAAACCAGACCGAGCTTAAAGTCTGAAGAACCACGTTGCCGATTACATTCGCGTCCGGCGCCACCCACGCATCGGCGGCGACGTCCGGGGTCAGGTCATCAAGCGTGTAAAGTGTCATGACCTGTCCTCGAATTCCGCATGCAGTTTCTGGACATGGGCGTTCAGGTCCGGCTGCTGCAAACGCCGCAGGCGCGCGGCGGTGACAATGGTTTTCAGATGTGCGTCGGTGGTATCCAAATCGTCGTTGACCAGAACGTAATCGTATTCGCCCCAATGACTGATCTCATCCCAGCTTTTCTGCATGCGTTTGGCAATCACCGCATCACTGTCTTGCGCACGTGTTTCAAGCCGGCGACGCAGTTCGGCGATACTGGGGGGTAGGATGAAGATCGACAGAGTGTGCTGACCAAGAACCGAATTCTGGATCTGCTGCGCGCCTTGCCAGTCGATATCAAACAACACGTCACGCCCCTCTTCGATGGCCGACTGGACCGGCGCCTTGGGCGAACCGTAGAAATTGCCGAACACATGGGCGTGTTCCAGCATCCCCTCGCTGGCCACTTCGGACCGAAAATCCGTTTCGGACAGAAAGTGATAGTCCTGCCCGTCCACTTCGCCGTCGCGCGGCGCGCGCGTCGTGGCGGATACCGAGAACGATATGCTGTCATCCCAGTCCCGCAGGCGTCTGGACAAGGTGGATTTCCCGGCACCCGACGGCGAAGAGAGAATGATCAATAGCCCGCGTCGTTGTGCCATGCCCTGTCCCTATTCCACGTTCTGAATTTGTTCACGCATCTGATCGATTACGGTCTTCAGTTCCAGTCCGATCGTGGTCAGCGCACTGTTCTGTGCCTTTGAGCACAGCGTGTTGGCCTCGCGATTAAATTCCTGCGCCAGAAAATCCAGCTTGCGACCGATCGGGCTGCCACCTGCGATCAGGTCCCGTGCTGCGTCCACATGGGTACGCAGGCGATCTATTTCTTCGGTAACGTCCGATTTGACCGACAATATGGCGAGTTCTTGGGCGATGCGCGCTTCCTCTACGGTGTCGGATGCGTCCATGATCCTGCTCAGCGCTGTTCGAAACTGGGCTTCGATCTCGGGCTTGCGCGCTTCGGCGGTCTGCGCGGCGTCTTCGGTCAGTTGTGCGATGGCATCCATCTGATCGGTCAAAATAGCCAACAACGCGGTGCCTTCGGAACGGCGCATTGCGGCAAAACCGGTCAGCACGTCGTCGAAATCTGCCAGGATCGCCTTTCCCAATGCGGCGGTGTCCTCTTCGACGCTGCCTGCCTCAAACACGCCGCGCAAGGCCAGCACGTCGGCCGCATTGGCAGGGGCCAGCGACAATCCTCGTTCCATGGCGCGGAACTCGATCTCGGCCATTGCTGTGAGAACTGCTTCAAGGTATTCGGCGTCCAGTTGCGCCCCGCCGGCGGCATCCTGTGCCTGCAGCCGCAAGGATACCGTGACATTGCCACGCGCGACAACCTTGCCCAGACGTGCACGCAGCCCGGCCTCCAGACCGTCGATCCAATCGGGTACGCGCAGGCGCAAATCCAGACCCTTGCCATTGACGCTGCGCACATCCCAGGTCCAGGTAAACCGCCCATATGCGCCCTGCCCCGACGAAAAACCGGTCATTGAATTCAGCACGGGTCACTCTCCTTGGGGCATGGCCGTGACGGCCAGGCAATGCGGACTTGTCCTAGCCATTCGCCGCGTCATTCGCAAGCGTTCCGGCCCCCGGCGTATTAACCATTGGGAAACAAAGTTAAACAAATTCGGGCGGAAGTATGGCACGTTCAAACTGAATAGAACGTGATTGATTCACATTTGAAACGTGGTCGATCTCGACCTTCAAAAAGTGCTCCATCCCTGCATCTTTTTGGGACTGAGTGTGGTATCGTGATTAACATAAGTGAAGTTGGGGACAGACAGATGGCAGACGAGTTCGGCACGTCGCAACGCAACAAGATCCTAGAGATGCCACCGCAAGGTGGCGCCAAGCGGGATCGTGACTTGGCCCAGTTCGTCGCGTATTGGACCAGCATGCGTCGTGGAAACGACGTGCCCCTACGCACCGAGATTGATCCGCGCGGGATAGAAGCGCTTCTCGGCAACGCCTTTATCGCGGAAAAAATTGCGCCCGGGCTGGCACGTCTGCGTATCGCAGGCGCCCATCTTGCGGATGTAATGGGCATGGAAGTACGCGGGATGCCGCTATCGGCACTGATCGAGCCGGAAGATCGCCAGCAACTGGCTGATGCAATCGTCGAACTGTTCGAGGGCCCCGCACAAATTCGGATCGAGCTGGCTTCGCCTGGCGGGATCCGTCGGGCGCCGATGACGGCGACCCTGTTGATCTTACCGTTGCGCAGCGACCTGGGCGACATATCCCGCGCACTGGGTTGTTTTGTGTCGAACGGCTCCATCGGGGCCACGCCGCGGCGGTTTCGCGTTGTAAGCAGCCAGGTCGAACGCATCGACCTGACGGCAGAAAAGAAAGCAAAAGGCTTCGCCGAAGCGCAGGCGCCCTTGGCCGCCAAGAAACCGGATGCTCAACCGCAACCACCCCGCAGCGCCAGCGAACGGTCCTACCTGCGTCTGGTGCACAGCGAATAAGCAAAGCACGTCATCGGTTCACGAGATCACGAGCTTTTCGTTTGATCATTTTCCAGTTTTGCCTTCAACGCGGTGTTCTCGGCACGCAATTGCGCTAGCTCTTGTTGAAACGGTTCGAGGATTGGTGCCAATTCGTCCATTGTCAGGCGCACTGGCAAGTGCTGCGGGCAGTTCCAATCGAACCCGTCCACAGTGATCACCACGGCGCGTTCAGGCCGAGCCTTGTAACCATCATCCATCAATTGGTCGATCAGTTCGGGGTCGTCACTGATCCGGGCGTGACCCAGGATCTTGATCCGGGCGGAATTGGGATAATCAACCAGAATCAGCGCAATTCGGTCATCCCCTTTTAAATTTCCGGTGCTGATGTATTGCCGATTGCCGCGATAGTCGGCATAGGCAATCGTTTTGTCATCCAGCACCTTGAGAAAGCCACGCGGGCCACCACGGAACTGCACGTAGGGCCAGCCTGTCTCACTGACGGTGGCCTGGTAAAACCCGTCGCGCATTGTGATGAACTGCACCTCGTTCGGCCCAAGCCGATCATCCGCGGGCGCGCCGTCTTCCAACATGCGGGCATACATACGCGCCGAGCCTTGGCGCTCTTGCATGGCCTGAACCGCATCGGTGAACGCAAGTTCTGCAAAGGCTTTTGCCATAACGTTTCCTCTATCTACTGATAGACAGACATATGGAGATTCAATCGCGATCGCCAAATCACGAAAGGGTTACAGGCTAGATGCCGTTGAACTGCGCCTTCTGCGAGTCGTTCCAGCGCACGGTCAAAACATAGCCGTCTTCATTTTGCTCTTCCATCTCCACAACGCCTTTTTCAAACAGCCAAGCCCGTTTGCGCCCCTCATCAAACCCAAGCGTTAGGGCGACAACATGCGTTTGCCCTGCCAGCTTGCGGATGACGGCGTCACTTAGCGCCTCCATCCCCTCGCCTGTCACGGCGGACAGAAGTTGAATGTTTTCGCCGCGGGCTGCGCGGTTCTCGACCGTGGCGCGGGCCTCGGGGGTCAGAAGGTCCACTTTGTTCCAAACTTCAATCTGTGGCGTGTTATCGGTCACCCCAAGACTTTCGAGAATGGCACGGACATCTTGCGCCTGCTCTTCACTTTCGGGATGCGAAATGTCGCGAACATGGCAAATGAGGTCCGCGGCCAAAACCTCTTCCAGGGTGGCGCGAAAGGCGGCAACCAATTCGGTGGGCAGGTCGCTGATGAACCCCACCGTGTCCGACAAGATCACTTCGGGCCCGCCATTGGGAAGCGGGATGCGCCGCATCGTGGGGTCGAGCGTGGCAAAGAGCATGTCCTTGGCCATAACTTCGGCCCCTGTCATGCGATTGAACAACGTGGATTTGCCCGCGTTCGTGTACCCCACCAACGCAACGATGGGGAACGGCACTTTGGCGCGGGCCTCGCGGTGCAAACCGCGGGTTTTGGCAACCTTGGCCAGTTGACGGCGCAAGCGCACAAGCTGTTCATCAATGGCCCGACGGTCGGCCTCGATCTGTGTCTCGCCGGGGCCACCGACAAAGCCCAGTCCGCCGCGTTGCCGCTCCAAGTGGGTCCAGGCCCGCACCAACCGGGTCCGCTGATAGCTGAGCGCGGCCATCTCGACCTGAAGCACACCTTCGCGTGTCGCGGCCCGATCGCTGAAGATTTCCAAAATCAGCCCCGTGCGATCCAGCAGTTTCAGACCAAGCCTTTTCTCAAGATTACGTTGTTGAACAGGCGTGACCGGACCATCGACCAGAAGCAATTCAAGGTCTTCGGCTTCGACCAGTGCTTGCAACTCGGCGATCTTGCCTTTCCCGAAAAGCATTCCGGGATGCGGGTTGGGCAGGCGCACGACGCTGGCCCCCGCCACCGCAAGCCCGGGCAGCGCATGGGCCAGCGAAACGGCTTCTTCCAGCGCAAGCGCGGGGTCGCGTGTGCGGTCAGAGGATGGAATGTCAGGATGCAGCACCCAGGCGCGGGTGTCCGCGGTCTCGGTCAGCGTCAAGACGCCTCATCACCATCATACAAATTCACGGGCTGTGACGGCATGATGGTGGACACGGCATGCTTGTAAACAAGCTGGGACTGACCATCGCGGCGCAGCAATATGCAGAAGTTGTCAAACCACGTGATCACACCCTGCAGTTTCACGCCATTGATCAGGAAAACGGTGACCGGAATCTTGGTCTTACGAACCTGGTTAAGAAATGCATCTTGCAGATTCTGTCTATCTGTCGCCATTGTATAAAAAGCCTTTGTTCTTGCGGGGGTCGCGGATCGGCCCCATCTCTCCCTCGGGCAGAGTATGGTACGGGCTAGTCAGAGTTTCCAGCCCTAAAATCAATTCCTTGCGCGCATCGGCAACGAACAGTGTTTCGGCCTGTATTGGCATCATTGTGCTGCTTTGCCGAAGGCAGAGCTTCTAGTTGCGCCACAAGCCGGGGTTGAAGAGCGCAATCAATGCAAGCGTTTCCATGCGTCCCAGCACCATCGCTGCGGAAAACACCAACTTGGCCGCAGGTGTCATTTCAAGCAACACGATCGGCGTATCGGCGGCCACTTGCGTCAACGGCCCAGCCGTGGCCAAGGCCGCCACGGCCAAGACCAGCGCATCCTGCAAATCCTGTCCCAGGGCAGCCATAAGAACGGTGACCAGGGCAAGTGACAGCCCAAACAGCATGAAGAAAATCCATGCAACAAACGCACCTTGGCGACGGATGCGCCGGCTGGTCGTGCCGGCCCGCCCGACCGAAGAGGGATGCACCAGCCGTTCCATTTCGCGCTGACCGTTTAGGTAAAGCGCGTAAACGCGCAACAGCTTTACTCCACCTGCCGTGGTCGCGACGCCGCCGCCAAAGATTGACAACCCAAGCAAGACTAGGCCGGGTGTGCCAAGACCTGACCACGCTCGTGCCTCATCCCAAGCCGCACTTTCGAATCCGGTGGTCGACAGAAACGACAGTACTGTAAACATCCCGCCCCAAAGCGCCTGCAGACCCAGCGACAGGTTTTCAACCTCGTCCACATCGAATGCGCCCAGCCAGTGGCGCGAAAACAGGATAAGTGGCACGCCGATCACCAATACCGCCCCGATGCGAAACTCCGGGTCTTGCCACAAGCTGGATTGGCTGTTCGAAATTGTGTCCGTTGAAAAGGTGAGCCGGGACAAAGCAAAAAGCATGAACAGAAAGATCACGGCCTCGCCGCCAAAGCCGCTTCCTGCGTTGTCCACGCCGCCCACCGGCGAGATTCCGCTTGTGGCCATGGTCGACATGGCATGAATTGCCGCCACCAGAGGGCGGTCACCCCCGATCAGCAACAACACCCAAAGCACACCCGTCAACCCGATATAGATTGGGGCCAGTTCCCAGGTGACTTGGGCCAGACGCCGGGCCGAGCTGGCGCGTTTGAAACGTTCCATTCCGCTATCGTCCTGCCCCGGTTCGGCAGACACCGTCACCTCGAAGCCGCCAAGGTTCATCGGGGCCAGCACGGCCGAGGCGGCCACCCAGATCAACAGACCGCCCAGCCATCCAACCATTCCGCGCCACAAATGCAGGCTATCGACCAGACGGCCGGGATTGAACAGCGTGGCCCCCGTCGTCGTCAGGCTTGAAACCATCTCGACATAGGCATTGAGAAACCGTGTCGTTTCCAACCCCTCGTAAAACGGCAATGCCAAAAACACAGGTAACACGGTGTATGCCAAGGCCAGTGATGCAAGATTCTCAATGTCGGTGTTGTCGCCACGCCGCCGCCCCGACATGGCCAACCCCACGAGCAGCACAAACGCCATGCCAAGGATGCTGGAATAGAAAAACGCGCGTGCCACGCTGTGATCCTGCTGCGCCAGGGCATGCACAGCCGGGACCAGCATGGCAAGGCAAGACATCCCGGCCATAACAAGGATCAAGGGAAAGCTAAGAAGGCGCGCGGTCATCAGGCGGCCCTCATCTAGAAAAAGTCAATCGAGACCTGCAACAGCTGCTCGACCTGGGCCACGTCCGAGGCAAGTGCAAAGAGCACGATCACGTCGCCTGCCTCGATCCGAAGCGCGCCTGTGGGTTTCACGACCGCGCCGTCCTTCAAAACGCCGCCTACCAAAACACCTTCGGGAAAATCGATCTCCCGAATAGCGCTTCCGGCGATAGACGAAGTTGACATCACCTCGGCTTCGATCACTTCGGCCTCGGCATCGCCAATCGAATAGACCGCGCGCACCCGGCCATGCCGCACATGTCGCAGGATCGAACTGACGGTCGTGGCGCGCGGGTTGATATAGGCGTCAATGCCCAGCGGTTCCATCAGAGGCAGCAAGGTCGGGTCGTTGATCAACGCAATGGCATACGGGCACCCCTCGGCCTTGGCCCGCACAGCGGCCAGCATATTGGTCTTGTCGTCATCGGTCACTGCAAGCACCGCGTCAGCGCGCGAAATGCCGGCCTCGGCCAAAAGGCGCGCGTCCAGACCGTCGCCATTTAGAACGATTGTGCGCTCCAGCATCTCTGCGGCGCGTTCCGCACATTTGCGTTCGCGCTCGATCACCTTGACGCGCGCTTTCTTGCCGTTTGTTTCAAGCGTCTGGGCCACTGACAGGCCAATGTTCCCGCCACCGACAATCACCAGACGTTCCTGTTTTTGCAGGGTCTTGCCGAACACTTCCAGCGTGCGGGGAATGTCTTCTTTCGGGGCAAACACGTAGGTTTCGTCCCCGACAAAAAGCTGATCGCCGGCTTCGGGGGCGAACAGTTTGCCCTCGCGGCGGATGGCCAGCACCACCACGCGCAGGGTGGAAAAAAGATCACTCAACTGGCGCAAGGGCGTGTTCACGATAGGACACGCTTCGTGAATCCGCAGACCCATCAACTGCGCCTGACCGCCCAAAAAAGTCTCTGTGTCAAACGACGCTGGTGCGCCCAACCTTTGCAGCGCTGCCTCGGCCACTTCTTTTTCCGGGCTGATGACAACGTCGATGGGCATGTGGTCGCGCCGGTACAGATCAGAGTAAATCGCGTCCAGATAGGACTGGCTGCGCAGCCGTGCAATCTTGCGGCTGATCGAAAAGACCGAATGCGCCACCTGGCATGTCACCATGTTGACTTCGTCCGAATAGGTCGCCGCGATGATCATGTCGGCGTCGCGCGCACCGGCCCGATCAAGAATATCGGGATAGCTGGCAAACCCCGTGATCCCCTGCACATCAAGGGTTTCGGTGGCGCGTCGCACCAATTCGGGGTTGTTGTCCACGACCGTCACGTCGTTCTTTTCACCCGACAGGTGGCGTGCGATTTGCCAGCCGACCTGCCCGGCGCCGCAAATGATGACCTTCATAGGCTATGCCTCTTACCCCATCAGTCCCGTTGAATGACAGAAGGGACATTTATGGTCAATTGCTTTGTCCCACGCCAAGAGCGTCGCTAAACTGTGGATATGAGAGTGTGGCGCATGATTATTTTTGGTGGACTAAGCCTGCTTTTGTCAGGCTGTTTGCCGCTTTCGGTCTATTACCGAGAAGGGGCGCAAGTCAGTCGTATCGACAGCGATCGCTCGACATGTGCCCTCTTTGCGCTCAGACAAGTGCCGGTGCGCAAGCTGACGCGATACATTCCGCCAACCTACAGCTACAAGCAATCCTGCAATGCGTCGGGCGCCTGCACCACGATTCCCGTCCTGATTTCACCAGGACGGTGGGAAACCTACGACGCCAACGAAGGATTGCGCGCCAAAGTGGCAGAGCAATGCATGGTGGAACAAGGGTACCAGAAGGTTCGGATCAAACCCTGCCCGCCGGCGGTGATCGAGAACACCACGATCCGTGCGACACAGGTCCAGCCGCCTTTGACCACCGCCTCCTGTGCGATCCGGATCAAGGGCGACAAGTATCAGATCGTGACGCCCTAGAGGCGGGCGTCGCCGCTATCCTGCTGCGGCCTCGACTTCTTCGTCATCGGTCAGCCGTGCCCCTTTTGCCCCCGTGACCACGCCCAGCGATTTCAGTTTACGGTGCAGCGCGCTGCGTTCCATGCCTACGAATTCCGCCGTGCGGCTGATATTGCCGCCGAAGCGGTTGATCTGGGTCATCAGGTATTCACGTTCGAAGGCCTCACGCGCCTCGCGCAGGGGCATCGTGGCGACGGTGCCCGACAGCACCACACGGCCATCATCGGCGGGTGCTTCGCTTTCGCCCGGGATCTCCCGCGCTTCGATTTCTTCGCTTGTGTCACCAAGGATAAGGACACGTTCGATCACGTTGCGCAATTGCCGTACGTTGCCCGGCCAGCGCATGGTCTGCAGCAAGGCCGATGCCTCGTCGCTAAGCCGCCGGACAGGCAACCCCTGTTCACTGTTCAGTTTCTCGATGAAATGCGCGGCCAACCCGGGGATATCCTCGCGCCGGTCTTCCAAGCTGGGCACGGCGATCGGCACCACGTTCAACCGATGATAAAGCTCCCGGCGAAAGCGTTCGCCTTCGATCTCTGCTTCAAGGTCTCGCCCCGTGGAAGAGATCACCCGCAAATCGACCTGCACCTTGTCACTACCGCCGACGCGCAAAAAGGTCTGATCCACCAGCACGCGCAGAATTTTCGATTGTGTCCCAAGCGGCATATCCGCCACTTCATCAAAGTAGATCACTCCGCCATGGGCCTCTTCCAAAAGACCGGGGGTCACGGAGCCATCCTCGCTTTCGCGTCCAAACAGCACCTCTTCCATGCGGTCTGGTTCAATTGTAGCGCATCCGGCGCATACGAACGGGCCATCCGCGCGGGTCGAATTTGCATGAATGTACCGCGCGGCCAGTTCCTTGCCGCTGCCCGCGGGTCCCGAAAGCATCACCCGACCGTTCGATTTGGTCACCTTGTCCAACTGCCCCACGAGCGTGCGGAAAACCGGACTGTCGCCCAGCAATTCGGCGGGACCGCTGCCTTGACGCTTCAGCGCAGTATTTTCGCGGCGCAGGCGGCTGGTTTCCATACCGCGCCGAATGACGACCAGCAACTGATCTATGTTGAACGGCTTTTCGATGAAGTCATACGCGCCCTGTTTGATCGCCGCGACCGCGATCTCGATGTTGCCGTGACCCGAGATGATAACGACGGGCACTTCCGGATAGTCCCGCTTGACCGCCTTCAGAATATCGATCCCGTCCATGTTGCTGTCTTTCAACCAGATATCCAGGATCAAAAGCCCCGGTTGCTGGTCCGAGATTGCCGCCATGGCATCATCGGAATTGCCCGCCAGCCGTGTGGCAAACCCTTCATCTTGCAGGATATCAGAAATCAACTCTCGAATGTCGCGTTCGTCGTCTACAATCAGGATGTCGCTCATGCTGTTCCTCACACCGCTTGTCTTTCGTCTTCGGTCTCATCGGCGGCTGCGGCCAGAGTAAGAGGCAAGCGGATCACCGCCATCGCCCCAGGCCGTGCGCCGGGCTCAAATGGCGGTGCGTCCTCAAGGACAAGCGTACCGCCATGTTCTTCAATGATCTTTTTCACAATGGGCAAGCCCAGGCCGGTGCCCTTTTCACGGGTTGTTACGTAGGGTTCAAACAGACGCGACCGGTCTTCGGGCAAGCCGATACCATTGTCGGCAATTCGGATAACCGCCCCGCCATCTTCCTGCGAACTGCTGACGCGGATGCACGCAGAATTTGATTGGTCGCCATGTTTTTCTTTCAGGGTTTCAATGGCTTCACCGGCGTTCTTCATCAGATTTGTCAGCGCCTGATTGATCATGGTGGCATCCACTTCGGCCCAAAGATCGTCTTCGTAAAAGTCACGCTCGAACTGCACACTGGGTTGCCCTGCCTCTTGCAGCAAGACGGACTCGCGCAGAAGCTTGGACAGGCTTTCCACCTTGGTCTGTGGTTCGGGCATGCGGGCAAATTTCGAAAACTCATCAACGATACGCCGCAGGTCGTTTGTCTGACGCACCACCACGTCGGTCAGTTGTTCCAGATCATTGGCCTGTTCTTCTTCCAAGATGCGCCCGAACTTGCGCTTGATCCGCTCCGCAGACAGCTGGATGGGTGTCAGCGGATTCTTGATCTCATGGGCAATGCGGCGCGCCACGTCTCCCCAGGCCGCCATGCGCTGCGCCGTCACAAGGTCGGTCACGTCATCAAAGGCCACCACATATCCTTCGCGCCGTCCCTCCTCGCTGCGCCGCGTAGACATGCGCACCAGCAGATTTTCCATCCGCCCGCCTCGGCTGACCTTTATCTCTTCCTGGACAAACCCGCTGGTCGAGGTTTTGAGCCGGTCAAACAGCGCTGTGAACTCGGGCACGGCTACGGCAAGCGCGAGTGACTGCTGGTCTTCATGCCAATCCAGCAACCGCTCGGCTGCACGATTGACAAAAGTAACGCGGCCCTTGGCATCCAACCCCACAACGCCCGAAGAAACGGACCCCAGAACGGAATCAAACAACCGTCGACGCCGTTCGATTTGCTGCGTGTTGGTCAGAAGCGTTTCGCGCTGTTGCTTGAGCTGTCGGGTCATCTGGTTGAAATACGTGCTGAGCATGCCGATCTCGTCATCGCCATCCTCTTCGCGCACCTGCGTGTCCAGGTCACCCTCGCCCACCCGTTGTGCGGCACTGGTCAGGCGGCCCACCGGGCGTGACAGCCGCTCCGCAAACCACATCCCCAGCCAAATCGCCGCCAGGATCAGGATCATCGCAAAAGCCAGGTAAAGAAGGCCAAATTCGAACAGGACGCGATCCCTGTCATCTTCGCGTTGCTGGTAGAACCGCGCGGTTTCCTGGGTATCGTCCAGCAGGTTGAGAATGTCGCCATCCACGTTCCGGCTTACATAAAGATAGCGGTCGGGTATCTCTTCGAGGGGTATGAGGGCGCGAAATTCGTTGTTGTCCCAATCGCGAATGACCAGAACGCCCATCTCGTTGGCTTGGTCGATCTGTTCTCGCTCCGGCATTTCATAGTCAAAAAGATAGGAACGTTCGCCGCGCGCGCGTATCTCGCCCAGACCGTCGATCACGAAGGCCTCGCGCAGACCGCGCTGAATTTCCCGCTGTCCGCGTGACAGAACTTGTCTGATGTCGCCATCGTCAATGAAAACCGCAGCGCGCTTGGTGGCGTTGATCAGCGAGGCCAACGCCTGTGCATCAGTGACCAGATCGCGGCGATGCTCGTCCTCATAGGCCTGGGCGGCGGCCACCGAATTGTCGACCACGCGGCCAACCCTGTCGGAAAACCACGCCTCTAGCCCCATGTTCACCGACAGTGTTGCGAAAACCGCCACGGTGATCGTCGGCAACAAGGCCATCACCGCAAAAACGCCCGTCAAACGCAGGTGCAACCGCGATCCGGCGGATTTGCGTCGTCGTGCCGCCACCATCTGCACCACGCGTTGCAGCACGAGGGCGGCGACCATGATGATGTAGACCAGATCGGCCAGCAAAATGATGCGCAGGATGTTGGATGTTGTGCTCTGATCGAGCGGGCCCATCACCAGGTAGGTCGCGACTGCCAGAACCGGGCCCAAAAACACCAGGCTGAACGCGGCGATGTTGCGAACGCGTTGCAACCGCCGCAGACGGCCCACATGCTCCCATGACAGTCTGCGTGCTTTCGAAGCCACGCACGTCCCCCATCAGGTTGTGGCGCTTGATGCGCCGCTCCCAAGATGTGGCCCTTTTTTATCGGGTGCCCCCAATCGGCCACAGTGATGTTGCAGTTTTACATCAACTTGCGGCGGCGTGTCACGCGAATATCAAGGTCGGTGATTTTCTTACGCAGTGTATTGCGGTTAATGCCCAGAAGGTCGGCGCATTTGGCCTGATTTCCGCCCGTCGCATCCAGCGCAATTTCAATCAAGGGCAGTTCCATCTCGCGAAGGATTCGCCCGTAGAGACCGGGTGGCGGCAGGACGTTGCCATGCAGATCAAAATACCGCCTAAGATGCCGTGCGATCGACGCCGACAGGTTTTCACCGGCACCGCGACCCATGACCGGGGCGGCCTCTGGCTGATTGCCAAGAACGGCTTCCACCTCTGCGCGGGTGATTTCGTTACTGCGCGCTGTCAGTCCCAAACGCTGCACTGCGTTTTCCAACTGGCGCACGTTTCCCGGCCAGCTGTAGGCGCGCATCAGTTCCATCGCCTCTTCCGACAGGCTGCGGGTGGGTTGCCCTTCGCGCTCGGCCCGGATCAAAAAATGCTGCACCAGCAGCGGGATGTCATCGACGCGTGCGCGCAGACTTGGCACATCCACCACGGCGCCGCTCAGCCGGTAGTACAGATCCTCGCGCAGTTGTCCTTCCTCAAGCCGGTCGGCCAATCGTCCTAGGCTGGTGGCCATGAACCGCGGTACATGATCACCGGGCGCATCCATCATCCGCACAATGCGCGCCTGCGCATCGGTGTCCATGTCGCCAACGCCGTCCAGGACGATCGTGCCTCCCTTGGCCCGGGCCATGACCCGTGCGGGACCTTCCAGATCCGCAAGATCGCTCGGTGTGACTGTGACGAAGGGCAAGGTGCGCCGATCTGAGAAATCGTGGATCGCGCGCGCGATCAGCGATTTGCCTGTGCCGGATTCCCCGGTGATCAGGACCGGTAAGTCGGTGTTCATCAAACGGGCGACAACGCGGTACAACCCCTGCATCGCGGCTGTCCGTCCGACCAGTGGCAACTCGTCGGGGCGATCTTCGTCCGAGGGTTCGGTGCGTGCCTGGCTGCTGCGCGCCTCCAGCGCGCGTGCCGTTCGTTTCATCAGGTCCGGCAGGTCGAACGGCTTGGGCAGGTAATCGAACGCCGCCGCCTCTTCGGCCTGGATTGCGGTCATGATCGTGTTCTGGGCTGAGATCACGATCACCGGAAGGCCCGGGCGATCCGACGAGATCTTGGGCAACATCTCAAGCCCGTTGCCATCGGGCATCATCACGTCGGTGATCACCGCGTCGCCTTTGCCTTCGGCGACCCACCGCATCAGCGTGGTTAAGGATGAGGTGGCATGCACCCGGCACCCTGCCCGCGTCAGCGCCTGCGTCAGAACCGTGCGGATCGTGCGGTCGTCATCGGCAACCAGAACCGTGCCATCCATTATCTTTCCTCCATGTCCTTTGTGGCGCGCGGCAACGAAATGCGGAACACTGTCCGCCCCGGTGTCGAGCTTACCGATATCCAACCTTCAAGGTCCGAGATGATTTTAGCGGCCAGGGCCAGGCCCAGACCGGTGCCATTTTCCCGCCCGGACACGAAAGGTTCGAACACGTCATTGGCAATTTCGGCGGGCAAGCCCGGCCCGTCATCGATTACTTCGACCTGCAAGGGCAAGGATTTGCCGCTGCCCCCGCCCCGCCGGACGCGCAGCGATTGTTCGTAATAGGAATGCAAGGTGATGGTTCCCCCACCCTTACCCGCCGCCTGAGAGGCGTTTTTCAAAAGGTTTTGAATGACCTGTAAAAGTTGGTCCGGATCGGCATGCGCCATGGGCAGAGACGGATCGTAATCCTCGACAATACGCATGTGCGCGGCAAACCCGACCAGTGCCGACCGGCGCGCGCGGTCCAGAACGTCATGAAGGTTCACCGCCTGTAGTTTTGGTGCGGTGACATTGCCAAATTGTTCCACCTGTTCCAGCAGACCGACGATACGGCGGCTTTCCGACACGATCAGGTCGGTCAGCTCAAGGTCCTCCTGGCTGAGGTTCATCGACAAAAGCTGTGCCGCGCCGGTGATCCCGGCCAAGGGGTTCTTGATTTCATGCGCCAGCATCTCGGCCATACCTATGGCGGATTTTGCAGCGGACTTCACCGATTGGCTTTGCGTGACCCTTCCGGCAAGTTCGCGCGGCGCGATCAGCAGGATCATGTGATCCGGCATGCCACTCATCGGGGCGATTTGAATGTTGCATTGCAGCGGAGCGCGGTCACCCGTGCCAACATCGACATCGTTGACAAACAAAGGCGCCGTCTTTTCACGCGCCCGCAACAGCGCCTCTTCAATCGGTGCATCCACGGCCAGCCGGTCCCAGACAGGCTGGCCCGAGATCGACTTGGCCGAGGTCATCAAGAAACCTTCGGCGGCCGGGTTTATCTGCGCGATCCTATCCTCTGGGTCCAGGATCAGGGCAGGCACCGGCAGCGAGGTCCAGATCATGTCATCCTGCCCCGTCATGCAGCCGACCGTCCCGGCACAAGCAGCGCGTCGTCTAACAAATGCAGCACGTCTGCAGGGTTTCCGGCAGTCAACACCAATTTACGCAAGCCGGTTGGTGTTCCGGCGGTATCCATGTACCAGCCGAGATGTTTCCGCGCGACGCGGGTGCCCAGTTCTCTGCCGTAGAATGACAGAATCGCCTCATAGTGGTCCTGCACCATCCGGACGAACTCGGCGTCCTCGGGAACAGTCGGTGCCGGGGTCCCAAACAATGCCGCGGAAACCTGTGCCAAAATCCACGGACGCCCTTGTGCGCCGCGCCCGATCATCACGCCGTCCGCACCCGAGCGCTGTAGTGCCTGACGTGCCTCGGCCACTCCTGTGATGTCGCCATTGGCGATCACCGGGATGTTCACCGCATCCTTCACCGCGCGTATAGCACCCCAGTCGGCGTAACCCTTGTAGAACTGGCATCGTGTGCGCCCGTGGATCGTGATCATTCGGACACCCGCTGCCTCCGCCCGCTTTGCCAGCACAGGCGCATTCAGCAGCGTGTCATCCCAGCCCAGTCGCGTCTTGAGCGTAACCGGCACACGCACGGCGCCCACGACCGCGTCGATCAAGCGAAGCGCGTGATCCAGGTTTTTCATCAAGGCCGAACCGCTGGCCCCCGATCCGCTGCTGCTTGTCACTTTCTTGGCCGGGCAGCCCATATTGATATCAATGACACGCGCACCGCTGGCTTCAACCTGTCGCGCGGCTTCGGCCATCCAATGCGGTTCGCATCCGGCCAGCTGCACCGCCGTGTTCTCCACATCACAGCCCAGTTCGGTTTTTTCGCGAACACCGCGCTTGGACAGCACCATGTCCTGGCTGGCAACCATTTCGCTTACCACCAACCCGGCACCGAAACGTGCGACAAGCGTGCGGAACGGCAGATCCGTGATCCCCGCGAGCGGAGCCAGGAAAACCGGTGGAAAGAGGGTCTTGTCACGTAAATGCAGCATGTTTGCCTAATCATTGTGCATCTTGCGCTTGTACGGTGGCTTCGAAGGTTTTTCAATTTATACAAGGCGAAATTTCATGAACCTCAGTGTTGTCGCACAAAAAATAGGCATATGGGTCTCGATTTCTTCGAGGTGCGATTGCACAATCCCGAAACCGGCTCTTCTTGCGCCCCATTGCAAGCCTGCACGTGGCCGCGTAATCAAGCAGCATGACAATTGCAGCCCTCATTGTCGCCGCAGGCCGTGGCACCCGTGCCGGTGGTGATCTGCCCAAGCAATGGCAGCCGCTTTTGGGGCGGAGGGTGATCGATTGGACCCTTGCGGCGTTTGACGCGGCCGAGGGCATCGACCGGATTGTTGTTGTCCTTCATCCCGATGACATGGATCGGATCAAAAGCTCAGATATGATCCAAACTGTTGCGGGCGGCACCACGCGTGCGCAATCGGTTCAGCACGGTCTGGCCTTGCTGAAGGACACCGGTACCAGCCATGTTTTGATCCACGATGCCGCGCGGTGCTGCATCACGGCCGACCATATTGCCGAGATCGTCGGCGCGTTGTCAGACGCTGATGCCGTCGCACCGGCCTTGCGCGTGACGGACGCGCTTTGGCGCTGCGAAGATGGCCATGTGACCGGCACGCAGGATCGCGCGGGTCTCTTTCGGGCTCAGACCCCGCAGGCCTTTAAATTTGATGCCATTTTGGCGGCGCATGGACAGGCCGATCCGGCCGCGGCCGACGATGTCGAAGTGGCGCGCGCCGCCGGGATGACCGTGCGGATCATCGAGGGGCGCGAGACCAATCTTAAAATCACCGTGCCTGACGATTTCGTCCGGGCGGAAAACATTTTGCGAGGGCCCATGGATGTTCGCACCGGCACCGGTTTCGACGTGCACAGATTTGGCGACGGAGATCATGTCATGCTGTGCGGGGTGGCGGTGCCGCATTCGCGTGGTCTTCAAGGGCATTCCGATGCGGATGTCGGGCTTCATACGCTGACTGACGCGATCTATGGCGCGTTGGCCGAAGGCGACATCGGTCGCCACTTTCCCCCCAGTGATCCACAGTGGAAAGGCGCGCCAAGCGATGTCTTCCTGCGCCATGCGGTGCAACTGGCAGCTGAGAAAGGTTATCGGATCGGCAATGTCGATATCACACTTGTGTGCGAACACCCCAAGATCGGGCCGCACGCTGCGGCTATGCAGACCACCTTGTCGCGCATCATGGATCTTGCTGCAGACCGTATCTCCGTGAAGGCGACCACATCCGAAAGACTTGGGTTCACGGGCCGCGAAGAAGGCATCGCGGCCCAGGCCGTTGCCACGTTGATCAAGCCATGAGGGTAACACACCTGATCGTCACCTTTGGCGGCATCGGGCATTTAAGGCCCGCACCCGGAACATGGGGGTCGCTGGCGGCGCTGCCCGTCGCATGGCTTTTGCATCAGCTGGGCGGACCCATGCTGCTGGCGCTTGGCGTGATCGTTTCTTTTGCTTTAGGATGGTGGGCCACTTATCTGGAAACAAAGGGAAAAGATGATCATGACCCATCCGAAATCGTGATTGATGAGGTGGCAGGTCAATGGTTGGCTTTTCTGCCTGTTTCCATTGGCGCAACCCATGCCGCGGCGGCGTTGACAGCGCTTTGGCCCGGTTGGATCGCGGCTTTTGTCCTGTTTCGTCTTTTCGACATTCTCAAACCCGGCCCCATCGGCTGGGCGGATCGGCGCGGCGACGCGCTTGGCGTCATGCTGGACGATGTCATAGCCGGGATGTTCGCCGCCGCCGGTGTTATGATCCTCGCGTGGCTGTCCCACGGAGTTTTCAATATATGAGCGCGGAAGATGTCCTGACAGCGGCCAAGAACGCCGGTGCGATGATAGCGACCGCCGAGTCTTGCACCGGTGGTATGGTCATTGCCGCCTTGACCGATATCGCCGGGTCTTCCGCGGTCGTGGATCGCGGGTTCGTCACTTATTCGAACGACGCCAAGGTCCGCATGCTGGGGGTTTTGACGGAAACACTGAAGGCCCATGGTGCCGTGTCCGAGCCGGTGGCGCGCGAAATGGCCGAAGGCGCGTTGGACCATTCCGAGGCCGACATCGCGGTGTCGATCACCGGTATCGCCGGTCCGGGCGGATCCGATCACAAGCCCGAAGGCCGGGTGTGTTTCGGTTTGGCGCGGCCCAGTCTTGTGACCCATGTCGAAACAATGGAATTCGGCGCGGTCGGGCGGGCCAAAGTACGCAGCCTGGCGCGCGATCACGCGTTGCGGTTGCTACTGGCCGGGCTTTCCTGAAATCGCATATAAAATGTGCAAATTGTGATTTAACCGCACAATTTAACGGCAGTTTGAGTTTTGCTTAATAACTGCGCAAAGTAAATTGCGTTTGCTGCTTTTTACCCCACTTCTCTTCCGCTTCAACCGCGCGAAACAAAATCGAACGGAAGGGACATCCCAATGAACGCAGCCGATACCGCCTGGATCCTTGTGGCCACGGCACTTGTTTTATTCATGACATTGCCGGGTCTGGCGCTGTTTTATGGTGGGCTGGTCCGCGCGCGCAACGTGCTTAGCGTTTTCATGCAATGCTTTGCGATTGCCTGTTTGATGAGCGTTTTGTGGTTTGTTCTGGGCTATTCCATCGCCTTCGGCGACGGCAATGCCTATTGGGGAGGCTTGGGCAAGATGTTCTTGGGCGACATCACTGCCGAGACGCTGTCAGGCACCCTGCCCGAGGTCTTGTTCTTTGCCTTCCAGATGACGTTCGCAATCATCACACCCGCCCTGATTGTTGGTGCGTATGTGGAGCGGATCGGTTTCGGGTTTGTCCTTGTGTTTTCCGGCCTCTGGATGTTGGTTTGCTATGCGCCTGTCGCCCATTGGATTTGGGGCGGCGGCATGCTGTCCGACGGCGGTATCTTTGGCGACACCGGCGTGCGCGACTTCGCCGGTGGCATTGTGGTGCATGAAACCGCTGGCCTGGCCGCCTTGGTCCTGGCGCTGGTGCTGGGCCCGCGCAAGAACCGGACCACCCCGCCGCACAATCCCGGCATGGTCATGATCGGCGCAGCGATGCTTTGGGTGGGCTGGTTTGGGTTCAATGGCGGCAGTCAATTGGCTGCCGATGGTGGCGCAGCCATGGCGCTGACCGTGACCCATATCTCGGCTGCGGCGGCGTCGCTGAGCTGGGCGTTCTGGGAACGGATCAAATTCGGGAAATCCAGCCTTGTGGGCATGGTCACCGGGACAATCGCCGGTTTGGCGTCGATCACCCCGGCATCAGGGTTTGTGGGCCCGGTCGCGGCCCTGATCGTTGGTGGTGTCGCTGGAATTCTGTGTCAGGAAGCGGTCACGCTGATACGAGAAAAACTTCATATCGATGACACGCTGGATGTCTTTGCCGTGCACGGCGTTGGTGGAATTTTTGGCACGATCATGATTGCGGCCTTCGGTGCGGCCAACTGGAGCGCACAACTGGGCAGTCTGGCCATCGTAGGTGTGTTTACCATCGTGGTGACCTTCCTGCTGATCAAGCTGGTGGCCCTGTTTACACCGTTGCGGGTGGATGAAGAGACCGAAACAAATGGTCTGGATCTCACGGTGCACGGCGAACGGGCCTATGACCTGACCAGCTAAGCCTTATGGATGAGCGCCGCCGCAAATTCACGTGGCGGCGCGTCCGCATCGATCAATGCCCACAATTTCTGTGTGTGTGACGCGCCAAGCAAGGCTTTTGCTTTGGCGTGAATGCGGGCACGCCGCGCGGTCAGGCCCGGATCGGCTTCAAGATCGTGGAATAGCTCTTCCTTGGATCCCGAAACGCTTGTCAACACGACGCGTGCCTGCATTTCGCTCAAGCTGTCATCGGCTGTGACATCCACCTTGTCTCGCACCGCGGTTGCGGCGGTGTCGCTGCACAGCGCATCGCGAAACGTGTCCAGTCGCGCGGTGTCGTGCCCCAGCAAGGCCAGTGCCGCAACCAGTCTATAACTGAACTTGGCTTCTAGCCCTGTTTCTGGCGCTGCGATGTTACAAACGTTCATCCAGCGCGGATGCGTTGCGATGTCGATCTTTGCAACGTCTTGCGCTGACTTCTGCGCGCCGGCCAACGCGTCGAGTGCGGCGTGAAGCCCGTGACAACAGGCGTGAAACTTGTGCCGCACCTTTGGAAATAGCCACTCTGTGCCGAACCCGTCAAACGCGGTCATGTCCCCATCGCCATGATGGGTCGGCCCGAACCCCTGTGCTGCGTCAATGGCGCCGGGCGCGCTGAGAAACCCCTTGGCCGCAAGCATTGCGGCTTCCACGCCGTTGGCCGCGGCAATCCCGGCGTTCATCGGTTTGCCCATCGTGCCAAATTGCGCCTTCAGCCCCCCTGCCCTTGTGGCAGCCAGCCCGATGGCATGGGCCGTCTGCGCTGCGTCCAGTTGCAGCACGCGCGCGGCGGCCAATGTGGCGCCGAATGCGCCGGCCGTACCCGTCTGATGAAAGCCGATCTGGTAATGCCCCCGCCCCAGCCAAACGCCTACGCGCACCGCGGCTTCGACCCCGACCAGCGCCGCCTCTTGTACCGCGCGCCCGGTGGCGTCTGCCCATTCGCCCGCCGCCAGCGCGGCGGGGATGACAGCCACGGACGGGTGCCCGATATGGGCGAAGTGCGTGTCGTCGTAATCCAGTGCGTGTGACGTCGCGCCGTTGACCAGCGCGGCCATGCGCGCAGGGACTTTTTGGGTGCAGCCAATCAGGCTTGCCTGCGCCGCGCCGCCTTCCTCGATTGCCTGCCTGCGCAAAATCTTTGCCACAGGCTCTTGCGTACCGGCCAGACCAACCGCCGACCAATCCAATAAAGACAGGCGCATCACGTCCATCGCCTCGCCCCTCGGAACCGGGCCAAGTGCCACATGTGCCAACTGGTGCGCCAGATCATCCATCGCCATAAAGATCCTTTGCACGCGCTTCGAACGCGCGTACGACGCGTTTCATGGCTTCGTAGAAGAACAGTTCCGCCGCGCCCTGCAAAAGCTTGTTACGGAATGCAAAATCCACGTCGAACGACACTTCTGAACCACCGCTTTCAAGATCCTTGAACGACCAGTGAGAAATCATGTATTGAAATGGGCCATCCAGATATTCCGTTTCGATCTTGCGGGTTTCCGGCCACAGCACCACGCGGCTGCCAAACCGTTCGCGAAAGACTTTGAAGCTGATCACAAGGTCGGCCTTCATCACCTCGCTTCCGTTGTCTTGTGGCGTGACACTGCGCACCCGCGCGGCGGCCGTCCATGGCAGGAATTTGGGATAAGTGTCGACATCGGCCACAAGGTCGTACATTTGCTGCGCGGAATACGGCAGCCTCCGAGTTTCGGCATGTGAGGGCATGACCTGTCGCGATCCCCAATCTCTTGTCGCAGTGCGCTGCTATGTCCTAAACTGGCTTTGGAATTGCAAGGAAAACCGATGTTCCCGCGCTCAATTGTCATCATGCTCATGCGACGGGCCGGACCGCTATGAACCCGCGCTGGCTGTTTCGCATGGCGCGGTGGGCGCAAAGCCCGCCCAGCGAACGGCGGGTGAAGTTCATTTTCGCGATTATCGCAGTTTGTCTTGTTGTCTTCGGCGTCGAGTACTTTTTCGGCCTGCCGGATTGGATGCGCGTCGATCCCAAGGCGGGCCGGTGGCGGCCCTGACACACGGGCGCCAGATTGCCCCATCAGTCCTTGGCAGGGGTAATCTTTGCCTTTGTTTTTTTATGACGTCGCTTTTGCGGCCTGGCATCTCGCTGGTTCGGTTGGCCGGTCACATCACGGTTTGATCGTTATACAAAACTGGGGAAATGGCGCACCTGAGAGGATTCGAACCTCTGGCCTCTGCCTTCGGAGGGCAGCGCTCTATCCAGCTGAGCTACAGGTGCCTTGGCGTTGCTATAAACGCTTCATTCCTGGCTCGCAATGCAAAAGGAAAAGGGGCGCCATGCGCCCCTGATCCGTATTATTGACGCCCCTGATTGCCGCCGCCGCGTGGCTGCGGAATATTGGTGCCGGTCTGCGTTTGGTTGGGTTGCTGGTATCCGTCGTAAGGGATGCAGTTCCCGTTGGCCCCGGCTGTTTGGCCGCCGGGGCATCCGCCACCGCCTTCGTTGTCATACTTGTTCAGAACAGGTTCTGCGATGATGGGTTGCGGTGTCGATTGCGGTTGAGAGCACGCGCTCAATACCATGCTGGTCCCAATGACAGCCGACAAAATATGCAGTTTCATAATTGCTTTCTCCTTAAATGCATTCGTTTGTCGTTTCGAAAATGAAACCCGTTCAAAAAATTAAGGAACGGAAACGCGCCGCACAAAAATATGGCGTGCCTTGCGTCGACCAACGTGGAAAGTTTACCACAAAGGCTTGTTTTTGAGAAATTTCGCGGGAATTCGCCTCAGGCGAACAGGTCATGCGCCAATTCAAGGGCGTCCACAAGCGCGTCTACTTCACCTGTCGTATTGTAAAGGCCGAACGATGCCCGGCATGTCGCGGTTACACCCAGATGATCCATCAGGGGACCCGCGCAATGGTGACCCGCGCGCACCGCGACGCCCTTCTTGTCCAGGATCGTTGAAATGTCATGCGCGTGCGCGGCACCGTCAAGCGTGAACGAGAATATCGCGCCCTTGTCCGGTGTGGTGCCTTGCACCTGAAGCCAGTTCAGGCCGCCCAATCGCTCGACCGCATAGTCGCGCAAGCGGTCTTCGTGGGCTGCTATGTTGTCCATCCCCAGACCCATCATGTATTCCAGCGCGACGCCCAATCCGATGGTCTGCACGATGCCGGGTGTGCCGGCCTCGAATTTCATCGGCGGATCGTTATAGCTCACCGCGTCTTTGCTGACCTCACGTATCATGTCACCACCGCCCATAAAGGGGCGCATCTCGGCCAACCGTTCTTTCTTGACGAAAATCGCGCCCGACCCCGACGGACCATAGAGCTTGTGTCCGGTGATCGCGTAGAAATCACATCCCAATGCGTCTACATCAACCGGCATATGCACGGCCGATTGACTGCCGTCCACCAGAACGGGAACCTCTTTGGCATGGGCCGCATCACAGATTGCCTTCACATCAACTTTGGTCCCCAAGACATTGGAAAGATGCGTGATTGCAATCAATTTTGTCTTGGGTCCAATCGCGTCGATTAGCTTTTCAGTGTCCAGTGCACCCGTGGCATCCACATCAATCCATTTCAACTGGACACCTTGGCGTTCGCGCAGGAAATGCCACGGCACGATGTTGGCGTGATGCTCCATGACCGACAGCAAGATCTCGTCACCCGCCTGCATCCGGGGCATGGCCCATCCGTAGGCGACCATGTTGATGCCTTCGGTGGTCCCCGAGTTGAGCACGATTTGGTCTTCATCCGCGACGCCCAGAAAACGGGCAATGGTGCTGCGGACGGCTTCGTACTTCTCGGTCGCAAGGTTGCTCAGGAAATGCAGACCGCGATGCACGTTGGCGTATTCCTCGGCATAGGCCTTGGTGACCGCATCAATAACCACCTGCGGTTTTTGAGCGCTGGCTCCATTGTCCAGGTACACCAGCGGTTTGCCATTTACTTCACGGCTCAGGATCGGGAAATCCTTGCGGATAAGATCAACGTCAAGCATCTCAGTTCACTCCAACCTGGCTGCCCATGAACAACCCGCCGATCACGCCCATGATGATCGACAATCCCACTAAAACCCCGATGATCGAGGCCACAAGGACAACTAGCGCCTTGAACGGATTTTCAAACTGGTGCGCGACATCCAGAAACGCGACAATCGCCCACACCCACCAGACGAAAAACACCAGCATACCCAGCGACGACAGGAAGGGGATCAAAACACCCACAAGCGACAGCGCCGCGACGAGGACGAAACTGACCACTTGGAGCCAGGTCACGACGCCAAGGATGTCGACCAGCTCACCCCGGCCACCCAGCGATTTTCCAACCCAAAACAACATGAAGACCGACAGCACGGCCCTGCCCCATTGCATGATTGCGAAGATCAAGGGCGAGGTATAGGCCGGTGACGCCTGGATAAGCGCGCCAAGATCACCGGTTGGAGGCGGGCCTGCCTGCAACATGGCGGCCACTGTCAGCGAGGTCACAACAGACACAAGCGACAACGCAATCCAAAGCGCTTGGCTGGGCAGTTGCAGGCCAAGCACCTGTGCTGCGGCTTCACGTGGTTTTTGCAGCGTCGTGATGAACAGAGGTTTCAGACTGGCGGTGTTCATGGGCTGCCCCATCCTGCTTCGCGCATATTTGACCCCCAGAACCACAAAAATGCTACCAACCATGCAATGCCAATGACGGTCAAGCCCGGCCCGGGTCCGACAAAACCCGCCATAAGCCCGTGCAAAAGTTTCAGCGGGCTGGCCACCAGCCATGCCCAGAAAAGTGCCAAACGCGCGTCAAACCCCGACGCGCGGCCACCGATGATACGGATCACCAACTGGCTAACCGCAGCGAGGACGTAGAAGATCAGCGGCGCGATAAAAAGCCAGGCCATCAAGGATCCTCCAAGAAGCGGGTTAAGCTCTTGATTGGTCAGGTGTGCCTCACGGGCCAGTCGCGGCCATTCGGAAATGAAGAATACCGCGCAGCCGGACATGAGAACGGCCAAGGCGCGCCCTTCATGTTGACCCAAGCGCACGAGGCGCCGAAAGACGCTTCGCGGCGCGCGGTACGAGGCCACGATATCGGTGGTCACCGGCATTACCCGCGCCGCCGCTCCAGCCAGGCTTCCAGCCGCCCGACGATTTCATCACGCAGGTCTTCGTCCTCTATTTCTTCGACCGCTTCTGCCAGAAACGCCAGCGTCAGCAAGTCCGTGGCGATCGAGTGTGGTACACCCCGCGCACGCAAATAGAACAACGCCTCTTCGTCGATCGCACCGCTTGTGGACCCATGAGAGCAGGCCACGTCATCAGCATAGATCTCTAGCTCGGGCTTGGCCAAAAACTGGCTGTCACCATCCAACAGAAGCGACTGGCTAATCTGGTATCCATCGGTCTTCTGCGCCCCGTCCTTGACCAGGATCTTGCCTTGGAAAACGCCCGTAGCGCCGTTGCGCAGGACTTTCTTGAAGACCTGCCGACTTTCGCAATTCACCGCGTCATGGGTGATGAACACCGTGTCGTCATGATGGAAATCACCATCGCCGACACACGCCCCGGCCACATGCGCAACGGCGTTGTCTCCGGTTAGTTCAATGATGCATTCGTTGCGAGTCAGCACACCGTTGGCGGTTAGCGTAAAGGACTTGAAGGTGCTTTCCTCTCCGAGGCGCGCAAATATATGCGTGGCTGCGCGACGTTCGTGGTCCCGCCCTTGGGTGCGAACATGGTGGAAACCGGCCCCATCGGCCACGTCCACTTCCATCACCTTGTTGAACCGTGCTGCCGCCGGGCCGTTTTCCAGAACCGTCAGGTCAGCCCCGGCATCAAGCTTGATCACGTGGTGCAAGATCGCATCGGAAGTCTCTGATTTATGGTGATAAACCAGGTTTATGGGTTTGCTGACTTCTGCGGTGACGTGAATCAACACTCCATCGGTGGCCATTGCGGTGTTCAATGTGGCAAGCGGGCGTTCCACGGGGGTTTGCCCGTTGGATTCCAAAGCGCCGTACACGTCCTTGGCCCAGTGAATGTCGGTTGATCCCGCCTCGGCCAGGCGGTCGATCTTAACCCCTTCAAGGGTCAGATCATCGCTCAGGTCGGGGTCAAAAACGCCGTCCACGAACACGATCTTCACCCGCTCGACGGCACCAAACATCTGTGTCTCGTCGCTTTCAAACACGGCGGCTTTGGGGGCATGTGCCTCGACCAGCGTGTCCGGACGGGTGAATTTCCAATACTCATCGCGCCGGTTCGGCAGGCCCATCGCCCGAACGCGTTTCAAGGCATCCTCGCGAGCCGCCTTGGCCCAACCCGCCGCATCCGGCAGGTTCAACCCTGCAAGGCGTGCCTCGGTGGCATCCTGTTTAGTCTGCGCAAGCGCCATCACGCCACCTCCGCGAGAATGTCGGCATAGCCATTGTTTTCCACTTCAAGCGCCAGTTCGGGGCCGCCGGTTTTTACGATGCGCCCATCCGCCATGATGTGCACGACGTCCGGCTTGATATGGTCCAACAGACGCTGGTAGTGCGTGATGACAAGGAATCCCCGACCCTGATCGCGCAGTGCGTTCACCCCACCCGCAACCAGTTTCATCGCATCCACGTCCAAACCTGAGTCCGTTTCATCCAGAATACACATCTTGGGTTCCAGAATGGCCATCTGCAGGATCTCGTTGCGCTTCTTCTCGCCCCCCGAAAAGCCTACGTTCACGGGACGTTTGAGCATATCCGCGTCGATTTTCAACGCCTTGGCCTTTTCACGGACCAGCTTCAGAAAGTCAGCAGCGCTGATCTCGTCTTCGCCGCGCGCCTTGCGTTGCGCGTTCATCGCGGTGCGCAGGAAGGTCATGTTGCCCACGCCGGGTATTTCGACGGGGTATTGGAAGGCCAGAAACATGCCCGCTGCGGCGCGCTCTTCGGGCTCCATCTCCAGGATATCTGCGCCCTCAAGCGTCGCCGACCCACCCGTCACCTCATAACCGTCTTTGCCGGATAGGACATAGCTGAGCGTAGATTTACCGGACCCGTTGGGACCCATGATCGCATGCACCTTACCCGCTTCGACCGTCAGGTCGACACCGTTCAGAATCGTCTTGTCTTCTTCTTCAAGGTCGACCTTCAGGCCATTGATTTCCAACATGTCTTGCTCCTTGTTTCGTGGTGCACCCTAGGGGCGCAGCATCATCTCAATCGTGTCCAAAAGCCGGTCAGGCTCAAGGCGCATCGGGTTGACCGTGAACCCAGCCATTCGGCCAGTCAAAGTCGGCTGTCCAAAAAAGGCTTCGACCTTGTGGTACTGCTTGCGTCGTTTGTAGTCGTCGATGAACAACTGCACCGGTTTGGTGGTTCGCAAAGCGGTCGCCAAAGCACAGCCAACGCGAAAACGTCCGTCCACCAACACCACATCGGGTTGGCGAAACTCCTTCAGGCCCCAAACTTCCAGCGGATACCGGGCGTACCGCATGTAATGCGCCGTGTCTTGCGGATAGCCCCAGTCCTTGGTCGGGCCGACATCGGACCAGATCACGTCCACTTCACTGTTGCCGTTGGGGGGATTGGCTTCGAACCAACCCCGCATCATGAGGGCCCAGTCCTTGTCACTTTCCACTGAAAAAACGCGCTTACCCGGCATGTCCGCGGCCATCACCGTGGATCCGCCTGACCCATATTCCAGGATCACGTCCGCCTTGGCATAGGCCGCGCGCAACACGCCTGCTTCTTCTTCGGGCATTGTCAGCTCGGGCCGGGATATGGCGGCGGTCTGCGTCATGTCAGCCCAGAACCACCGCTGTGCCGCTGGCCGAGACCATCAGCATCGAATTGCCAACCACCTCGTAATCCAGATCGACGCCCACCACGGCATCCGCACCCATCGCCTGGGCGCGCTCTTCCAGTTCTTGCAGCGCGGTGTCGCGTGCATCCTGCAACTTGCTTTCGTAGGCACCAGACCGGCCGCCGACAATATCAGTAATGCTGGCGAACACGTCACGCACCACGTTGGCCCCCATGATCGCTTCGCCCACCACGATCCCGCGATAGTCGATGATCTTTCGTCCTTCGACAGAATGGGTTGTGGTTATGATCATGACGCGCCTTTCTCGTCTTCGCCGACAAAACCGTTGATGCGCGCCACGCATTTCTGGGTGCCCAATGCGATTGCGGCGGACAGCATCAACAGAACGAACCAGACCCAAAACGAGGCAAGCGCGGCTGGATGTGCGAAGGATGCGGCGATGAACCCCAGAATGAAGACAATTGGAAACACCAATCCGCCCTCGCGCGTGCCGTCTTCATCCGAGACGACAGGCCGTTTGATCCTTGTTCTTTCGACAACGTCACGCGTTGTGCCGGTCATTCCGCGGCCTCCTTTGTGCGCGCATTGGCGGCTTTGCCGTCACGCAGGTTTTTTAGAACCTGTGCCCGGATGTCATCGGCAATCTCGACAAGGTCTTTGTCATCCAGATGTGCCCAGCTGTCGCCAGTTTTGTCCATGAAGGCCATACGTTGTGCGATACGGTTGGCGACCTCCGCCTTGAACCCTTCAAGATTGCGCACAGGGTGAAACACCTTGCCCGCCATCGCAGGGGTATCAAGCACCGCGCGGTCGATGATATCGGGTGCTGTGTCAAAATGCGCGCCGTCGAACCAGTCGCCGGCATGGTCGCGCAGGTTGCCCACATGTATGTCCGGATGCGCCATGGCATTCGAGAACACAAACAGTTCGTCGTTGGCGAACTTGCGCGGGCCGATCTCGAACCGACTGTTTTCGCGCCGCAAGTCAAGCAGCCTGTCCAGTGCCGTGCCAGACATCCGGGTCAGCGCAAAAATGGCGCGCCACCGTTCAAGATGCAGCAAAGATCCTGCGAATGGCGCAGTTGGATCAGGCATCGGCTCGGGGTCGAGCCCAAGAACATCCGTGCCAACAGTATCAAAGCGCGCAAAAAAGTCCGACGCCGGACCCGAGAACAGGACATCGGGTTCAACCAACCAATAATAGTCATACCTGGGTTTGGCCGTGCGCAGTGCGTAGTAAAAGTAATCGCCGCACCGCCAGCCCCAATCCTGAACCGCGCGCAAACCTTGCTCGCTCAGCCAAGCGCCCTGCAGATCAACCACATCGGCAGGTGGCGCGACGCCGGACGGACGGTTGTGAAATACAACGGTCACGTCATCTCCGAAGGCCTGCCGCAAATGCTCCAAAAGCCGCTCTTCGGCGGGACCCCATCGGTTCGTGCGTATGGCCGCGATCTGTTTCATGCCGCCGGTTCGATCAGGAAATTAGTATTCGCACGGTAACGTTGGAAACGCGCCTGCTTGGTATAGCCCTGCGCGACGGTCCACGCTTCAAAAGCCTCGTAGTTGACCTTGTCGACCTCTATGAAAATCGGCGTCGGATGGCGCGCCAGATACGTCGCCATGCCAGCCAGAACTTTCATTTCCATGCCTTCGACGTCAATCTTGATCAGGTCGAAAACCTCGTCGCCCAACAATTGATCGCCCGAGGCCAACGGCACGTCACCCTGCCCTTCCTTCACGCGGGCGCCACCCAGATTGTTGCGCCCAACCCGAATGAAAGCACTGTCGGCCACGCCATCGGACAACCCGTAGCCCAGTCTGGACCGATCGCAGACGCCGCCCAGACCGTTGAGCAGGATGTTCGATTCCAAAAGCCTGATGGCGTCGGGGTTCGGCTCGACCAGAACGATGCGCGAGGCATGCAGGAACTTGGCCATGTAAACACTGTGATTGCCGACATTCGCCCCGATATCCAGAAACCGCCCGCCCACCGGGAAAAAACGGCGCATGATATCCAGCTCTTCGGGCTCGTAAAACCGGCCTTGCACATGCTCGGACTGGATCACGTCGTCGGGGTTGTCGACGGTAAAGTACACCGGTTGCCCCAGATGCGTGGCGCGCACCACATGCGCACGGGGGCTGACATAGGCCCCGGTTTCGGCACAAAAGGCATCGTTATCCGAGACGATCTTATGCGAGGTGACCGTTGTCATAACCGTTTTCCGGCGGGCTGGCCTTAGCCCACCGAACCTTCCAGGCTGATCGCCACCAATTGTTGCGCTTCCATGGCAAACTCCATCGGCAGCGCTTGAAGAACGTCCTTGCAGAACCCGTTCACCACAAGGGCCACGGCCTCTTCCTCGTCCATGCCGCGCTGTCGGCAATAGAACAACTGATCGTCGTCCACCTTGGATGTGGTCGCCTCGTGCTCTACCCGGCTCGAGTTGTTCTTGACCTCGATATAGGGCACCGTATGTGCGCCACACAAACTGCCGATCAACAAGCTGTCACACTGGGTGTAGTTGCGGCTGTCCTTGGCCTTGGGATGCATGCTGACCAATCCGCGATAGGTATTCTGTGCATGGCCTGCACTGATCCCCTTGGACACGATCCGTGACTTCGTGTTCTTACCCAGATGGATCATCTTCGTGCCGGTATCGGCCTGCTGGTAGTTGTTGGTGATGGCGATCGAGTAGAACTCGCCCTGGCTGTCATCGCCGCGCAGGATGCAAGAAGGGTATTTCCACGTCACCGCCGACCCTGTCTCGACCTGGGTCCACATCACCTTGGCCCGGTCGCCCCGGCAATCGGCACGCTTGGTGACGAAGTTGTAGATGCCGCCCTTGCCATTCTCGTCGCCTGGGAACCAGTTCTGCACCGTGGAATACTTTACCTCGGCGTCTTCCTCGATGATGATTTCCACCACCGCGGCATGCAGTTGGCTGGTGTCGCGTTGCGGTGCTGTGCACCCTTCAAGATAGCTCACGTAAGAGCCTTTGTCGGCAATGATCAGCGTACGCTCGAACTGGCCCGTATTCTCGGCATTGATGCGAAAATAGGTGCTCAGTTCCATCGGGCAACGCACGCCGGGCGGCACGTAGACGAACGAACCGTCGGAAAAGACCGCCGAATTCAGAGTGGCATAGAAATTGTCCTGCACCGGCACGACCGACCCGAGGTATTTCTTCACCAATTCCGGATGGTCCTTGATCGCCTCCGAAATCGAGCAGAAAATCACGCCGGCCTTCTTTAACTCGTCTTGGAATGTCGTTCCCACTGACACGGAGTCAAACACCGCATCCACGGCCACCTTGCGGCCTTCGGCAGGCGCCTCCTCGGCGCCTTCTACCCCGGCCAGAATCATCTGTTCCTTCAGCGGGATCCCCAGCTTTTCGTACGTCTCCAACAGCTTGGGATCGACCTCGTCCAGTGACTTGGGTTTGACTTCCATGCTTTTGGGGCGGGCATAGTAATACTGGTCCTGGAAATCGATTTCTGGGTAGTCGACCATCGCCCATTCGGGTTCTTTCATCTGAAGCCAGCGTTCATAGGCCGCCAGACGCCACTCGGTCATCCATTCCGGTTCTTCGTTCTTTTCCGAGATCAGCCGCACGATATCCGGGGTCAGGCCCTTGGGCGCATACTCCATCTCGATATCGGTGTCCCAGCCGTATTTGTATGTGCTGATATCACGTACTGCGTCGACCGTTTCCTTGTCGACGCCGTCCTTGACTGCCGTGTCATCCAGTGCCGCCATGGGGCCACCTCCTCGGTTATCTCTCACGCCGCGCGGGCGCGAAATTTTTCATGCTGTTTTGCCCAGGCTTCTGCGAAGGCCAGCACCTCGTCCTCTGTCGTTTCCGGGCCCATCGAGACGCGGACAGCACTTGCCGCTTCCACCTCGTCGAACCCCATTGCGGCCAATACCCGGCTCGCTTTGACCTTGCCGGATGAACAGGCCGACCCGGCCGAAATGGCAAATCCTGCCAAGTCCATCGCCATCACCTGCGTTTCGCCTTTCCAGCCCGGCGTGATGAAGCAGGATGTGTTGGGCAGGCGTTTTGCAGATTTCCCGACAAAAATAGTCTCATTTGAAAAATCCTCAATAGCCTTTTCTAGAATCTTTCTAAGTTTTTCGACCCGGTCCCAAACGCCGGCCTCAAGATCCCGCTGCGCCGCCTCCGCTGCCGCCCCGAATCCGGCAATGCCGATGACGTTCTCAGTGCCCGAGCGACGCCCCATCTCCTGCCCGCCGCCCTTCAGGATGGCCTGCGGGTCTTCGGCGGTGAAATTGATCAACGCACCAACACCCTTGGGCCCACCCAACTTATGTGCAGACAGGATCATGTAGGAGGCGCGCTTGTCGCTAGGATACAAGATAGGCAGCTTACCAGCGACTTGGGTGATGTCACAAACAACGGAATACGAAAATGACCCATTGAACGTATGAACGCAGTTGTCAGAAACCGTACCACCACCTGGCATCATGAGACCGGTCTCGCTGTTGGCGGCGGAATGCGCCAACAGGAAAACGGTCAGAAGTTCATTCGCTGTCGATTCTCTGGCACACTTCATAGCTAAGTTCATCAAATCAGCGGCACCGTCGGGGCAAAGCGTACCGTCCTTCGCGTGAATTGCCGAAAGCGCGTGATCGCTCCAATCATAAAAACAATCATGCTCTGTCGGCAGGGCTGCAAACACGCCCCCATGCTGGTCCTTCTGCGCCACGACCAGAGCGGCGGCCTCCGTCGCCGATCCAGTAAAGATCACTTGACTGGTCTTGCACCCCACCAGCGCCGCCACTTGCGCCCGCGCCCGCTCAACCAACCCCTTGGCCGCGCGACCCTCGGCATGCACGCTTGACGGATTGCCCACCACATCCATCGCCGCCACCATCGCCGCGCGCGCCTCGGCCCGCAAAGGTGCCGTTGCGTTGTAATCCAGGTAGACGCGCGTCATGACACAGCCTCTTTCGCTGACCCGAGCGCCTTGGCAAAGCCCTCGGCAATGTCCAGGCGCAGGTAATATCGCCCGTCTCTATCAAGGGCGCCGTCTTCCGCTCCAAGCGCCCGCAGGATTTGCGACAGAACCGCCCCGGGCACCTCCACATATCCCGGCCGCGCCACGGACAACCGGTTCGCCAACCGCCCGATCCACGATCCTTCCTTGGCCCAGGCCCGCCGCGCTTGCCCGGCCGCATTGCTCAGAAAGACAGACAGATGATCGCGCGGCATACCGCCAAACGCAGCCCGCCGCACATGCTGGCCAGCCACGCCCAGCCCATCTTTGGCAAAAAGCGCGCCGCGGGTCGCTTTTGCGACCCGCTCGTCTGCGGCCAGAAGCACGGGCAAACGTTCCAGAGGCACCGCGTTCATCACCGCCCCTGCTTCTTTCTTGTCAAAAACACCCAAAGGGCGTCAGTGCCGCAGGCAATGATGCCCCCCGGCGACGCCGAAGGCGGCGCAAATCCTCTTCCCGCTCCTGTCCTCATTCGTCATCCACCACGGCAAACAGGTTTGGCACGGCTGGGCACGGGGCCAGCGAATTTCCGACCACGTCGCTCAGACGCGTCTGATGCAGAAATACGTAAACATGTGCGCTCAGGGATTCCCACAAACGGTTCGACATCGACTGCGCTTTTGATCCGCTCGCAGCCCCCGAGGCCCCCGCCCCCTTGTGCATCGCGTCGATTGTCTCATCGACCGCACTCAGAATGTCCACCACGCGAATTTCCGACATCGGTCGCGCCAGCTTGTAGCCCCCGCCCGGACCCCGGACCGACGTCACAAGATCGCCGCGCCGCAATTTCACGAAAAGCTGCTCCAGATACGGAAGCGAGATATCCTGACGCCGCGCGATATCTCCCAACGTCACCAGCCCATCAGCTTCTTGCAAGGCGATATCGGTCAGCGCCACCACGGCATATCGGCCCTTAGTACTCAGTTTCATCGCTAAACCCCCGTCGAAAAAGAGCCCGTCTGCCCGGATTGGCCCCAATGTGATTGACCTCGCGCAACCGACACCTTATCTCGCTTGAAGCCGTACAAGTCGTGGACCGACTTAGAATAATTCTAAGGTGCTTGATCAATTCCGTCAAGAATTGCGCTGCACCCAAAAAACGCAAGGGGACATGCATGCCCGAGGTCATTTTTCCTGGCCCCGAGGGCCGACTGGAAGGCCGGTACCACCCGCAACGCGAACGCGACGCACCCATCGCCATCATGCTGCATCCGCACCCGCAATTCGGCGGGACGATGAACAACAAGGTTGTCTACAACCTGCACTATGCCTTTTACAACATGGGGTTCACCGTGCTGCGGTTCAATTTCCGCGGCGTGGGGCGTAGCCAGGGCGAATATGATCAGGGCGTGGGCGAACTTAGCGATGCCGCCTCCGCACTCGATTACCTTCAGTCCATGAACAACAATTCCAAGCACTGTTGGGTTGCCGGTTTTTCCTTTGGCGCCTGGATCGGCATGCAGCTTCTGATGCGCCGGCCCGAGATCACCGGGTTTGTGTCGGTTTCACCGCCGGCCAATATGTACGACTTCTCGTTCCTGGCGCCCTGCCCCTCATCGGGGCTGATCATCAACGGCACGAATGATCGCGTCGCCCCGCCCGCGGACACGCATTCACTGGTCAACAAGCTGCACGAGCAGCAAGGCATTACGATCACGCATCAGGAAATCGAGGGATCGGGCCATTTCTTTGAAGAGCCGCATATGGACACGATGATCGACAACGTGACCACGTATGTGAAGCGCCGTTTGACCGAAAACACGAGGTAAGCGATGGGCGTCACCGAGGATCTGGCGGACGAGCTGGCGCTCAAGGTGATCAAATACGTCGACGCCTCGGGCGACGAGCAGGTCATCAGCGAGATCGTCAAATTGCTGGGCGCCACGTCGCAAACCGCCGAAGAGGCGTTCCTGACGTCCATGCGCGTACGCCGCGCCAACATGAAGGCCCGGGAATTGTTACTGGAACGGGTCAAGGAATTTCAGGCCAAGGGTGCGACCGCCCCCGAGACTGACGGCGCGTGATACAAGACACGTAAAAGCATCAACGTATCTGATTTGACATGGCGGTTGCGTTACAACCTTCAGTTAAATCCTCGCTTTGGCGGAACCATTCCGGTTCCCGTCAGTTTGCTCTTGGCAAACGCGGCCAACTCATCGGGAATTTGGTGGCATGCCGCACACCACAAAGGAACATTTCATGAATAGACTTATCTACCTTGTGGTATTGATCGTCGTCGTCCTTTTCATCCTGTCCTTCCTTGGTTTGCGGTAAGACCGATCCGGTACGTGCTTCCAATATCTGTCATGCGCATCGCGATCGTTTTTGGATTGTTTCAGTTGTTCGCATCCGACGCAAAAGCCGAACGCGTCGGCACCGTCGACGTGGATTGGTTTGGCAATGACATCATCATCGAAGCGTTTGCCGATCCGGGCGTGCAGGGCGTCACTTGTCATGTGGCCTACTTTGAGCGCGGGCTGATCTACCGTCTTCAGAAAGGCAACTGGTTCGAAGATCCTTCAAACTCGTCTATTGACTGTCGCCAGACCGGTCCGCTGGTGCTGGGGGATATCGACCGGTCCGACGAAGGGGAAAGCATCTTTTCCGAACGTCGCTCCATCATTTGGAAGACATTGCGGGTAAAGCGCATATTTGATCACGCCAACCAGACTTTGATCTACATTTCCCATGCCCGGGACGTTCAAGACGGATCGGCCAAGATGTCCATCTCCACGGTGCCGCTTTTCCAGAATTGAGACTATGGGCTTGCGATGTGTCTGGACTGGATCAATCCTGCCTTGGGCTGGCTTTTACAAGGGCTCGACTTTTTTGCTGCGGATACCTGAACCATGAAAAAAACAGCTCTTCTTCTCAAGTTGGCACAGGATGTGCGGGCAAGCTACTGGTTCATTCCGGCCACCATGGTGATCGCGGCCCTTGCCTTGGCATACGTGTCCGAGTGGGCAGATCGTCACGTCGACCTGTTACCGTTGCAACTGCCGGCGACCTTTACCGACACGCAGGTCGAAGGCGCGCGCAGCACCCTGTCCACGATCGCGACATCGGTCATCGGGGTCACCGGCGTTATGTTCTCGATGACAATCGTCGCGGTGTCCTTTGCCGCGGGCAACTACGGCCCGCGTCTTATCGGGAATTTCATGCGGGATCGTGGCAACCAGATCAGCCTTGGCATCCTGATCGCCACTTTCGTTTATGCCTTGTCAATTCTCAGAGCGGTTCAGGACCCGTCCGAGGCTGCGGGCGGCGAGGCGTTCGTTCCGCAGTATTCGATGCTACTGGCCATGATTGGCAGCATCGTTGCGGTCTTCACCATGATCTATTTCGTGCACCACGTTCCCGAAACGATCAACGTGTCCAACATCACCTCCAATTTGGGACAGCGGCTGGAACGTGAAATCATTTCTCTCATCGATGCCGAGGCGGATTTGGACGCCCTGTCGGAAGACACGTATCCCGACCGCGATCCCGATGCCCATATCACCTCCGAAGAAGCCGGTTACATTCAGACGCTGAATTACAACCGACTTGAAGACTTGACCAAAGAGCGGGCATGGGTCATCCGGATAGAGAAATTGCCCGGTGAATTCATTAGTACGTTCACGCCTGTTCTTTCCGTTTGGTGTGACGCGTCGCTTTCGGACGACGAGCGTGCAAACCTGCGCGATTGTTACGCCGTCGGGGCCAGCAGGACCGAACATCAGAACGTACTCTTTCTGGTGGACGAACTGGTGGAAATGCTCGCCCGGGCCCTGTCACCGGGCGTAAACGATCCCTTCACCGCCATCAATTGTCTCAACTGGATGCACAACGCATTGAAAGTGGCACAACACCATGGCGATGGGCTGGGCAAAACCGGTGCAAGCAGACATCGTCTTGAGCCAAAACTGACATATGACAGGTTGTTCGAGCACAGCTATCTGGCGTCAGAGCCCTATTGCAGGACGGACGAGCTTGTCATGAAGCAATACAAAGATTTTGTCGCGGATCTGAAAGCCGATCTGGTGGCGTGATACGCCTCAGGACGTCAGGCCGTCGCCGGTTTCGCCGTCCGTGCCTGCGCCGCGAGATCCTTGGCAATCGCAAACGCGCCCTTGATTTTGTCCGCGTCCGACTTCCAGCTGCGTTTCACGACGATCTTGTTGTCCTTGACCTTCGCCAAGCCACGCTGGTCCTTGATAAATTCCACAAGCCCGGCAGGGTTGGCAAATTTGTCGTTGTGGAATTGGATCGTTGCGCCGCGTGGCCCGCCATCCAGCTTGGCAATTCCGGCGCGTTTGCACATCGCCTTGATGCGCACGACCAGCAACAGCGTATTCACTTCTCGCGGCAGTTTACCAAACCGGTCGATCAGTTCGGCGGCAAATCCTTCAAGTTCAACTTTGGACGACAAGCCACTGAGACAACGATACAATCCAAGCCTGACATCGAGGTCCGGAACGTAGGCTTCGGGTATCAGCACCGGGACGCCAAGGTTGATCTGTGGTGCCCATTGATCATCCGCGTCCGAAAGCCCTTCCAACTGTCCCGATTTGATCTTTGCGATCGCTTCTTCCAGCATCGATTGATAAAGTTCATAGCCTACGTCGCGCATCTGACCGGACTGTTCTTCGCCCAGCAAATTGCCAGCGCCGCGAATGTCAAGATCCTGACTTGCCAAGGTAAATCCGGCACCTAGTTGATCGAGACTGCCCAGAACCCGCAGGCGTTTCTCGGCCGTCGGCGTCAACTTCAGCCGTGGCTTGGTCGTCAGATAGGCATAGGCCCGCGTCTTCGAGCGCCCTACCCGCCCGCGGATCTGATAAAGCTGCGCCAGACCGAACATGTCGGCGCGGTGAACCACCATTGTGTTTGCGGTCGGAATATCAAGACCCGACTCGACAATCGTGGTGGCCAAAAGAACATCATACTTGCCGTCGTAAAATGCGTTCATGCGCTCATCAAGTTGCCCGGCCGCCATCTGACCGTGGGCGACCACCACGCTGACTTCGGGCACTTGGGTGCGCAGAAAGTCCTCAATCCCGGGAATGTCGCTGATCCGCGGTACAACGTAAAAGCTTTGCCCGCCGCGGTAATGCTCGCGCAAGAGCGCTTCGCGGATCGTGACGCTGTCAAATTCGCTGACATAGGTGCGGATCGACAGGCGGTCGATAGGTGGCGTGCCGATAATGCTCAGGTCACGCACACCCGACAGGCTAAGCTGCAGCGTTCTTGGGATCGGCGTCGCCGTCAGGGTAAGCACGTGAACTTCCGCGCGCAGGGATTTCAAGCGCTCTTTATGGGTTACACCGAACCGCTGTTCCTCATCGATCACCAGAAGGCCAAGGTTCTTGAACTGGATGTTCTTGGCCAAAAGGGCATGCGTGCCCACCACGATATCCACCGAGCCATCGGCCAACCCTGCCCGGGTCTTGTTGGCGTCGCCCGCTGTCACAAATCGCGACAAGGGCCGCACGGTGATGGGAAACCCGCGGAACCGTTCGGCAAAGCTTTGGAAATGCTGCCGCGCAAGCAGGGTCGTGGGTGCGATCACGGCCACTTGCAGGCCCGACATGGCGGCCACGAAAGCCGCGCGCATGGCCACCTCTGTTTTGCCAAAACCCACATCGCCGCAGATCAGCCGGTCCATTGGCGTGCCGCTTTCCAAATCCTCCAGCACATCCTCGATGGCACGCAACTGATCATCGGTTTCCTGATAGGGGAACCGTGCCGCGAAGGCCTCCCACGCATGGTGCTCGGGCGCCAGCACCGGTGCCTTGCGCAGTGCGCGCTCGGCGGCGATCCGGATCAGCCGGTCGGCCATTTCGCGGATACGTTCCTTCAGTTTGGCCTTCTTGGCCTGCCACGCGCCGCCGCCGAGACGGTCCAAAAGCCCCTCTTCGTGGCCATAGCGGCTGAGCAGTTCAATGTTTTCAACCGGCAGGTAAAGCTTTGCGTTTTCAGCATATTCCAGCAACAGGCACTCGTGCGCGGCGCCGGCGGCTGTCACGACTTCAAGCCCTTTGTACCGGCCAATTCCGTGATCGACATGCACCACCAGATCACCTGGGCTAAGGCTTTGTGCTTCGGTCAGGAAATTCTCGGCGCGCCGCCTTTTCTTGGGCGCGCGGATCAGGCGGTCGCCCAGGATATCCTGCTCGGCGATCACGGTCAGGTCCGGTGCCTCGAACCCGTGTTCCAACCCCCACACCGCAAGATGCAAGCCGTGCTTGTCGATCGCCCGCGCGTCCCGCACGGTGACGGCCCCGATCATGCCTTCGTCTTCCAAAAGCCCTTCCAGCCGCTCGCGCGCACCTTCGGAATAGGATGCAAGCAACACCGGGCCAATCGCCTTTTTCGCGTCAATGTGATCCTTCAGCGCGCTGAAAAGGCTGATTTTTTCTTGCTGGCGCTCTGGTGCGAAATTTCGCCCGATGCGCCCGCCGGCGTCGATCAGGCCCGGTCCGGGCGCCTGTGGCAAGGGCGAAAAAGCCATGACCCTGCGCGCGCTCACGGCCGCAGTCCACGCGGCGTCGTCCAGGTAAAGAAGATCAGGCGCAATGGGTTTGTAGACAGTGTCCTCGCGCCCCTTCTGGGCCATGGCGTGCTGACGGGACCCGAACTGATCCGCGATTGAATCCCACCGCGATACGCGCGCGGCATCCACTTGGTCATCCAATGTGACCGGCGCATCCGGCAGATAGTCAAACAGGGTCTCAAGACGCTCGTGAAAAAGCGGCAGCCAATGTTCCATGCCGGCTTGTTTGCGGCCTGCGCTGACCGCTTCGTAAAGCGGGTCATCACTGCCGCCGGCGCCGAATTCAATCCGGTAGTTCTGTCGAAACCGGGTAATCGCGGCCTCGTCCAAGATAACCTCGCTGACCGGGGCCAATTCGATCTGGTCCAGCTTTTCGGTCGTGCGCTGCGTAGCAGGATCAAAGCGGCGGACACCATCCAGAACGTCGCCGAACAGATCAAGCCGCACCGGACCCGTCTCGCCGGGCGGGTAGATGTCAATGATCCCTCCACGCACGGCATAGTCACCGGGTTCCATCACCGTGGGGGATTGGGTGAAGCCCATCCGAACGAGAAACGACTTCAGCGCGGCCTCGTCGATCTGATAGTCGACCTGCGCCGAAAATGCCGCCTCGCGCAGTGCGTCTCGTGCCGGGACCCGCTGTGTGGCCGCGTTCAGCGTCGTCAACAAAACGAAAGAGGATGGCCCACCATGCACCAATCCCGCCAGCGTCGCCATGCGCGCAGCGGAAATGTCGGCATTGGGCGAAACCCGGTCATAGGGCAGACAGTCCCAACCGGGAAACTGGATCACCGGCATGTCCGGGGCAAAGAACCGCAGCGCCGCCGCCATTGCCGCCATGCGCTTGTCGTCGCGTGCGACGTGGATGACCGGTCCGCCGGCACGCGTCACCTCGTCCAACAGCAGCCGGGCATCATACCCTTCGGGCGCGCCGCCGACCCTTATGCGCTGTGGATCCCCCATTCGGATCGTACCCTATCCGCCAAGCGCGCTGGTGGTCATGTTCATCAACATGCCCCACATCGCGGTGGCGAAGATCGACACCATGCCGATCAGTTGCGTGATCACCCGGTGGGTGGAAAGCCGTTTGTACAGCGCTTCGTCGGACAATCCTTGCTGGGTGATCGATTGGGCCGTGTGCACCGACAGCAGGCCCACCAAGCTCATTGGAAACGCCAACAGGAAGACCGCCTGCGAAAACTCGTTGTCATAGACGAAGCCCAGCAAGACCAACACGGTCAGAATGAAGCACATAAATCCAGCGAGCAGCAGACCGGTTTCCTGAGCGATGTACAGGATCCGGTTGCAGTTGATCCGCACCATGTCATGCAGATCCGCCACGCCTTGCAACTCGCCCTTCTTGGCGCGGGTCACCATGTCCCATGGAACGCCGAGCACCCAATGGCTGGTCGATGACCACAATACCGCCAGCATGATCCAGAACCACAGGTTGCTGAAACTGCGCATGTCGATCAATTCAAAGATATTCTGGTACCAGTTCACCGCTCAGGCCTTATCTATTATCGGGCACCTCTTAGCGTTGTGCTTGGGCAATTCCTACCCTTGAGATGCAGTAATTTCCATGCCACTCAGGAAACCGAACAAAAAAGGACGTCTTCCATGCGCCCCACCCAGGCTCCGTTTCCCCTCACGCGTCTTCGCCGGACGCGGGCCAATCCGGCGGTTCGCGCGCTTGTCGCACAAAACAGCTTGTCCGTGGGTGACCTGATCTGGCCAGTGTTTGTACGTTCCGGCGAGAATGTCGAAGAGCCCATTCCATCGATGCCCGGTGTCGTGCGGCGCAGTGTCGACCGGATTGTAGACGCAGCGCGGGAAGCCGCAGACCTGGGCATCCCCGCCATCTGTGTTTTCCCTTATACCGCACTGGAAGAGCGCACCGAAAACTGTGCGGGGGCATGGGATCCCGAGAACCACGCCAACCGTGCGATCCGTGCGATCAAGGCCGCGGTGCCGCAATTGGTGGTCATGACGGATGTGGCGCTCGACACGTATAACATTAATGGGCATGACGGCTTCGTGGTGAACGGTGAAATCGTAAATGACGAAACCAACGAGGCGCTGGTGAAGATGGCGCTGGCCCAGGCTGACGCAGGGGCTGACATCATCGGTCCGTCGGACATGATGGATGGCCGCATCGGAGCGATCCGTCACGCGCTCGAAGACGCGGACCACCGCAATGTCATGATCCTGAGCTATGCGGCAAAGTATGCCTCGGCCTTTTACGGACCATTTCGCGATGCGGTCGGCGCCTCTGCCGCGCTGACCGGTGACAAGAAAACCTACCAGATTGATCCGGCCAATTCCGACGAGGCGCTGCGCTGTGTCGCGCGTGACCTGCAAGAAGGCGCGGACATGGTCATGGTCAAACCCGGCATGCCGTATCTGGACATGTGCCGCCGGGTAAAAGACGAATTCGGCGCCCCGACCTATGCCTATCAGGTGTCCGGTGAATACGCGATGATCCAGGCTGCGGCGCAAAATGGCTGGATCGACCACGACCGCGCCATGATGGAAAGCCTTATGGCGTTCAAACGTGCCGGCTGTGACGGGGTGCTCACCTATTTCGCACCCGCCGCCGCGCGCGCCTTGGCAAGCCCCTAAGTTAAATCGCGCGATATCCCGCCTATCGAACACTACACAACAATCTGTGGTGACACTGGCGCTTGCACCCCCTATAGTGTGGTTACACCGGCGTTTCAAAAGACCGGCAATCGATCAGGCAACGAACAGGCAGTATCATGAAAAACCTTTCCCGGCGCAGCTTCACGCTCGGCGCATTGGCCGCATCCCCCCTTCTGGCGGCATGTGGCAACGGTGTCGGCTCTCAGGGATCGCAGAAGATCGACGCACGCGTCGATTCCACGCTGAATTATCTCTACAACACCTATCCCGGCACCCAGGATCTGGCCGCCAAGTCCGTGGGTCAGTTGGTGATGCCGCTGATCACCGAGGGCGGTTTCATCGTTGGTGGTGGTTTTGGTCGCGGCGCATTGCGTGTGGGCGGTGCCACGGTGGACTACTATTCGGCCACTAAGGGCAGCGTAGGCCTGCAAATCGGCGCACAGCAATTTGCGCATGTTCTCTTTTTCATGACGGAAGAATCGCTGAGCGACTTCCGTCGTGCCTCGGGTTGGGTCGCCGGTGCGGACATCGAATATGTCTTCTCGGACCAGGGTGAAAACATCCGGGCGGACACGACCACGGCCACAAGTCCCGTGGTTGCCGTAATCTTTGGTCAGGCCGGTGCGCTTGTTGGCGCTTCGTTGGAAGGCCAGAAATACACGCGCATCATTCCCTGACCCGAACTTTCTAGGAAAGGTTCAGGATTTTCTGAAAGGCTCGCTGACCACGGCGGGCCTTTCTACTTGAAAAGACAATCACGAAAGCTTAATTAGTTATCATGATAACTTAAAAGGGCTATGTCACATGTCACTAACGTACCTTGCTGAAATCTCACCGAAACCAGAACACTTCAATCAAGCCCGTGATGCGGTCCTCGGCATCACCGGGCGAACACGATCCGAAGCAGGCTGCCTTCAGTTCGATCTGTATTGCGATCACACTCAGGACCGCCTGTTTCTGCTTGAAACCTGGCGAGACAAGGGCGCGTTTGATTGGCATCACCAGCAAACCTACACGCAGGAGGTTTTCGAAGCTTATGGCGACTGGTTGACCAAGCCTCCGGTTCTGACCCAAATCGTTGCACTAGGTGATGCATAGTGTTCTTTCTGCGCGCCCTGCCCGACCTGGACATGATTTCACGGTACAGCAAGCGACCAGAGACGGCGCGGACGATCCGGGACGCCTTGGTCATGCTGCGTGACGCAAGTGTTCTTTTGCGCTGCATTGATCGGTACTTCGCCGGTCACGGATTGTCCCAGTTGCAGTTTCTGATCCTTGTCGTCATTGACCGTGAACCCGAGCGCACCAGTCTGCGCCAAAGTGAAATCGGTGAACGTCTTGACGTATCAAAGCCGGTCTTGCACCGAACGACCAAGACCCTGATCAAGGCGGGCTTGTTGCGGTCGGACCCCGACAAGGAAGATGGTCGGGCGGAACAATTGACCCTGACGCCGCAGGCTGCGCATAAGCTGCAAGAGGTCATTCCGGGGTACTTCCGCCTGATTGCTGACTTCATGCAATCCCCGGCTGACACGGCAGCGGGGCGTGTAGTCCGCTGACCTTCGCGGACCCGGTCGAATTCGACAAGCGTGATTTCAGTGCAGGTAAAACTCGCCGGTGACCTGGCGCCATTCGCCGGGGCTGATCATTTTGCGGTGGGTGAATTGCACTGAATGCAGCGGGCCTTCGATCTGATCCTGCCAGAATTCAACGAACTTAAACAGGCGCGGATGGTCCGGCGCGATGTCGTATTCTTGCCAGATGAACGTGTTCAGAACATGCGCGTAATCAGGCATGTGGTAAAAGAATTCGGCCGTGGTCAACCCATAGCCTTTCAACATCATTTCCGTCTCTGACATCTCTTGTGGTTCGATCATGTGCTCTCCTCGTGACGTTTTTGTACATTCATGATGCCCGGAAAAACTTACTTTTCAATAAAAACAGTATGTTATCAGACAGCGATGGTGGCTGCCAATCGTAGGTGCGCACAAGCATTGCACCCTATATCCTGCCTCTGGTATACGTATGACAACAAAATATAGAAAAACACTGACAGAACGGGACCTTACGTGAACGATACCCCGGAAACCCCTGAAAACGAAGACGAAATGCCGCCAGAGCGCCCCGTGTATGATGGGCCTTCCGTGTCTATCGCGGACGAGATGAAAACCTCTTATCTCGATTACGCGATGTCGGTCATCGTCAGCCGCGCCATCCCGGATCTTCGGGACGGGTTGAAACCTGTGCATCGGCGCATCCTTTATGCGATGCACGAGACGAACAACGCCCACGACAAGCCATATCGCAAATCCGCGCGGCCTGTTGGCGACGTGATGGGTAAATATCATCCGCACGGGGACAGCGCGATTTACGATGCGCTGGTGCGGATGGCGCAGGATTTCTCGATGTCCCTGCCCCTGCTGGACGGTCAAGGCAATTTCGGTTCCATGGATGGCGATAACCCGGCCGCGATGCGATACACCGAAGTGCGCATGGACAAGCCTGCGGCGTTCCTGCTTGCGGATATCGAGAAGGACACGGTCAACTTTCAGGACAATTACGATGGCAAGGACCGCGAGCCGACGGTTCTGCCCGCGCGTTTCCCCAACATGCTGGTCAACGGTGCGGGCGGCATTGCCGTCGGGATGGCGACCAATATTCCGCCTCACAATCTGGGTGAAATCGTGGACGCCACGCTGGCGCTGATCGACAATCCTGACCTGAGCAGTGAAGCGTTGATCGAATATGTGCCGGGCCCTGATTTTCCCACCGGGGGCATCATGCTGGGTCGGTCCGGCGCGCGCAAAGCGTACCTTGAAGGCCGCGGCAGCGTCATCGTCAGGTCCAAGACCCGGGTCGAAGAGATCCGAAAAGACCGCTATGCCATTGTTATCGATGAAATCCCGTATCAGGTGAACAAGGCGGCGATGATCGAAAAGATCGCCGAAACCGTGCGCGAGAAAAAGATCGAGGGCATCGCCCACGTGCAGGACGAATCCGACCGGCACGGGGTGCGCGTGGTGATCGAGCTCAAGCGCGACGCCACAGCAGAAGTCGTTTTGAACCAACTGTTCCGCTTCACGCCCATGCAAACCTATTTCGGATGCAACATGCTGGCGCTGAACGGCGGGCGGCCGGAACAGCTGACGCTTTATGGCTTTCTGTCGGCATTCATCAGCTTCCGCGAAGAGGTTGTTGCACGGCGCACGGCTTATGACCTGCGCAAGGCGCGCGAACGCAGCCATGTGCTGTGTGGTCTGGCGGCTGCGGTGTCCAACGTGGATGAGGTCGTTGCGACGATCCGATCCTCTGCCGATGCCGCCGAAGCGCGTCAGAAACTGATGGCCCGCCGCTGGCCGGCGCAGGACATTCTGGAATACATCGAGTTGATCGATGATCCGACCCACACTGCCAATGATGACGGCACGTATAACCTGTCCGAAATACAGGCCCGCGCAATTCTGGAGCTGCGTCTGCAGCGCCTGACACAATTGGGTGTGAAGGAGGTGACCGACGAGCTGCAGGAGTTGGCAGGCAAGATCAAGGATTACCTGGCCATCCTCGCCAGCCGCGAACGGATCATGCAGATCATCTCGGACGAGTTGAACGAGGTGAAGGAACAGTTTGCCGTTCCGCGCCGCACCGAGATTGTCGACTGGTCGGGTGATATGGACGACGAAGACCTGATCGAGCGCGAAGACATGGTCGTGACGATCACGTCGGGTGGCTACATCAAGCGGACCGCACTGGCCGACTTCCGCGCCCAAAAACGCGGTGGCAAGGGTGTGTCGGGCATGCAGACAAAAGAAGAGGACGTGATCACCACCCTTTTCGTGGCCAACACCCATACGCAGCTTTTGTTCTTCACCACCGATGGCATGGTCTACAAACTCAAGACGTGGCGTTTGCCTTTGGGCGGACGTACGGCCAAGGGCAAGGCGATCATCAACATTCTCCCGATCCCCCAAGGTGTTAGCATTGCGGCGATCATGCCGGTGGACGTGCCCGAAGAGGAATGGAATGACCTCCAGATCTTCTTTGCCACCTCCGCCGGGGATGTGCGCCGCAACGCGCTCAGCGATTTCACCAACGTGAAATCGAACGGCAAGATCGCGATGAAACTGCCGGATGAAAACACCAAACTGGTCAATGCCCGCATCTGTTCGGAAGATGATGACGTGATGTTGGTCACGAATTCAGGCCGCGCCATTCGTTTCCGCACCACCGATGTCAGGGTCTTCAAGGGTCGCGATTCCACCGGTGTGCGGGGCATCCGTTTGCAAAACGGGGATAAAGTTGTGTCCATGTCCATCATACGGCATTTCCAGGCGACCGCGGATGAACGTGTCGGTTACCTCAAGATGCGCCGCGCCATGGCCGGTGTTTCTGACGATGTCGAGACCGAGGACGAAGAGCAGGTCGAAGGTTCCATCAGCCCCGAGCGGTTCGAAGAAATGCAGGCGGCCGAAAACCTGATTCTGACGATCACGGACCAGGGTGCCGGGAAACTGAGCTCAAGCCACGATTACCCGGTGCGTGGGCGCGGCGGCATGGGGGTGCAGGCGATGGACAAGGCCATGCGTGGCGGCGCGCTTGTGGCCTCTTTCCCGGTGGAACTGGAAGATCAGATCATGTTGGCCACCTCGGGTGGTCAGTCAATCCGCGTGCCCGTTGATGGTATTTCTTTCCGCTCACGCAGTGCGGGCGGGGTGAAGGTGTTCAACACATCCAAAGGGGAAAAGGTGGTCTCGGTTGCGTGGATTGCCGACACGTCGGACGAGGAAGAAGCCGCCGATGACGTGGCCACGACAGAGTGAACTGCTGCGCCCAGCCGTGCGAACCACACGGTTTTGAACCATTTATGCCGTAATCCACGTGCACGTTAAACGCGTGTGCGTATGAGTGGTGCTGGTTCAGGAAGTGTCTGGCGGAAAAAATGGCATGCAGCAGCAAAGAAAACGAAGATGGATCAACTATACAGGGTTGAACCTTCTTAGGCTCGTGATCGGGTCATATTTCTTGGCCAGCGCATTCGGCGTGATCGAGGGCGTGTCTGCCTCGGTCCTGTTCCAGTCGTTTGTCGACCTGTCCACAGCACAGAGTTTGGGGACGCTACTTCTTGTGTCGATCACGGCCGGGTTCATGATGGGATTGTATTTGCGCATCACGTCTCTGATGCTGGCGCTTGTGGTTTTAACAAGCAGCCTGACGCAGAATTTCTTTATCCCGAACGTCGTCAATATTGATGCTTTCTGGCGCGACCTGGTGCTGTTTTGCGCGGTCTTGTTGTCATATTCGTGTTTGAAGCCGACCGAAGTTCGTCGCGCCGCGCTGGTCTGGCGCCGTAGAACCCCGCGCATCGTTGATGCCAACCAAGTCGTGGTGCCTCGACGGATCACCGCCATGTCGCGGCAAAGCGATCGCCCGCAACCATTGCCGACCTGCCAACCCGCACCGGATGCGCGTTTGCAGACCGGGGAATCCGCTACGTCCGAGACGGCGCAAAAGGATCAACCATCGGGCGATGTGCAAAACATATTTGCAGCCCTGTGAGCCAATCGAGCCGAGGTTAATTCGACAGATTGTTGACCGAGCTTGAAACCCCGATGACCGTACCGAAGAGGCCGATGATCGTCCGGGCCGAGTTGATCGGCGATTCCGTCGCCAACAGCGTGTCACCGGGCTGAATCCGGAATTGGCGCGCCGCAAAAAGGCCGTCAGCCGATGTCAGGTCGAGGCTGAAGATCACCTGTTGCTTGTCTGGGCCGGCCAGCCCCGGCTTCAGATCCTTCGGCGTGTATTCCCGCAAGATCAGAACGCCCTCCGGGTTCGCGCGGTTTGCGTCCAACCCGCCAGTGGTCGACAGCGCCTCCATCACGTTCATCTCTTCTTTTTCGAAATAGACCAGCTGTTGCTGCCCGGTTGCGCCAAGCGAGGTAAAGCTGCGGTCATCTTCGACAACGACGATCTGATCACCGCCCCGCAAACGCACATTTCGTCCAGCGTTTTCAAGGATGGAATCCGCGCGCGTCTCGTAGGTGCGCCCGCTGCGCTGAAGCCGCACAAGAGGGTTGCGCAGCGTCGGATCAATACCACCGCTTTGCGCCAGGATGCTCAGGATTTTGGTATTCCGGCTGTCAAGCGGATAGCGCCCGGGTGCCGTCACGCCGCCGACCACATCCACCGAGTTGTTGCGTCCCGGCACGACCGACAATTGCACCTGCGCCGAGGGCTGAATTTGTTCGAACTGCTGCTGCAGGCGTGCCCGCGCTGAGGATGGTGTCAAACCCCTGATGTTCACGTCACCCACATAGGGCAGAAAAATCTGGCCCGAGGCAGAAACGCTTTGCGACGGGATCGCGGCCGCGCTTCCGTCAGGGCCTGTCAAAAGCGAGTTTTCTTCACTGTCCCACACCACAATATCGACGATGTCGCCGGTTTGGATCACGGTCGAATCGGGGCCGCGATCGACACCGAACCAGTGATAATGCCCGTGCCATCCGCTGCGCGGCCATTTGGCCAGTAACGGGGTCATGTCGCGCGTGACTTCGATCAGTTGAAACGTTGGGTCGTCTGATTTCTGTTCCCTGAGGATTTCCGATTGAACTGCCGCACCGCGTGGCAATGAACATGCCGCCAGACTGACCGCGCACAGCATCACAAAAAAGATTCGGATCAACCCTGTCACTGTCGATAACCCCCCGGTTTGTGATCGAGTTCCTATCGCATGCCGGCGATGCTACACAATGGCTTTATGTGCAAAATCGGCTTTCTGAGCCGAGTGTTGTAACTTTGGCAGGATGCATGCGTATTTTGATCACAGGAGCCGGGGGACGGTTGGGCCGATTGCTGCGCGCCGCCCGAACGCGAGATGGAACCGGATCGGTTCAGGTGCTATTCCAATCCCGGCGACCCGGCGCCGATTTGATCTGGTCGCCGGACATGCCATTTGACGCTTTGCCCGACTGCGATGCCGTCGTCGCGCTTTGGGGCGTGACCGGCGGCACACCAGAGGCGCTGAGCCAGAACAGCGCGCTGGCCGAACAATCAATTGCCGTCGCCCAGGCGTGTAAGGCGGGTACACTCGTACACCTGTCGTCGGCCGCTGTGTACGGTCCCGGCGTGTCCATGAACGAAGACACGCAACCGACGCCGAAAACCCACTATGGGCAGGCCAAGCTTGCGATGGAACAGCTTATTGCGGCGCGTGCGGTCCCTGGCGTGGCGCAGATCGCGGTGCGCCTGTCAAACGTGGTTGGTGCCGACAGTCTGTTGCCCGCCTTGCAACGTGGCCAACCGGCCATGCTGGACCGCTTTGCCAACGGTATGGGGCCGGTACGCAGCTACATCGGTGCGGCGGACGTGCTGGCAGTTTTTTGCGCACTGGTCGCCCTGCCGGTCACCACCCTGCCCCGGGTTATGAACATCGCGGCGCCGCAAGGTGTTGGCATGGAGGACCTCGTGCGTGCGGCAGGCAAAGACATCGTCTGGCGCCCTGCCCCAGCCACGGCCATTCAGGAAGTCACCCTTGACGTCACCTGCATGACGCGATTACTGCCGCACACTCGCGTGCGGACGCGCGCCACCGACCTCATTGCAGATTGGCAGCAACTGGAGACTGATGGATGACATTCGGCAAACGGCTGATGGACCTGGGTTTGGTCCTGTGCCTGTCCGTCTTTCTGATTCTGCCCATCGTGATCATCGCGGTGATCATCCTTTTGCGCGACGGACGGCCGGTCTTTTACAAGTCCCAACGCATGAAGACCCCGGAGCAGAGTTTCACGCTTTGGAAATTTCGCACCATGACGCCCGAGGCCAGCGATGCGTCCGTTTCGGCGGCCTACAAGGATGACAAGATCACACCGCTTGGTCGTGCCTTGCGCCACCGGCGTCTCGATGAACTTCCGCAGCTGTGGAACATCTTTGTGGGTGACATGAGCTTTGTCGGCCCGCGCCCCCCTTTGCCGCGCTTCGTGGAACTGTGCCCCGATCTTTATGCGCGGGTGCTGCAAAACCGACCCGGTGTCACAGGCCTGGCCACGTTGATGTATCATCGCAAGGAAGAGGCCATCCTGTCACGATGCCACACGGCGGATCAAACCGACGAGACGTACCTGCGGCGATGTGTTCCGATCAAGGCCCGGATTGATCTGATCTGGGCGCGTCATCGGTCGGTTTGTTACGATTTTGTCCTTGTTTTCCAAACCGCCGCACGGGTGTTCGGCCCGCGTGATCATAAATAAATTCGTTACGAACAAGTCATATATGCGTGACAAATGAGCAGTTCTTTGCACATGCAGAATGAATCACCTTGTGATCACACGGATTTTTGCACTACCCTGTATGTCGTTGTTTTTAAAATGTGACCTATACGGTCGCCTGGCTGTAATGGCGCATATGCGGGCGCAAGGGCCAGGCACGCAAGGGTGGGATTTTCATGTTGTATAAAATTGTTATTTCTATGACCCGCCAGCAAAAGCGTCTGATCCTTTTGGCGGTCGACGTTTTCATGATCATACTATCGCATTTGCTGGCGACGACGCTGATCCTCGGAACAACCCGGATGCTTGCAAACCCAGAAGGGTTTCTTATCGGGTTGGCAGCCATCGTGACGGTCGGCACAGGCCTGATCATGCTTCTTGGTCTGCACAAGATCAAATTGAACGCTTACCAGATGCAGGGCGTCGTTGATTCTGCATTTGTTGCCTCGGTCGTTACCGGTGTTGGGGTGGTCACGTCGGTGCTGACAAGCGCATCCACGTTCCCGGCTCCGCTCTTCGTGGTGACCGGGATGTTGTTCTTGATCCTGTCGGTCACCTCGCGCCTTTTGATGCGTCAGTTCCTGTTGTGGATCTACAGCAAGGGCAATCCTCGCATCCCAATCATCATTTACGGCGCAGGACAGACAGGCCAGCAACTGGCCACCGCGCTTGCCGTGGATGATACGGTCGAACCGATCGCCTTCGTTGATGACGACTTGCGCTTGCAAAGCCTGACCATCGCCGGATTGCGCGTCTATGCGCCGGTCGAGCTTGAAGAGATGATTCATCGCTACTGCGTGCGCCGCGTCGTGTTGGCGATGCCCAGCGTCAAACGATCGATCCAAACGGCGATCACCCGTCGGCTGGCCAGCACCGGGTGCGAAGTACACGCTCTGCCGTCCTTTGCCGACCTGGTCGCGAACACCGTCGACAGCTTGTCGGACACAAAGCCTATAGATGTGAACGATCTGTTGGGTCGCGCCCGGCTTGAAGGTGAATTGCCCGGCGTGAGTGAAACCTATCGCAACCGCAATATCCTTGTTACAGGCGCCGGCGGGTCCATAGGGTCGGAACTTTGCCGCCAGATCGTGGCCTGTAAACCGCAATCGCTCGTTCTCTTTGACCACAGCGAATTGGCGTTGTTCGAAATTCACCGCGAATTGGAAGCCTTGGCACCCGAGACGTTGATTGTCCCCGTGTTGGGAAGCGTCACCGAGAAAAGCCTGGTGGAATATACGTTGGAGAGCAACAGCATCGACATCGTTCTGCACGCGGCGGCCTACAAGCACGTGCCCTTGGTGGAAGACAACGCTCTGGAAGGTATTCGCAACAACGTTTTTGGCACACGCACCGTGGCAACCGCTGCCATGACTACCGGCGTCGAAAGCTTCATTCTGGTGTCCACGGACAAGGCCGTTCGGCCGACATCGATCATGGGTGCTTCCAAACGATTTGCCGAATTGGCCATACAGGACCTCGCGACACGCTCCACCGGTACGCGCTTTTCCATGGTACGGTTCGGCAACGTTCTGGGCTCCAGCGGGTCGGTTATTCCGCTCTTTCAGGAACAGATTGCGCGCGGCGGACCGGTGACGCTGACCGATTCGAACGTCACCCGGTTCTTCATGACAATTCCCGAGGCCGTGCGGCTTGTTCTGCTGGCCGGGTCGTTTGCCCGCGGGGGCGATGTCTTTGTGTTGGACATGGGCAAACCGGTACCGATCCGTAGCCTTGCGGTGAAGATGATCGAAAATGCCGGCCATACCGTGCGCGATGACGCCAACCCCGAAGGTGACATCGAGATCGAAATCACTGGCCTGCGCCCGGGTGAAAAGCTGCATGAGGAGCTTTTGATCGGCACTGATATGCTGACAACGCCGCATGCCAAGATTTTGCGTGCACAAGAAAAACATCTGTCCGAAATCGAAATGGCCAATGCGCTTCAGGCCCTGCGTCAGGCGATTGACACCCGTAATTCGGACCTGATGGTCACGACGTTGCAACAGTGGATCGAAAAACAGGAAGAGGCGCCCGTGCCCAGCATCACGGTGAACGAATAACCCGGCTCACCCGGTGCCTTCGGCTTTTTCCGCCAGCGTCAGCCAGTCTTCCTCGGCCTGCGCCAACGCCGCTTGCCGCGCGCTAAGCGCCTGCGTCGCCTTGGCGAATTTGTCGGGCTCGCGCGTGTAAAGCTCCGGATCGGACATCAGCGTTTCAAGCTTGGCAATCTCTGCCTCCAGCCGCTCGATTTCCTTGGGCAATCGGTCAAGTCGGTGCTGATCCGTGAAGCTAAGTTTAGTCTTCGTCCGCTTTTCGGCTGTCGTGGTGGACGTGTTTTTTGGCGCGGCTTTTTCTTTGGTCGCGACTGCGGGCCCGGCCGGACGCTGAGCCATGTAATCGCTCCAGCCGCCTGCGTAGACCGTGCTGCGCCCGTTCCCTTCCATCGCGACGGTCGTTGTGGCAACGCGGTCCAGAAAGTCCCGGTCGTGGCTGACAAGCAATACCGTGCCGTCATAACCATCCAGCAACTCCTGCAGCAGGTCCAGAGTTTCGATATCCAGGTCGTTTGTCGGCTCGTCGAGCACCAGCAGATTGCTTTCCTGCGCCATCAGCTTGGCCAGCAGCAGACGCGCTTTCTCGCCCCCTGACAGGGACCGTACCGGCGCGCGGGCCTGCCGCTCGTCAAATAGGAAGTCCTTGAGATAGCCAACCACATGGCGCGCCGCGCCGCGTACCAGCACCTGGTCCGCCTGACCGGACACGCGCATCGACGGATCCCCTGTCAGGCTGTCCCAAAGCGTCATGTCGGGATCAAGCCGTGCACGTGCCTGATCAAAGACCGCCGGCACCAGGTTGGTGCCGTGTTTGACGGCGCCCGAGTCGGGCGGCAGCTCTTGCATGAGCATTTTCAGCAAGGTGGTCTTGCCCACACCATTGGGGCCGACGAAGGCGACGCGATCTTTGCGCTGGATGGTAATCGAAAACCGGTCAACAACACAGATATCGCCAAAGGACTTGGTGATTTCGTGCGCCTCGATCACCTTGCGTCCCGATTGTGGTCCCGCCTCCAGCGCCATGGCGGCGGTCCCTTGTCGCTTGACCTGCGCGGCGCGTTGTGCGCGCAAGTCCTGCAATGCGCGTACGCGCCCTTGGTTGCGTTTGCGGCGCGCGCTGATACCCTCAACCGCCCATCGTGCCTCTTCCGCGATCTTGCGGTTCAGTTTATGGCGTGCCTGATCTTCTTCCTGCCAAACCTTGTCGCGCCATGCTTCGAATTCGGCGAACCCTTTTTCTTGCCGTCGCGTTAATCCCCTGTCAATCCAGAGGGTTGCG
>JBCBTE010000003.1:0-57924 GCA_039818805.1 Pseudomonadota bacterium
CATTCCCCCCAGCCCTGGGGGGAATGCGTGCCCTACGCACGGTATGACGAAACTCTTGAATCGGTGACCGATCAAATAAACGGCCTGCCTGAAACACTGTCTCGGCAAGAGCTTTATGACTTGTTACCTTCTGGCGCGGCGCGGAACGCGGTGGATTGTGCGCTGTGGGATCTTGAGGCGAAAACCGCAGGCAAACGCGTTTGGGAACTGGCCGGCCTGCCGCCGCCCGGCCCCGAAATTACGGCCTATACGCTGTCCTTGGACACGCCCCAGAAGATGCAAGCGCAGGCCGCGGAGAATGCAAATCGTCCGCTGTTGAAAATCAAGCTGGGCACGCCCGATGACATGCCGCGTCTGGAAGCGGTACGCGCCGGCGCACCGAAGGCCAGAATCATCGTGGATGCCAACGAAGGTTGGAGTGCCGAGGTTTATGCCGATCTGGCGCCGCATCTTGTCCGTCTTGGTGTTGCCTTGGTCGAACAACCCCTTCCCGCGGCGGATGACGACGCACTTATGGGAATGGATCGTCCGGTGCCGGTTTGCGCCGATGAAAGCTGTCATGACCGGGCCAGCCTGTCGAAACTGAAGGGCAAGTATGATGTAGTGAACATCAAGCTGGACAAGACCGGTGGCCTGACGGAAGCGTTGGGATTGAAACGTGAAGCCATGGCGGCAGGGTATGACGTGATGGTGGGCTGCATGGTCGGATCTTCGCTTGCCATGGCGCCGGCCACGCTGGTGGCGCAGGGTGCGATGATCACCGATCTTGACGGGCCGCTTCTTCTGGCCGAAGACCGTGACAGACCGCTGATTTTTGATGCCGTCGGGGTACATCCACCCACGGCCGATCTATGGGGATAACGACATGCGTACAGTCTATGTAAATGGCGACTACTTGCCGGAAGACGAAGCCAAGATTTCCATTTTCGATCGCGCCTTCCTTATGGGAGACGGTGTTTACGAGGTAACAAGCGTACTGGATGGCAAACTGATTGACTTTGACGGGCACCGAACGCGGCTGGAACGGTCGCTGGATGAACTGGAGATGCCGCATCCCGCAGTAATGGACGAGTTGCTGGACATCCATCGAGAGCTGGTGCGTGCCAACGACATCGATGAAGGCCTGGTATATTTGCAGATCACGCGGGGCGCGCCTGGGGATCGGGACTTTGCCTATCCTGATCCGAACACGCCCCCGACGGTGGTGCTGTTCACGCAGGCCAAGCCGGGACTTGCAAATAGTCCTGCCGCTAAGAAAGGCATGAAAGTCATTAGCATCGAGGACGAGCGTTGGGGGCGCCGCGACATCAAGACGACACAGCTTTTGTACCCGTCCATGGGTAAGATGATGGCCAAGAAAGCTGGTTGTGACGATGCCTGGATGGTGCAGGACGGGCACGTGACCGAAGGGACATCGAACAACGCATACATTATCAAGGGCAACAAGATCATCACGCGCGCGCTGTCGAATGATATTTTGCACGGAATTACACGCGCCGCAGTGCTGCGTTTCGCCGAAGAGGCGCAGATGCAGGTCGAGGAACGGAATTTCACCATCGATGAGGCGAAGGATGCCGATGAGGCGTTCATCACCTCTGCCAGCACGTTCGTCATGCCGGTGGTAGAAATTGACGGCGCGACAGTCGGAACCGGAACGCCGGGGTCTGTCGCGGCGCGGCTTCGTGAGATTTATCTTGAAGAGAGCTTGAAGGCGGCGATTTAGGCCAAGCGTCCGCGGCGTCGTACTACAACGCTTGGACAGCTTTGCAGAAACGGGTGATTTCGTCCGCGGTATTGTAATAGTGAACAGATGCGCGGGCCAGGTGATCCAGACCCCTGGGACCAAGGTCAAGCTGCGCGCTCGTACGTGTGGACACCGAGATATTCATTCGTTGGGCGTGCAAGGCATTCGCCATTTCAGGCGGCGTTTGACCATCCTTGGTGAAGGTCACAATGCCAGACTTTCGCTGGCCCTGATCATGTGTTTTTACGCCCGGAATGTCAGAGAGTTGATCCCGAAGCTGTTGGGCAAGGTCGCTCACGCGTTCTTCGATCGCGGGTAAGCCCAGCGTGCGAGCGTAGCGGGCCGCATGCATCAATCCGATCTGACCCGCCACGAAACGCTCCCAATTTTCAAACCGCTTCGCGTCGGGCGCCAATTCATAGCTGTCCGGACCGGTCCATGTGGCCGACAGGAGGTCGATGAAAGGTGGATCAAGCGTTTCAATCAACGAGTCCCGGACGTAAAGAAACCCGGTGCCACGTGGACCGCGCAAGTACTTGCGGCCTGTACCAGAGAGCATGTCGCAGCCCAATTTGTAGACATCCAAGTCGATCTGACCGGCGGATTGACAGGCGTCGAGCAAATAGAAAAGCCCGTGCTCGTTTGCGATGCGTCCGACCTCCTCGGCCGGGTTCACAAGACCGCCCTGTGTGGGCACGTGGGTTAGCGCAATCAGGCGCGTTTTGGGCTGAATCAGAGCCTCAATTGAATCCACATCGACCTGTCCGTACCCATCGGAGGGGATAACGTCGATCTCAAGACCGCGACGTTCGGCCTGTAGCATCAGGCCTAGGTAGTTGGACACGTATTCCGAAGCGTGAGTCAGGATGCGGTCACCGGGTTTCAAGGGCAGGCTGAAAAAGGCCATGTCCCAAGCGCGCGTCGCGTTTTCGATGAACGCGATCTCTGACGAGGCGGCGTTCAGAAGGCTGGCCATTTCGGTGTAGAACGCGTCACATGCGTCCTTGGCCGCCGCATGGGCCTCGTATCCGCCGATGCGCGCCTCAAGAACGAGGTGACCGGTGACGGCTTTCTGGACCGTCAGCGGCATCAGTCCGGCGCCAGCATTGTTGAAATGCAACACGCGTTCGCACGCCGGTGTATCGGCCCGAAGCTGGCTGATGTTGAGCGTCACGAACTAGCTCTTCGGGTCAACGTTTTCGGCGAAGGACTTCTCAAAATTTTCCTTTTGCGTCTCGCTGGCGTCGGTCTGGTAGTTCGCCTTCCAGTCTTCCATGGTCATGCCGTAGAAGGTTTCGCGTGCTTGGTCTTTCGTCATCTCGATACCGCGGGCATTCGCGGCTTCCTGGTACCAACGTGACAGGCAATTCCGACAGAATCCGGCAAGGTTCATCATGTCGATGTTCTGCACGTCCGTGCGTTTTTCCATAAGGTGTTCGCGTAGTGTCCGAAACGCGGCGGCCTCGAGTTCTATTCGGGTCTGGTCGTCCATGTTTTTTCTCCTAAGCCCTTAGAGCATCCGTTTAATATAGGGTTGTTCGATCGCATCCAAGCGAACGGTCAGGCTGCCAACATCCGGGAGGTGTGTTTCGAGCGTGTCGAGGATCAGTTTGGCCAATTCGGCTTTTGTTTCATCATTGCGCCCTGGTAACAGCAGGAGCGTTGCGTGCGCGAAGCTTTGCGGCTCTATCCCTATGCGGCTGGCGGTGGCGGCGATGGTGCGTGTGCGCACAGTGTCCGGACCGTTGATCGCCGGGTGATTGGCAAAAACTGTCCAAAGGTCATCACAAAGGGTCTGAAGATCATGAGAAGTGTCAAGGCCGGCAGAGTGTTCGATGATGATATGAGGCATGGGATATCTCCAGTGGTGCGCCGACTATGGCAACAGGCTTGGGAAATTCATACCCCGGCTTTGTCAGCAGCCTGTTCCAGCATTGGGGCCAGCCTTGCGGCCCACGCGGTTTGATCCGCCTCCGTCGATATCAAGTCATTCCGCAGCTCTATCAACGCGTTGGGCCGCTGAAACGCGATGGCATGACGTGCGATGGCATCGCCGGGCAAGTGGCCACCATAGGGTTCGTTCTCACCCACGCACAGATCTTCTTCGGCGTTCAGAAGATTGATGAAAGGCCGTGTCAGACGTTCGTCGGCCGCATAAAGCACGCCGATCTGCCAAGGCCTTGGCGGTCGGCCCTGAAACTGCCGCGTGAAGCTGTGCACCGAAATGATGATTGTGTCGTCCTGCCGTCCGGCGAGATCAGCCAATGCGGTGTGGTAGGGACGATACAATTTGTTGAGACGCTGCTCGATCTCGTTGGCATCGGCGTGGCGGTTGGCGGGAATGATGGTGCCGTCATAGAGCTTCATCACAAGGGTTGGGTCGTCTTCACCCCGATTGGGATCTATCACAAGGCGTGAGAAATTTGACGTGATGCACGGCCCGTCCAACGCCCTGGCCAAGGCCCGAGCAACCCCCCCAGCCCCAGGGTCAAAAGCGATATGGCGGGCCATATCCGTTTGTGGAAGACCAAGTGAACCGCCGCCAACAAAGCTTGGCACAGTGTTGGTGGCGTGGTCACAGGTCACAAGCCAGCGCGAAGGCCGATCGGCCCCTTCTACAAAAAAAGGTTGGTATGTCATGCAGGTGTCACGTCTTTTGTGCCCCATCTATGCCAGTTGTCAGAGAAAGGGAATTGCGTAATAAGCCCTTTGCAAAGTTAGCGGTAACGCTAACTTGGCTCAAAGAGCCGCTCAGTTGGCTTGACAGATAGGACTGCAATGAGACGCCACCGCAACGTAAAGATTGTCGCCACGCTTGGTCCATCTTCGGACACTTACGAAACGATCCGCGCCTTACATGAGGCGGGTGCCGATGTGTTCCGGTTGAACATGAGTCACGGCACGCATGACGACATTCGTGAAAAGCACAAGATCATTCGCAAGCTAGAGGAAGAATTGGACAGTCCGATCGCCATCCTGGCAGACCTTCAGGGTCCAAAATTGCGTGTGGGCGAGTTTGCCAATGGCGAAGAAAATCTTGTGGAAGGTGCGGCGTTTCGTATGGATCTAGATGAAACGCCGGGCACGCAGGATCGGGTGTGCCTGCCGCATCCCGAGATTTTCCAGGCGTTGGAACCTGACGCGACCTTGTTGGTCAATGATGGCAAGATCCGTCTGAAAGTTACGGCCTGTGGTCCAGAATTCGCCGAGACCGAAGTGATCACCGGTGGCGTGATTTCCAACCGCAAGGGCGTAAACGTGCCCGATGTGGTGTTGCCGTTGGCGGCGTTGACGGACAAGGACCGCATTGACCTGGAGTTTGCCTGCGAGCTTGGGGTCGATTGGTTGGCACTAAGTTTCGTGCAACGGGCGCGAGACGTGATCGAGGCAAGCGCGCTGGTGCGCGGACGTGCGGCAATCATGGTCAAGATCGAAAAACCATCGGCTGTGACAGATTTCGATGAGATTCTGGAAGAGGTGGATGGAATAATGGTCGCCCGGGGCGATCTTGGGGTTGAATTGCCGGTTCAGAACGTGCCGCCGCTGCAAAAACGCATGGTGCGCAAATGTCGCGCTGCGGCCAAGCCGGTTATCGTGGCGACCCAGATGTTGGAATCAATGATTTCGAGTCCGATGCCCACGCGTGCGGAAGTGTCAGATGTCGCCACCGCAATTTACGAAGGTGCGGATGCGATCATGCTGTCAGCCGAGTCCGCAGCCGGAGAATACCCGATTGAGGCTGTCACGACGATGGACAACGTTGCACGTGAGGTCGAAGACGACCCGACCTATCGGGACGTGATCGAAGCATCGCGCAAAGCCGAGCGTCAAAGCGTGGCCGACGGCATTGTTGCCGCCGCCCGCGAGATCGCTGAAACGACGGATGTGAAGGCAATCTGCTGTTTCACGCAATCCGGCACGACCGCCCTTTTGACAGCGCGAGAACGTCCAAGAGTGCCCATTATCGCCATGACCAACATGCGCGGCACAGCGAGACGCCTGGCGCTAAGCTGGGGCACGAATTGCGTGATGACGCAAGAGCTGTCACGCTTCAAGATGGCGGTGCTGAACGCGTCCCGCGCTGCCCTGCAACAGGGCTATGCGGAAGAAAATGACCAGATCATTGTAACCGCAGGTGTCCCGTTCAATGTCCCTGGCACAACAAACATTCTACGGGTAGCCCCTTGTAAAGAAAATTTAATTTCTTCAACTGACGCAGGGTAAACTGCGTTATACTTGATGACAGAGCAGAAACAGGAGGATCTTGATAAATGGATCCCGATCTTATCTTTGTCATTGGGTTGGTCATCGGCGTTTTTTCAATCCCGTCTATCTTATCGGCCTTGTCGGAAGGACACGCGCCGCGTGTGGCCGCATTCACCGTCATTGCTTCAGGCGTGATGGTGGTCTGGGCGGTGCAGAACAAACCGGGCGGATATGATTTCTACGATATCCCTAATGTGTTTGTGCAGGTGATTGCGCGCTATCTTACGTGACCCGAACGGACCACGTTCTTCCTTTTAAAACCTCTTGCCAACGCATTCTCAGAGGCGTATACGGCGCCCTCATCCGCGCGTCCGGCCAAAGTGGCATGCCGAGTCGCGCGCATACGACCGACCTTAAGAGGAGCCGGAAATGCCCAAGATGAAGACCAAGTCGAGCTGCAAGAAGCGGTTCAAAGTCACTGCTGGTGGCAAGATCAAAGCCGGTCAAGCCGGCAAACGCCACGGCATGATCAAACGCAGCACTAAATTCATCCGCAATGCGCGTGGAACCACGACGCTGAGCAAGGCTGATGAGAGTATCATCAAGCCGATGATGCCCTACTCGCGCTGAGGAGTTTGAGACATGTCGAGAGTTAAAGGTGGAACCGTCACCCACGCCCGTCACAAGAAAGTCGTAAAGGCCGCAAAGGGCTATTACGGCCGTCGTAAGAACACCTTCAAGGTGGCGCGTCAGGCCGTCGACAAGGCAAACCAATATGCAACCCGCGACCGCAAGAACCGCAAGCGGAATTTCCGCGCTTTGTGGATTCAGCGGATCAATGCGGCAGTGCGCGCGCATGACGAGGCCCTGACATATTCGCGGTTCATCAACGGCCTTACGCTGGCCGGTGTGGAAGTGGACCGCAAAGTGCTGGCCGATCTGGCCGTGCACGAACCGGCCGCGTTCAGCGCGATCGTAGACCAAGCCAAAAGCGCTTTGGCTCAATAAGATAAGCACGAAAAAGACCGGCAAAAACGCCAGTCGTGCGAGGGACGTTTGAAAACGCCGCCGGGTCATTCGGCGGCGTTTTTGATGTGCGAAAAGTGACCGTCAGGCTTTCATTTACCCTAAAGTTGTCCAATTTTTTCCGCAAAGACTAATCAAACCTTAACCAGAAGTGTCCGATCCGGACGATCGAGCAGAAGGTGAAGGTATGGTCAGAACCATCGTACAATCGCAGAATGGCGAAACGGTGCTTAGCGAGAAGGCGCGACGCCTGTTGGCTGCGCATGATCGTGAAGTACGTGACCACAAGACGGCGCAAAAGGCGTAACTCGGGCTGGTCCTGCGCGCGCCGTTCTCATAACCTGAGAGGGTTATGGATCATAAGGCATTCATCACCGGCATTCCAAAAGATGTGCTGACCTGGTTGAACCAGACCGAGGATGCTGCCGGTCTGCGGCATTTGTCGTTGCACGCGGGGCTAATTGTAGTTCTTGGCATTTGGATCGGGACGGGCGCGCCGCTATGGTGGCTGGCGTTGGTGCCGCAGGGCATCGCGATCTGCTTTCTTTTCACGCTGCAACATGAGACGACGCACAAGACCCCGTTTGCCACGCCGGGACTGAATGAGTGGGTCGGCAGGATAAGTGGTTTCTTGATTTTACAGCCATTTGAATGGTTTCGATACTTTCACCTCGCGCATCACCGGTTCACGAACATCCCGGGCAAGGACCCAGAACTGTTGTCGGGCGCCAAGCCCGAAACATGGCGCGCTTACATCCGTCACATCAGCGGTCTTCCATTCTGGTGGACCATGGGGGCGCAGACCCTGAGCAATGCGCTTGGTCGCGATCCTGGTGCATATGTACCGGAGCGTGCCCGTATGCGTGTTATGAAAGAGGCGCGGGTGATGCTGGCTTGCTATGCCTTGGCCGGCACCAGTTTTTTGATCACACCGGTCCTGTTCTGGGTTTGGATCCTGCCCGCGCTTCTGGGGCAACCGTTCTTGCGGCTTTACCTACTGGCCGAGCATGGGCGTTGTGCCTTTGTGGCGGACATGTTTCAGAATACGCGAACCACTTACACCAATCGCGTCATCAGGTTTCTTGCGTGGAACATGCCCTATCACGTAGAGCATCACGCGTTGCCACAGGTTCCGTTTCACAAGCTGCCCGCGTTGCATGAACGCATGCGGGGGCATCACCGGGTGACATCGGATGGCTACATGGAATTCACCCAAGACTATGCTGCTACCTTGCGCTAATCACGCAGGCGCGGTAACCCGCCTGCAACTGCAGATGAGTAACATGCCATGGACGACCTAAGAGACAAATATCTAAGTGCCATTGCCGCCGCCGGGGATGAGGACGCGCTTGAAGACCTGCGGGTGCAAGCCGTGGGCAAAAAGGGCGAAGTGGCGCTTCAGATGCGCGAGCTGGGCAAGATGACCCCGGAAGAGCGGCAAGTCATGGGGCCAAAGCTGAATGCTCTGAAGGATGAAATCAATTCGGCGCTAACGGCCAAGAAGTCGGCGCTTGAAGATGCGGCCCTGGATGAGCGGCTGCGCGCGGAATGGCTGGATGTGACGCTGCCCAGCCGGCCGCGGCGTCAAGGCACGGTTCATCCGATCAGCCAAGTGACGGAAGAAGTCACGGCGCTTTTTGCAGACATGGGTTTCGCGGTGGCCGAAGGGCCGCAGATCGAAAGCGACTGGTATAATTTCGACGCACTGAACATTCCCAGTCATCACCCTGCGCGCGCTGAAATGGACACGTTCTATACGTATCGCGCCGAGGGCGACAATCGCCCGCCGCATGTGTTGCGCACGCACACAAGCCCGGTGCAGATCCGAACGATGCAGGCCCAAGGCGCACCGCTTCGGGTGATCGCCCCCGGTCGGGTTTACCGGGCGGACTATGACATGACGCACACGCCGATGTTCCACCAAGTCGAGGGGCTGGCGATTGATCGCGATATCTCCATGGCAAATCTGAAATGGGTGTTGGAAGAGTTCGTGAAGGCGTTCTTTGAGGTCGATGAGGTCGAGCTTCGTTTTCGTGCGTCGCATTTCCCTTTCACGGAACCGTCGGCCGAGGTGGATATCCGTTGTTCGTGGGAAGGCGGCACCCTGAAGATCGGCGAAGGCGATGACTGGCTTGAAATCCTTGGGTCGGGTATGGTGCATCCAAAGGTTCTTGAGGCGGGCAATATCGATCCCAATGAATGGCAGGGATTTGCCTTCGGTCTGGGGATCGACAGGATTGCGATGCTGAAATACGGGATCCCGGATCTGCGGGCGTTCTTCGATTCAGACTTGCGCTGGCTGCGACATTACGGGTTTGCGGCGCTGGACGTTCCGACGCTGCACGGCGGGTTGTCGCGGTAACCAGACAGGGCGCGTACGCACACTCACCTACCGCATTGTGCGACCGGCGTGTACCGTGACAATGAAAGGAGCTTGTGCATGGTGCTTAACCAATTGGTCTATGCGTCCCGTCCGTTCGGCTTCGACGATACGACGCTGGCAGGGATTCTTCTGGATGCCCGGCGATGCAATGAACGGGATAACATCACCGGCGCGTTGATCGTGCGGGGCGACCTTTATCTGCAATTGCTTGAGGGACCGCGCCGCGCAGTGCAGGCGTGTTACAGCCGAATCCGACGCGATGATCGGCATGTAGAGCCACGCAAGCTGTTAGACCGCTCGACCGCGACGCGATTGTTCCCGGGTTGGGCCATGCGCGACGACCCTGCACGGTCTTGGGTCTGGAGCATCGAGCAGGTGCGTGATGGTGCAGTTGAACGGGCGACCGAGGATGAGGCTTTGGGATTTTTCACTCGATTGGCGGAAGACAAGACAATTCCGTTTCCCAAGACGTAAACCCTACGCATTCGTGACATGACACGACCGGACGGCTGGGTATTGTGCCTCATTGCCATTGCCGAAGGTTTGTCATGCGCCGCTTCATTATCGTGTTCATCGCGTTTTTTCCCGTGCCTCTGCTTGCCAACAACGAAACGCAGGAGTGCCATGCACAAGTACCCTGCGCTGTGGGCGAACGATCTTACCACGTGTTGGAACCCGATGAATGGGACGGGACTTCGCCACTGCCTGTGCTGTTTCACTTTCATGGCTGGCAGCGGCAGGGAACGCTGATCGTCAAACACGGACGGATCGCCGGTGCGACGCGCAAGCGCGGCGTGTTGTTGGTGGCCCCCAACGGGGCGCGCAAGACTTGGGATTTTTGGCGTTCCGGCACCCCGGATGTCGATTTTGCCCGGGCTGTGCTGGACGATGTCAAGGCGCGCTATCCCGTGGACGAAACCCGTGTCTACGTGTCCGGCTACAGTTGGGGCAGCAACATGGCGTGGCGGTTTGTTTGTGAAGATGGCGCAGACATCACCGCGCTGCTGGCGATCTCAGGCACGTTGCCACAAGATGAGATTTGCAGCACTGCGCCGGGCCAAGTGCGCCAAGTCTATGGGCTCAAGGACACGGTTCTGGAATTTCCCTACGGACCGGACGGCGACATGACCTATCCCGTCGCGCTATGGCGAAACAAACTTGGCTGCGTGACCGGGCAAGAGATAGGCGTTTGGCGGATCACGAAACATGACGTGTTTTCGCAAACGGTGTGGGAAAACTGTGCCGAGGGGCGTGTGAGCTTGGATTTGCATTCACGTGGACACTTTATCCCGCGTGGCTGGATTGCGCGACAGCTCGATCAGTTGCTGGGTCTGAGCTATTCTTATCCCTGACATGCGCCGTGTCTTGGCATTGCGGGTTTTCCATGTTCATGTGCGGCGATTTTGAGAGGCGCACCATGACAAAGCTTTTGATCATCGAAGGTAACACGCCAGCCCGTGTTGCGGCGGGTCAGGCCGCGGCAACGGCCTTTTTGCGCAGTTTCGACGCGCTTGGGGCCAAGGTCGTCTGTGACGTACTGAACCCGTTCGACGCGCCGGTCACGGCCACAGACTTCGCATCCGTTGACGGGGTGATTTTTTCTGGTTCTGGCGAAGCGTGGAGCGTCGATGCGCCCGAAGTCGCGGTGCAGCGACAGGCGATGGAACATGCGCTCGCGGCTGATCTGCCAATTTGGGGCAGTTGCAACGGAATGCAGCTTGCGATGGTCGTATTTGGCGGTGCCTGTGGAAAGGCACCCGCTGGCAAAGAGGTTGGTGTGGCGCGTGACCTGGTTTTGACAGCGGCGGGCGAGTCGCATGCGATGATGGATGGCCGATGTTCCGGGTTTGGCGCGCCGAGCATGCACAGGGATCACATAACGCGACTTCCCGATCGGGCGTGCTTGCTGGCGGGCAATCATCATTCGTCGGTTCAGGCAGTGGTGTATGAGACGGAAAATGTGCAGGTATGGGCCACGCAATACCATCCCGAATTGAGCCCGGCAGACGTAGCGGGTTACATCCGTTCACAGGGCATATACGAGGATGAAACGGCGATATTGCCTGATCTGGACCAAGCCGAGGACGATGCAAACGCTGCGCGACGTCTTGGGGCCAATCCGGGTGATCTGTTGGTGCAAGGCCGCGCGACGGAGCTTGGGAATTGGTTGCGTTTCGTCAAGGAAAGGGCGGGACGGCAAAGCGTATCTTGACAGAACGGCCACCGGCGCAGAGCCTTTGACCGAAAGGGAGGGCCGGCCATGAAAGACCAACCTGCGAATTCCTTCACATTGCGTGCCCGGCGCGATGGTGGCGGGACCCCGGTTTTGAACGATTGGGGCGCCAATTCGGACTATGGGGTCTTGCGTTCCGTTCTGCTCGGCCCAATCGAGAATTATCGTTGGCTACAGACATCCTCGGTATCGAAAAAGACCCTGCGCCGGGGTGTACCATTCGACCCGGAGGTGGCACGGCGACAGCACGCCGAGATGGTGTCCGCGTATCAAAGTGCAGGTGTTGAGGTGCACACACACATGGCAGACCCACACCTGCCGTATCAGGTTTATGCGCGGGACAGTTCAGTGATGACGCCGTTTGGGGCCATCATCACGCATATGGCCCAATGGTGGCGGCGCGGCGAAAACTTTCGTGCCATCGAAACATATCAGAGTCTGGGCATACCAATTTTTGATTTTGTGACCGCTGGAACGTTCGAGGGTGGTGATTTCAATATGATCGAGCCGGGTTGCATTCTGATCGGCTGGGAAGGAGACGAGGGGCGCACGCAGGAACAGGGTGCACGGCAGGTTGCAAGCTGGATGGAAGCAGAGGGTTGGGAAGTAAAGCTGGCTGACATCGATCCGTTCTATGTTCATATTGACCTGATGGTTGTGATGCTGGCCCCAAAACTTGCGGCGGTCTGCACGGACTGTACCGACCCAGAGATCGTCGTTTGGCTGCGTGGGAAGGGTATCGAGATTGTCGATGTGCCATTCCAGGAAACGATCGCACTGGGCTGCAATGTCGTAGCGTTGGGCGATGACCGAGTCCTCTTGCCGGAAGGTTCAAAGACCCTGAAAGACAAGCTGAGTGCGTTGGGATTCTCGATCTACGATCCTGATCTTTCGATGATCACCCAGGGCGGCGGTGGTGTGCATTGCATGTGCCAGAGCCTGATCCGGGATCCTGTGTGACCGGTCTGATGCAGTCGAAAGACGGTGCCGCGCATTATCGTTTGAGTCAGAGCAGCCCCAGACCCCAGGATGTTCTAAAACAGAAGAAGACCGCGCGATGATCCGCCTCTTCGGGCTTAGCTTGATATGCATTCTGACCGGTGCGAGCATCGTTTGGGCACATGCGGCAGAGCAGGGATTTGTTCTGTTGCTGCCGACGGACGTCTACATTTTTGCTGGCGTCGCCAGCGTTGCGCTGACCGTCGTGCTGCTGGCGGTTCTGCCGGTGCGCGCCGGGGAGGCCCTGTTTCGGCCGTTCAAGCTTGTTCGTCGGGTTCAATGGCCCTTGCGCAACCTCACGAGTGTGTTGGCAACCTGCTTGCTTGTGTTCGCTGTTTGGCGCGGGTTCATCGGCCCGCGCGATCCGTTGTCCAACCCGATGCCCCTGCTTGTTTGGACGGTTTGGTGGGTCGCGATGGTGACGTTGCAAGGGGTGTTTGGCAACATTTGGCGATGGGCCAATCCTTGGATGGGACTGGCGACACTGTTGTCGTGGGCGACCGGATTGCGCGCGCCGCTTCGGTATCCACGATGGTTAGGGCATTGGCCAGCCGTGTTGGGTTTCTTGGGGTTCGCGGCATTTCTCCTAAGCGATCCTGCCCCGGCGGATCCGGCGCGACTTGCGACATTCGTGGGGCTATACTGGTATGCCGCGTTGTTCGGCTTGGTGTTGTTTGGACCAGCCTGGATGGTGCGGGGCGAATGGATGACCGTCATGATGCGCGCCTATGGGCGCATGGGCCTTGTTGGTCGCGCACGTGGGCGGTTGGCCTTCGGCCTATGGGGTTGGCAAGCAATAGCGCGGCCCGGGCCGTCGTTGAGTTTGGCGGTTCTTATGATCCTTTTGCTGGGCACCGGAAGCTTCGATGGCCTGAACGAGACATTCTGGTGGATTGGTCAGCTTGGGTTGAACCCGTTGGAGTTTCCCGGCCGCTCGGCAGTTGTTTGGCAGAATTTCTTTGGGTTGCTGACGGCCAATGCGGCCCTTTTGGTGGCGTTTGTGGTTTGCTTGTGGTTGGGCGAACGACTGGCAGGCACGAAACGCGGATTGCGTGACGCGTTTTGTCTTTTTGCACCGTCGATCCTTCCCATCGCGCTGGGATATCACGTGGCGCATTATCTCACGTCTTTTCTGGTGGATGGGCAGTATGTGGTGAAATTTCTCAACGACCCGCTGAACAACGGCGCACATGTTTTAGGCATTCAGCCGTTTTACGTGACCACCGGATTTTTCAACACACCGGGAACGGTCAAGGTCATCTGGCTGACCCAAGCCGGAGCAGTTGTCGTCGGGCATGTCGTGGCCATTCTGTTGGCCCACGCGCTTGCGCTGCGGGACTCTGGAAGCACGCGCCGCGCCGTGTTGGGGCAGGCGCCCTTGGCGGTTTTCATGATCGCCTACACGTTCTTCGGTTTGTGGCTTTTGGCATCACCGCGGGGATAGATCTGCGGGCAAAACACTGGACAAACTCTTGTGCGCTTCGCAGGATTGCGCGGACAAGGCCGGTGACAGGCCAGATTCACGCAGAACAGGGAGAGTTCGCGATGACCACCAAGACCAAGGATACCTCGCGCCGTGGTGCATTGAAAACGCTGGCCGGGGGGGCGGTAGGCGCGGCCACGCTGCCACTTTGGGCACGGTATGCTCAGGCTCAAAGTGCCGAGCCGATCAAAATCGGTTTCCAGCAGCATAGCACAGGTATCGGCGCGGCCTATGGCCGGTGGTATGGGCGCACGTCAGACGCGGCGGTAAAACTGATCAACGACAGTGGCGGGATCAATGGCCGTATGATCGAGCTTGTCACCGAAGACGACGGTACGGATCCCAAGCGCGGCGCAGAGGTGGTCGAAAAGTTTGCCACGCAACACAATTGTGACGTGGGGTTCGGCACGCTGTTTTCTCATGTCGTCATCGGTTCTGCACCGCGGGCAGGTGAATTGAAACTGCCGTATTTCGTTGTGTCGGAAGGACATCACGTGGCAAGCGGCATGCTGAACCGGTACACGCTGCAACCCGGGATCACTGACGTGAAAAGCCAGGTTCAAGCGATGGCGCCTTACGTGTCAGAGAACCTTGGCAAGAAGGTGACTATGATCTTCCCCGATTTTGCGTTTGGACATGATCACCGCGATTTCTTTACCGCGGCGATCGCGGCCCAGGGTGGCGAAGTGCTTGAACAGATTGCGATCCCGCCAGCTGAGACATCCTTTACCAAGTATTTCCCGAAGATCCCGCGCGACACCGAAGTGCTGTACCACGTGATGGTCGGCCCGGCGGTTTTGACCTTTGTGAAAGAACTGGGCGAATTCTTTGGGCCCTCCAGCCCGGCAATCTTTGGATTTATCGACAGCCTTGAGGCGGTTGACCTGGCAAGTCCGGGTCTGGAATTTCTGGAAGGCACCTATTTCTGGGAAGGCAACCCGCGCTACGCGCAGGCGGATCAGAGTGAGCACGACAAGTTCTTCCGCACTGCCGTGGGTGTGGATGAAAACGGCGCTTCAGTCAGCGATCCGACGGATGTGTCGACCTATGCCCATATGTTTGGGTGCTGGGAAACACTGCACGTGATCAAGGCCGGGATGGAGGCTGCGGACTATCAAGGTGTGGCTGACCGGGCCAAACTGATCGAGGCTGTCGAAGCGATGACCGACATGCCGGAAAGCCGCGCGCACCCTCAAGGTGCCAAGATTTTCAACGGAAAGACCCACCAAGTCTTTGGCCACCAATACATCAGCCGTGTTGAAAACGGCAAACTGGTGAAAGTTCATACCACATCAATCGAGGACACGCTTTACCCCGACGAGGTGGATTACACGACGCAGTCACTTTGATGCGTGATGTGTGGGCATTGGTTGTGCTGACGGCTGGGGTTTTGCCCTCAGCGGTCGATGCGCAGTTTACCAGTGCCTACACCGAGTTGAACTTGCCAGCTTGCCGATCTCTCTTGGACGGGTCGGCGCCTGTGGGCCAAGAAACCGTTTGGAACGAAGTGGGTGCATATCGCAAGGTTTGCGCCGGGTATGACGGGTATGATGTGCATTTCGTTTCAGGCGATGTGATGGTTGCTGTTGGCTTTGCGCCAGAAGGTCAAGATGATGCGGTTTTTCCGCCCGAAGTGTTCGAGGCGTATGTGACCGTAAATCTAAATGCCATCGAATGGCGCCTCAGCGACGGAAAACCTTTTGCGGTCACCCATCGATGGTACATGGATACGTCGCCAGCTTCTTCTAACGACTTGATAAAAGGTGAAGTGCTTGTCATCTCCAAGCTGTCGTCGGTTGACCCTTACACCAGTTGTGCGGTGGGATACATCGACGCGAAGGCAAATGAAGAAGCCAATGCATTGGCGCGCGTGGTTGCGGACAAGGCAGCAGTCCGGTTTCGCTGTGGTGTCGATACGCCTCGCTACCATGGTGAGGTTGGTACAGGCGCGGCAAACCGATTGGTTTTGAACTGACGCATGGACATCACGCATCTTATTTTGGCGACACTCGAGGGGGCTGTTACGGCGGCGGTTCTGGCCCTGACCGCGGTTGGCCTAAGTCTGGTTTTCGGCGTGATGCGTGTTGTGAACATCGCACATGGAGAGTTTTTCATGCTGGGTGCGGTGATCGCGTGGTACGTCGCGCATCTAATGGGTGGGCATCCTGCCATTGGGTTCTTTGCGGCACTGGTATTGGCGCCGCTGCTCGTAGGTGCAATCGCAATCGTTGCGGATATGACCATACTTAAGCGTATTGACTACGATCCTGAACGCACGATCGTGGCGACGATTGGTCTTCTTTATATCATCCAGCAATTGACCCTGATGACTTACGGGCCCGAGGCGCGGCCGGTCGAAGCGCCGTTCAACAGCCGGATCGAGCTGCCATGGTTCGAGTGGTTCGAAACTGTGTTCGGCATGACGCAACCTTGGGGTTGGAGCATCACATCTTACAAGCTGACCGTGATCGGTGCCGCGGGGGTCTTGCTGTGCGGGGTCTGGGTGATGATGGCACGCACGCGGATCGGACTGTTGATGCGCGCGACGCAGGCAGATCGTGAGATGGCACTGGCGTTCGGAATCCCGGTCGAGCGGGTTTACGCGCTGGTCTTTGGTATCGGTGCTGCACTGGCGGCGATGGCAGCCGTCCTTATCGTGCCCATTCAGCAAGCACATTACCTTATGGGTGCTGATCCGCTTCTGCTGGCCTTCATCGTGGTGATCATCGGGGGCTTGGGCAGCTTGCCGGGCACCGTTGTTGCGGCGCTTATCATCGGATTAAGCGACGGCATCATTTCGGTTTTCTTTTCACCAACGCTGGCCAAGATACTGGCGACGCTTTTGGTTGGTCTTGTGCTGGTCTTCCGACCACAGGGCCTATTTGGAGCGCGGGCTGCATGAGTGCCAATGCCCGCATCTTGAGTCTGCACTTGGGTCTATTGGCGTTGCTCTTTGCGTTGCAATTCGTACTGCCTGCCTATCACCACGGCAACCTGGCCCGGATCATGGTGCTGGCGTCTTATGCCGTGGGGTACAACATCCTCTTTGGATATACCGGCCTGCTCAGCCTTGGCCACGCCCTTTTCTTTGCCGCCGGCATGTACGGCATGGGTCTGACGATCCAGCATGCAGGTTTCACGCCGGCTCCGGCCCTGATCACTGGTGTTGTCGCAGGGGCGCTGGTGGCGGGTGCACTGGCGTTGCTTGCACTGCGTACTGTTGGCGTAGCGTTTATGATCGTCACCTTGATGTTCGCTCAGGCGGGATATCTGACCATCTTGTATTTCGGGGAATACACACGCGGTGATGAAGGCTTTGTTATTCAACAAGCCCAGAGGGTGCTGTGGAGCATGGAATTGAGCGACCCGACGATCCGGTACTTTGTAGCTTGGGGGCTTTTCTCAACCTGCTTTCTTGTCTCGCTCTGGCTGGTGCGCAGTGCGTTTGGACGCACATTGATTGCCATTCGTGAGAATGAAGAGCGGGTGCGGATGCTGGGTTACAACACCTTTGCGCACAAACTGGGTGCGATGGTGGTCTCCGGCACAATTGCCGCCGCGGCGGGTGCATTTTATGGTTTGCTCTTTGGCTACGCCGGGGCCAGCTTTGCCTCTGTCCAGTATTCCATCTTTCCGCTTCTTTGGGTCTTGCTTGGGGGTGCCGGTACGGTGCTTGGCCCCTTCATTGGAACGCTTTTCATGTTCTACCTCATCGACCTAAGCTCGGGCCTGACATCTGCCTATATGCTGATTGCCGGTGTGGTGTTGGTTGCGTTGACCTTGTTTGCTCCGCAGGGCCTGGTGGGTGAAGTGCGTCGCCGGTTCTGGAAAGGCTTGCCATGACGCTTCTGTCGACTGTTGGGTTGTCTAAATCATTTGATGGCTTGCTGGCCGTCACGAATGTCGATTTTGAGCTGCCCAAAGGCGAAATTCGCGCTCTGATTGGCCCTAACGGGGCCGGAAAAACCACATTAGTGGGAATGATTTGTGGTCGAATCTCGCCAACGGCAGGCAGCGTGCATTTCGACGGTAATGACATCACGCACCTGCCTGCCCATGCCCGAATTATGCGTGGCATGGCGTACACGTTCCAGATCACATCGATCTTTCCGCGTCTGCCTGTGTCCGAGAATGTTGGGCTTGCCGCGCGGCGCCATCTGAAGGGCCGCGCCGCGCAAATGGCCGTAAAAACGGCGCTGGAACGGGTTGGGCTGGCGGATCAGGCCGCAGAGGACGCAGGCAATTTAAGCTACGGTCATCAGCGCCTTCTGGAAATTGCCATGGGGCTTGTGCAGCAACCTCGCCTGCTGATCCTCGATGAACCGACGCAAGGGCTGTCCGAAGGTGAAATCGCTGACTTTAAAGACCTGGTCAGGGAACTGGCAGGCGATACCACGATTTTGCTAATCGAGCACAATATGAGTGTTGTGATGGAAACAGCCGATCGCGTGAGCGTGTTGAATTTTGGCGAGATGCTGGCCGAAGGCACCCCGCAAGAAATTCACAAAAACGCTGCCGTGCAGGCCGCTTACCTGGGAACGGGTTGATGCTAGAACTGCGAGGGGTCAATTCCGGATATGGTGAAGCGCAAGTCTTGCGCGATCTGTCCCTAAGTGTAGCGCCCGGCGAAATCCTATGCCTGATGGGGCGCAATGGGGCAGGCAAGACAACAACGATGAAAACGATCATGGGGCTATTGCCGCTGATGTCGGGGCAGATACAGCTGGACGGACAAGAGATCAGCGTACTGCCCGCGCACGAGGTGCCACGCGCGGGTGTTGGGTATATTCCCCAGGGGCGACGCCTGTTTGCAGGACTAAGCGTTGCACAAAATCTAGAGATTGGTTTACAGGTCCGCAAATCCAGCAAGACTGTTCTCGACGACGTGCTCGACTTGTTCCCCCGCCTACGAGAGCGATTGGGGCAACCGGCGCAGACCTTGTCCGGAGGCGAACAACAGATGTTGGCCACAGCGCGCGCGCTTTGCCTTCAGCCCAAAGCCCTTTTGCTGGATGAGCCGACCGAAGGGCTGCAGCCATCCATGATCGAGGCGATCCGTCAGGTGATTGTCAGGATGCGCGAGCAGGGTGTCGCCATCCTTTTGGTCGAACAACGGGTCGATGCCGTTTTGTCGGTCGCGGATCGTGTGGCCTTCATTGAAAACGGCCGCAACGGCGATGTCATGAGCGCAGATGCACTGCGCCACGATCATTCCATCGTCGACCGCTACGTCGGCGTCTGAGTTGACAGACTAAACACCCGTGCCGCACCATCCTGTCGCGGTGTGAATTTCACAGGAGGTCGCATTGGGCGACTACCATCGGCCTGAAACACTTAACGAAGCTTTGGCGCTGCTCAGCAGGCCTGGCGCACGGATTGCCGCGGGATGCACCGATTTGTTTCCCGCAACGCAAGCGTGCGCCCTGGAAGGCGTGGTGATCGACGTGACAGGTATTTCAGCGCTGCAAGGGATAACGGACGCGCATGATGGGCTGCGCATAGGGGCAGCGGCCACTTGGACCGATCTCATCCGTGCCGATCTGCCGCCTGCCTGTGACATGTTGAAGGAAGCAGCGCGCGAGGTGGGATCGGTGCAAATTCAGAATGCCGGTACGATCGTCGGCAACATCTGCAATGCGTCACCCGCAGCCGATGGCGTGCCGTGTTTGCTTGCGCTGGACGCGATGGTGGAGCTTGTCAGTTCGAACGGCACCCGGCAATTGCCACTGCACCAGTTTCTAACAGGACCCCGCCAAACCGCATTGCGAGACGCGGAGATTGTAACGGCAATTGGTCTCCCGCGATCCGCGCTTCGGGGTGCCTCGCGCTTTCTCAAGCTTGGTGCACGCAAGTATCTTGTCATCTCGATTGCCATGGTCGCGGCACGTGTTCATGTGCAGGATGGACGCGTTGCCGAAGCCGCTTTGTGTATTGGCGCGTGCAGCGCGGTGGCAACGCGGGTGCCCTTGGTTGAAGCGGCGCTGGTGGGGCAGCGCTTTGATGAAGAGTTGCCAGGATTGGTCACCGATGCGCAAGTAGCGTCCGTGGTGTCGCCCATCACCGATATTCGCGCGGATGGCGCATATCGCACGCATGCAGCGGCTGAGCTTTTGCGCCGGGCTTTGGCGGATTTGACGAGCGAACGGGTGACGGCATGAACCGATCTGTCGACACCCGACCCTTGACCGTCAACGGGCAGATGCACCATTTGCCGTTGGACCCCGCGCGACGGTTGTCCGAGGTGTTGCGTGAAGGTTTGGGTTTGCGTGGGACGAAGGTTGGATGCGATGCGGGTGACTGTGGCGCATGTACGGTCCTGCTTGACGGAGAGCCGGTTTGTGCATGCCTCACCCCATTCGGGCGTGCGGCAGGGCGGAGTGTGGAGACGATCGAAGGGCAGGACGACACCCTGTTGCAAAGAGCGTTCTTGCGTCACGGCGCTGCACAGTGCGGTATTTGTACGCCCGGTATGGTGATGACGGCGCAAGCCTTCTTGCAGACAGCCAAAGATCCTACCCGCGCGGATGTGGAAGAAGCACTAGGAGGTGTTCTGTGTCGATGCACGGGATACAAGAAGATCATTGATGCTGTCCTAGATGCCAACGCATGCCAAAAAGCCGCGATGCCTGCCGCCGGACAGGCGGTTGGGGAAGCGGTTGAGCGTCTTGATGGTTCTGCGAAGGTTGCAGGCACCGAAGCCTTCGGAGCCGACTGCGTACCTCTGGACACTTTGCTGGTAAGAGCCATTCGCGCGCCAAGTGCGCCAGCGACTTTCACGTTCGGGGATCTGTCTTCTTGGGCGAAAGATCGCGATGTCGTGGTTTTCACTGCTGATGACATTCCCGGGACAAACCGATTTGGTGTCATTCCAGCCTTTCGAGACCAACCTGCGCTGGCTGAACGCCGATCGCGTTTGAAAGGGGAGGCTGTTGCCTTGGTCGCAGGAGAAAGCGCAACAATCGAAGCGATCGATTTGTCGGTCTTTCCCATTACGTGGGCAGATGACGAAATCGATCGACCCGTGCACGATGCGCATCCCGATGACGTTCTGATCACTGGGCGTGTCAAGCGTGGTAAAGTTCAGAAAGCGCTGCGCGATGCGGCGAATGTGGTCACAGGGCGGATACAGACCCCTTACGTTGAACATGCGTATATTGAGCCCGAGGCAGGTGTCGCGTGGATGGATGGTGATACGCTCTTTATTCAGGCATGCACGCAGGCGCCAATCATGGACCGGGACGATACGGCAGCGGTATTGGGTTTGCCCCCTGACCGAGTTCGGGTCATCCCCGCGGCTGCCGGGGGCGGGTTTGGCTCAAAGCTCGATGTTTCGTTGCAGCCATTGATTGGCCTCGTTGCGCTGAAAACCGGGCGACCTGCGCGAATGGTCTATACTCGTGCGGAAAGTATGGCCAGCACCACCAAGCGGCATCCGTCGCAGATGTCCGGTACAATAAGTGCCGACAAAGAAGGCCGGCTCACCGGCATGCAGTTTGACGGCGATTTCAATACGGGGGCGTATGCAAGCTGGGGCCCAACGGTTGCCGGCCGTGTGCCGGTCCACGCTTCGGGACCGTACTACATCCCGAACTACCATGCCGAAGCGCGCGCAAACTACACCTATCAGCCTGTTTCGGGTGCCTTTCGTGGGTTTGGCGTTCCTCAAGCAGCGATCCTGCAGGAAACGATGTTCGATGATCTTGCCTCGAAGGCCGGGATGGATCGTCTTGCTTTTCGCCGGATCAATGCGCTGCAGGATGGGCAAACCACCGTGTGTGGCCAGACGCTTTTTGGCGTTGGCATCGCTGAGTGTCTAGATGCATTGAAGGACCTTTGGACGGCAGCGCTTGCGCGTGCCGAAGACGCCAACCATGAAGGATCCGTTGTTCGACGCGGGGTTGGTGTGGCGTCATGTTGGTACGGGTGTGGGAACACGGCGATTGCAAACCCATCAACCATTCGTGTTGGGATAACCAAAGAAGGACAAGTTTGCCTGCACCAGGGCGCTGTGGATATTGGTCAGGGGTCAAACACGGTGATCCCGCAAATCTGTGCAGATGCGCTTGGCTTGCCTTTGGATCAGTTCACGATCATCGGTGCGGACACTGGGGTAACTCCAGACTGCGGCAAGACCTCTGGTTCTCGCCAGACATATGTGACAGGCAATGCAGCGCTTCGGGCCGGTCAAACCTTGCGTCGACGCATCTTGCAACACTCCAACATGGGTGCAACAGCGACGCTGTCTCTGGAGAACGACGTCCTTGTAGTTTCAAGCGGAGCGGAACGGCATCGGATCGTCCTCGCGAATTTGCCAACCGGCCCGCATGGATACGTCTTGGCAGCCGAAGAAAGCTATGACCCGCCGACACGGCCACTTGATCAGGATGGTCAGGGTGCACCATACGGTGTCTACGGATACGGAGCGCAAATGGTCGAGCTCAGTGTTGACACCACGCTTGGCACTTTGAAGGTTCACAAGATCACGGCAGCGCATGATCTGGGGCGCGTGATCAACCCGCTTTTGGCAGAGGGACAGGTTCACGGCGGTATCGCACAAGGCTTGGGCCTTGCGTTGATGGAAGAGTATATTCCGGGTCGCACAGAAAACCTGCACGACTACCTGATCCCGACGACCGGCGACATGCCCGAGATCGAGACGATCTTTCTGGAAGTGCCGGATCCGGAAGGTCCCATGGGTGCGAAGGGGTTGGGTGAGCACGTCTTGATTCCCACGGCGCCTGCGATCTTGAATGCGATCCGGCACGCGACCGGCGCCTTGGTAACACAGCTTCCGGCCCTTCCGCATCGCGTGTTGGCCGCGATCAAAGAGGCGGACGCATGAGCGATAGCACAAAAGGCGACAAGATCCGGTGTGATGCCTGTCCCGTGATGTGTTTCATTGCGCCGGGAAAAGTGGGTGCATGTGACCGCTATGCCAACAAGGACGGGCACATTATTCGGTGTGATCCTTTGACCATACTTGACCGTAGGTTGGAGGCTGGCGGAGAAGTGCGACCGTTTTTAACCTCAGATTGGGATGGTGATCTGGTTAAGTCTGACGATGTTTTTGTCTCGGGCGTCGGGTCGGGTACGACTTATCCTGACTACAAACCAGCCCCTTTCATCGTCAGCCGGGAAGTAGAGGGCGCAGACTTTGTGACTGTCGTGACTGAAGCGATCTTTTCCTATTGTGGCGTGAAGGTGAAGATTGACACCGATCGGCATCTGGGTCGTGAAGCGGCGACTGTGCGTGCTGCTGGCGAGGCCATTGGCCATGTGACCACATCGGAATACGGATCGCAGATGTTGTCGCTCGGTGGTGTGGACCATCTGACGGGCGGGTCGAAATCCGAAGGACGTGTGACATGCGATGCCCTTCTTAGGCTGTGCAACCAAGAGCCTGTGGATCTTGAGATCGAAGGAGGGGCCGAAGTTACCGTTCAGGCCGGACATGCTCCAATCGTGAATGGCCACAAAGAGGACCGTATGCGGGTTGGATGCGGATCCGCGACAATCGGTATGTTCGCGTCTCAATGGCAGGGCCTCGTGGACGAGGTGGTGGTGGTAGATGACCACATCACCGGCGTTGTCAGCGAGCATCAGGCGGGCAAAGTCATCGACTGGCCCAGCACCGGAATTCGAATCAAGGGGCACAGATCAACGCCGGGTCGTTACTTCAAAGTGGCGCAACCCGGTCAGGGTTGGGGCGGCACGGACCTAACGGATCCGCTGGATATTCTTAATCCATGGTTGGAAAAGAAGGGCGCGCGACCGGGGCTGACCCTGTTGATGGTCTCTACCACGGGCGAGCATTACGGGTATTATGTACTTGATGAGGATCTGATCCCGCGATCCGCACCCTTGCCTGAGGCATTAAAGCCCTCGGTTGAATTGATCGCCGAGAATTGTGAACCTGCTTTGTGTACAGTGTTGTTTCAAGCTGGCGCCGGCGGCTCTCTGCGATCCGGGGTCACGCAAAACCCGGTGAAGCTGACACGCTCCGTGCAGGCTTTGAAAACGCGTGTAACATGCGGTGGCGCACCGGCCTATGTTTGGCCCGGCGGGGGTATCACCCTAATGGTGGATGTCAAACAGATGCCGGATGGTTCGTTCGGGTACGTGCCGACGCCCGCGCTGGTCGCGCCGTTGGAATTCACGTTGAGTCGGGAAGACTATCGTGCGCTTGGCGGGCATGATGCAGCCGTTCGTTCGGTCAGCGATATCCTTGAACGCGGCGGTGAATATGGGGATTCAGTGCGCGTCGTTCGCCCTTTGAAGGCACCGAGTTGATGCAACGCGCACAAGTCAACTGGTTGCCTGACGGAAAGCGGATGCACCTGCATCACGGACCCATAGACATGATCGTCGACGCCAGCGGTCCAGGGCGGGATGCAGCCTTGCTCCGCGCTGTCCGTCGGTTTGACACGTTGCTTGAGGAACTGGTGGCAGAGCTGCCTCGATTAAGATCGCCTAGTGGTCCGCCACCCGTCGCAGGGACAGCGCGAAGAATGACCCGGGCAATCGAAGGTTTCGCGCTGGATTTCATCACTCCGATGGCGGCTGTTGCGGGTGCAGGGGCCGACACAGTCCTGCACGCCATGCTAAGCGGCCCCGGCGTCACCAAGGCCTACGTCAACAACGGGGGCGACGTGGCGTTTTACCTGACGTCAGGACACATGATGCGGGCGGCCATTGCAACCCGTCCCGAAGGTCAAATCACAATCGAGTACCGCGAACCGGTACGCGGCATTGCAACATCTGGGCGAAGTGGTCGAAGCCATTCGCTTGGCATTGCCGACGCGGTCACCGTACTGGCGCGCAACGCTGCTGCGGCAGATGCTGCAGCGACGATGATCGCCAATGCCGTTGACCTACCGGGACATCCAGGCATCATCCGGGAACCGGCAAATGACATAGCTCCTGACAGCGATTTAGGCGCGCGTCTTGTGACAACGCATGTTGGACATTTGACCGACACCGAGGTTGATGCGGCATTGGACGCAGGCTCACGTTACGCCAACAAAATAAAGAGCCGCAGTCTGATCTACGGCGCCTTGCTTTGCCTGCGTGGGTGCACGCAGGCCGTTGGCCACCTTCCACATATCCAAATGAAAGACCCTCTGAATGCCTGATTTTGCGCTGCGCAAGACTGTTCTCTTCGTTGAAGAAATTTATCATGATGGCGGCGCGCCATCTGCGCTACCGCGTCGCCGAGCCGCACTGGTCGCCTTGGTGAAAAACCCGTTCGCAGGAGGGTATACTGACGAGTTGCGGTCGGCGATGGACGACCTGAAACCTCTGGGCTTGCTGATGACGGACCGCCTGATCGAAGCGATGGGCGGTTTGGACGGCATCGATGGGTATGGAAAGGCCGCGATGGCCGGAGAAGCGGGTGAGCTTGAACATACCGCCTTGTGGCACGTGCCAGGCGGCTACGCGATGCGCGCGCGTCTGGGCGCAGCCAAGGCGATCGTGCCGTCATCGATGAAACAAGGTGGGCCGGGCACGCGGATCGATGTGCCTCTGGGTCATATCAATGCCGCTTACGTGCGCAGTCACTTCGACGGAATGGAAGTGGGTTTGCCTGATGGGCCCCGGGCTGAGGAACTTCTGTTTGTCCTCGCGATGAGTCGCGGCGGCCGCATTCACGACCGCATGGGGGGTTTGACGTCAGATGAGGTCAAAGGCGAGGACGGGTTGAGATAGCCGGCCAGTGCTTTTTCTTGGTAAGAATTACGTAAGCCACAAGCTGCAAGGTCATGGGCTGACCTTTGCCGCAAAAGCGCCTATAGGCTGCTGAGACGATGGCAACAGTGGACAACGCCCGGATGAGCGATCCTAAACCGAAAAAACGCCAACCGCTGTATTCACAGGCGGACAAAGACAATATGCGCTGGTTTTGGCGGATGTATCTGCGCAAGCATTCCGGCAAGTTGTTGATTGTTCTCGGTCTGATCCTTGTGCAGGGCCTTGTTTACCAGCAATTTTTGGCGATGACTGAAAACGGATTGCGCGTCATCTTTGAGGCCGGCGCGTTGCGTGACCTGCTGATGGTCTGCGTGGTTGTGTTCTTGTTGTTCACTGTGCGCGGCGTGGTGTCTTTTCTTGCACCGATGATCACAGTGCGTATCTCGAACCAGGCAATTTACGAAATGCGCAGCGATTTGATTGGGCATCTCATGTCCTTGGACCTTGCGTATTTCGAACGGACGAAATCTGGCGAGATCATCCAAAAACTGGTCACGCAAACCCAACAGATCGGGGTCTTTGTTGGCCTTGGCGCGGCCAATGCGCTGCGCGATGCGGTGACGGTGATCGTCGTGTCCGGTTATCTCATCTGGAAAAACCCGATTCTGTTTGCGTCGGCCGTTGTCGTGTTGCCGTTTATCATTCTGGTGATGAATTTTGTCTCTGACCGGGTGAAGCAAAGCCAAGGTGAGGCCGAGCACGCGCTTGGCAACTACATGAACGGGATAGAAGAAACGGTGAACGGGATGCGCACCGTCAAGATCGCCAGCCAAGAAGAAGTTGAGAAGACCCGACTGATGGGCGGCACTGGCGCAATTCAGCGCCTGATGAACCGAGTACAAATCACACAGGCTTTGGTCCTGCCTTCGATCGACCTTAGTTCGGCCTTTGTCTATGTGCTTGTGATCGGCGGCGGCGGTTACATGGTTCTGTCCCCCAGTTTTGACATGGATGGCGCCGCTATCATCACCTTCCTGCTGGGCATGGTCATGGTATTCGATCCTGCGCGGCTGTTGGCGCAGTTCTTTGGCGGGTTGCAATCAAATCTCGTGCTGCTGGACCGGGTGCGAAATCTGTATTCTGAAACACCAACCATCGCCGATGCGGCGGATGCCGTTGACCAGTTCGATACCGGCGGCGACATTGTTCTGCAGGACATAAAGTTTTCATATGCCCCAGACCAACCGCTGTTTGACGGATTGAACATGACTTTTTCAGGCGGACAGGTGTCAGCAATCGTAGGCTCAACCGGGTCAGGCAAAACCACGATCTTGTCTTTGCTGTCACGGCTTTACGACGTGCAAGATGGAAAAATCAGTTTCGGTGGGACGAGCATTGGGGACTTGCGCGTGCCCGCCCTACGCGGTTCTTTTTCCGTCGTGGCGCAGGACATCGTTATTTTCAACGCCTCGATCTGGGACAACATCCGGTATGTGAACCCCGATGCGACCGATGAGGATGTCTGGAAGGCGGCGGAGAATGCCGAGATTGCAGATCTCATCCGGTCACGCGGCGATACACCTGTCGGACCCAAGGGTGCACAACTGTCTGGTGGCCAGAAGCAACGGATCGCCATCGCACGCGCCTTTCTGCGCGATGCGCCGATCCTTTTGTTGGATGAGGCGACGTCGGCCTTGGATCAAGCAACCGAAGAACGGATCAAGTCGGCGTTGGACCGTCTGACAAAGGGCAAAACAACAATTGTGGTGGCCCACAGGTTGAGTTCCGTTGCAGATGCCGACAGAATTTTCGTTCTGGAAAGCGGCAAGTTGGTGGAAGACGGTCAACACGCCGACCTGCTGGCGCAGAACGGGCTGTACGCCCGTCTCTACCAAGCTCAAAAGAAGGGCTATGACGGGCGGTGATGTGTTCGCTCTGAACGCTGTGTCGCCTAATTCGGTTGTGCCCGACTTGCTTCAAAGACGCGGTTAAATGAAACTGGTAAAGGGAATGTACGTCACCGGATCGCCGCGTTTTATCGTGGCTGCGCCGTCGGGCAGTTCGACCAGCCCATCGGCCCAACTCAGGCCACTGATCCGGCCAGAGCCTTCGGATTTGAAAATTTCGACTTGGCCCTCTCTGACCCGCGCGCGCAGATACTCTCGTCTTCCTGGTTTTTTTGTTTTCTCGAACGCGGCCGGCAGGGCAAAAGCTTGGGGCGTTTTCCAACCTTCCCCCGCCAGAACCGCCATCGCGGGCCGCGCGAAAATCAAGGCACACACCATTGCTGCAACCGGATTTCCAGGTAGTCCGAATACTGGTGTTTGGTCCCATAGACCGAGGGCCAAAGGACGTCCGGGTTTGACGGCAATGCGCCATTCGGCCATTCCACCCGCCTCGTTCAAAAGAGCCGAAACATGGTCTTCATCGCCAGATGATGCGCCACCGGATGTCAGAATGACGTCTGCCGAGGCAGATGCACGATCCAGAGCGTTTCGCAATTTAGTCCTGTCATCCTGAATACGTCCAAGATCCAAGGCATCGTATCCAAATTGACGAACAAGAGCCAACAGCATTGGTCGGTTGGCATCGTAAATCTGACCCGGGCCGGCAGATGTTCCTGCTTCGGCCAATTCATCGCCTGTCGAAACCACAGCCACGCGCAACTTGGTCCGGACGATCATGTCCGACAGACCGATTGCAGACGCGAGTGCCATGTCCGCTGGCGAAAGCTTTTGCCCCGCCTGCAGGGCAATATCGCCCGCCTTTATGTCTTCACCCGCGCACCGCGTGTTTGCGCTGGGTTTGATGCCTGCTCGAAATGCAATCTGGTTGCCGCCAAGCGTCACATCTTCTTGGAGGATTACCGTGTCGACGCCTTCTGGCAGGGCTGCGCCGGTCAGGACGCGGATGGCATGTCCGCCCGGCACAAAGTGCGGATAAGGCGCACCCGCGGCTGCGCGACCATCTACAAGGGGGAGAACCTGATCTCCCTCAGACAGGCTGTCGAATGCGAATCCGTAGCCGTCGACGGCGGTGTTTGGATGCGGTGGGTTGGCGCGAGCGGCAATCTGGTCGTCTGCCAGAACCCGGTTCAACGTCTGTGACAAAGGTACGGATTCGGCGCCCACAACCGGGTGCAATCGCGCGCGCAGCATCGCCAGAGCATCCTCTACTGGCGTCCAATCCACCCCGGCCGGCAAAGCGAAGCAATCATCGCGCAGCGGCGGCGGCTGAGGTGTCTCAGTCGCTGCGGCGACAAGTTTGTCTTCGTGGCCAAGGCCCATGATCCATCCTTCTTCGGGCGCGTCGATGGCCAGCATGGCGGTGAGATCATCGCGGTGCAAGCGGGACACCGCGCGGGCCAAAAGCCGTACCTGATGGGCGTCACGAATACCGCCCTGCATTTCCGCGGCTTTCACGGCCTGATTGATTAGGCCCGGCCAGATTTCGACTAAGGATACCGGTGTGTCCAGCGATTCAAATGGCCAGACCGATATCTGACCGGGAAACTTCTGCCGCAGCCTTTGAAGCACTGGCAAACCCGTCAGAATCTGTCCACCCACAGCACCGGCGCCGCCCATTTGCCAACAAGTGAAGGCGCCTTTCGCCTGTTTCTCGGCGCGCCGACGGTCTTGCAGCCCATGGCCATGGCGCGTGTCCTTGCGCGGTAGGTGCGCGATGTCGCGTTTCAGACCGTTGAACCAAAAGGGTCCGGTCCCGGGAAAGGCCGTATTTATCCGCGCGGCAATGTCAAAGCGATTGTTGGCGCGGGGTGTGTCTTGGATGTATCGATTCAACCAATCCCATACTGCGAATGGGTTGCCTATGCCGGTCAATCCTTTGGCGAAGCCTGTGGGAAACCCAAAAGGAAAGTCGAACCCCAGACACAACCGTCGACCGGCTGAAAGCTCGGTTTCGACCAGGGTTGATAGAATGCTCTCGGCTTCCATACGATTGCGTATGTACTTAGGTTCCGCATCATCACCATTGCGTGTTAACCCAAGCCAAATCGCGTCTTTACGTGGATTTGGCCCGGTGTCATTGCCGCCCGACCAATCAACTATGGCAACCGTTTCGAACGGAGTCACAGACCGACCTCATTCAGAATGAAATCCGCGATGGCCTTGGTGTCATCCAGGTTGAAAACAGGCCGGTCCAGCGTCATAGGCGTATCGCTGGCCACAGCTTTCACCGTGGGATCGTTCGGCGCTATAAGGGGGTTGCCCGTAACCACGCGATGCGCCTCGACCTTGGGATGCACATCGCGTTTGTAGCCTTCTATCAGTACGAGATCGACGGGTGAGAGAATGCCCAGAAGAGAATCCAGCGCCGGTTCTTCTTCATTTCGCAACTCATGCATAAGCGCATATCGATTGCGCGAAGACAAAAGGACTTCGGTTGCACCGGCGACGCGGTGTCGATGACTGTCTTTACCGGGGTGATCCACGTCAAAACTGTGATGGGCATGCTTGACCGTTGAAACGGAAAAGCCGCGGCTGCTGATTTCTGTTACCAACCGCTCCATCAGGCCTGTTTTTCCGGCGTTTTTCCAACCTACGACACCGTATATTTTCATCTCGTACCCTCAAGCATCTCGCGCGCACGAACGAGGTCTTCTGGCGTATTCACGTTGAAGAAAGGATCGCCAGAATGCTCGAACACCGCCTCGCGACCGCCGTGCTTTTCTGTCCAGATCACGACCTTGCGCAGCCCGTCGACCAGCGCGGTGCGAAGGTCGTCGCGAAGGGCCACGGGCCAAAGGCCAAAAGTTGGGTGCCGGATCAGACCAGACCGGCTCATGGATTTGGTTTCTTCGCCCTTGGCCCGCCTTGTGGCTGCAAGGACCAGGGGATAGGCCATACCCTTTGAGGTCGCGGTCAACCCCGCAACCAGATCCCGGGGGAAAAACGGCGTGTCAGCGGCCACTGTAACAATCGCGTCTGCGCCTTTTTCCGCAGCCCAATCCAAGCCTGCCAGAACACCAACAAGTGGCCCGGCAAAGCCTTCAATACTGTCAGGCAGGACTGGCAAGTTCAGATTGGCAAACCGGTTTGGGTCACCATTCGCGTTCAAGGCAATACCCGCCACTTGCGGCAAAAGCCGCCCCACGACATGATCAAGTATCGTGCAATCACCCAAGGTCAGCAGACCCTTGTCGCCGCCACCCATACGCGTGGCTTGGCCGCCCGCAAGTATGACACCGAGCGGCTGCATCAGCGCGCGAGCTTGTCCATTGGGTTAAGAAGACATATGCCGTCATGCAAAATCGTGGCATTGAAATGACGTGTTTTTGTCACGCGGCACCCTCTGCGCTTTTCCGGCGATGTTTCTTGTCCTCTTCGGGCACCGAGCTTGGGTCGGTATCACGGACCAACCGATCTTCGCCTGCTAAGCATACGAACCGCTGACCACGCATCCGGCCGATTAGGGTCAGTCCGATCTCACGGGCGATTTCGACTCCCCAGGCGGTGAAACCAGAACGAGACGCCAGTGCTGGGATGCCCATCAGGGCCGTTTTGATCACCATTTCTGACGTCAGGCGCCCCGTTGTGTAAAGCAGCTTGTCGTCGGGTGAAATGCCTTCTGAAAACATCCAGCCTGCGATCTTGTCGACCGCGTTGTGCCGTCCGACGTCTTCCATGTAAACCAGTGGGCGATCCCCTTGACACAACACCGTGCCGTGGATCGCTCCTGCTTCCAAGTAGAGCGACGGCGTGCGGTTTATCCGGGCGGCCAATGCATAAAGCTCGGACGTTTTTACCGAGATGTCAGGCAGCACCGTTTCCTCCAGACCTTCCATCATGTCGCCAAACACCGTACCCACCGCGCAACCGGACGTGCGGGTCTTTTTCTTCAGCTTTTCTTCATACGTGGTTTGCCCCTCGGTGCGCACAACCACGGTTTCCAGATCCTCATCATACTCAATGCCGGTGACCGTTTCGCCGTCCTTGAGCATCCCTTGATTGCGGAGAAATCCAAGAGCCAGAAAGTCCGGGTAATCCCCGATCGTCATCGCTGTAACGATCTCCTGCCCGTTCAGGAAAATGGTCAGAGGCCGTTCTTCCACAACTGAAATCTGGGTCTGTTCGCCCTTGTGATCCACGCCTGACACAGCACGTGTCAAGCGCACGGCCTTAGGGTCCGGCGCAATCAAGTAGCCATGCGTGTCGTCATGTGTCGTCAAAGACAAACCCCGTTTGCAATCTCTGGTAGAACCCGGTAGGCGGGATCAAAAGATTTAAAATAGTTTAGGGCGTTGGCGTGGCGACGGAAACCACCAAATCAGTGTTCCTGCGAGGGGTGCGCGACGCGGCACCCTTTTTGCTGGTGCTGGTACCTTTCGCCACGCTCTTTGGTGTCGTCGCCACAGAAGCGGGCCTAAGCGTGTTCGCCACGCTCAGCTTTTCGGTTGCGGTCATTGCCGGGGCTGCCCAATTCACTGCCTTGCAGTTGATGCTTGAAGATGTGCCGACCTTGATCGTCTTGGCTTCGGCCCTTGCGGTGAACTTGCGGATGGCAATGTACTCGGCGTCTCTGACGCCGCATCTGGGGGCGGCGCCGTTATGGCATCGTGCAATTGCCGCCTATTTCATCGTTGACCAAAGCTATGGGTTGTCCGTTTTACGATGTGAGGAAAACCCTGGCTGGCCGTTGCGTCTGCGTTTGGCTTATTTTTGGGGAACAGTCGCGCCAATCTGTCCGTTTTGGTACGTTTTCACGCTGTTTGGCGCGCTGGTTGGCGAAACCATCCCGGAGTGGATGGCCTTGGATTTCGCAGTGCCGATTACATTCTTGGCCTTGATCATGCCGATGCTTCGCACCAGGGCGCATGTCGCAGCAGCCTTTGTATCCGTTTCCGCAGCGCTGATTTTCGCGTTTCTGCCCTACAACATGGGTCTGCTTGTGGCAGGCCTTCTGGGCATGATGACCGGGGCGGAGGTCGAGCGGCGCACGTCGACCAGCGAGGCGGGTTGATGGATACGTTCACCATCTGGACCGTCATCATCTTACTTGGCCTGGGCAGCTATGCGATGCGTTTTCTTTTCATCGGGATTGTGGGCGACCGTCCGTTGCCACCCTGGTTGTTGCGACACTTGCGATATACGGCTGTCGCCGTGTTGCCCGGCCTGGTCGCTCCGCTGGTGATGTGGCCAGAGGCCACTGGCGGGGCGCTTGATCCCGCGCGTCTGTCGGCGGCCTTGGCCACAATTGTCGTAGGTTGGGTTACCCGCAATGTGATCGCTGCCATCTTATCGGGGGCAGCAATGCTGTATCTGTTGCTTTACTTGCTGGGATAAGGACCGGTCACAAGCCGACCACATTCGCAACGACCGTGCTGCACGCGTAGCCTCTTCAAATTGAATTCAGCTTGACCAGGGCTAGCCGTTGATCATCGCAACGAAGATAAGAAACGCAAATGAACCGATAATTGTGTAGGCTGCGACCTTGACGAACCCTTCAAAGGTCTTTTCCTGAACTTCGATGTTCATTTCACCGTGCTTGTGGTCGTCGGCCATGGTCCTGTTCCTCATCTTCCGTAATGTTCACGTCGTTCGCTGGATAACGGATTTCAACCAGGGTGTCACGACCCGCATCGTCGCAGTGGAAAGGATTTGTGAATAACCTTAGTGGTCCCGCTGTTTCGCACCCGTTGCCACACGAAATTCAAAGAAGATGTGACCGTCTGGTCGAACCGAAAGCATACTAGTCGGAGTTTTCCAAATCTTGCGCCAATTGGAACCCGATCCGAACCGGGGGTTCTTCTTCCTTTGGTTTTGGCAGAGCACGTAACATGACGCTTAGTTGGCTGGCATGCTGCACAAGTTGCGTTTTGGCCCCCGCTTGGTCCGTCCCATAGAACGTCAGAATGTCGGGGTCGAAATACCCCATACCTTCGATCCGAAGCACACCGGCATTGCCCCCGGTGAACCCCATGGCAACCTCGTGTTCATTGTCCAAGGTTTCCTCGAAGTTTTGTATATACAGAATCAGGCGTTCATAGGCCCATTGCGCTGGGCTTTTCTGTTTCAGATCTCCCTTGGCCAGCTTTTCGGGCACATCCGGGTGTGGCTTGTCTGGGTCGGTATGCACTTCGTGGCAACGCGGCAAAGCTGCCGCCTCGGCCATCTCGGCAGATGTCTCAATCTTATCGTCCATCATTTCTCACCCCCTTGGCATGCCAAAGCCACGCGCCATCGTCCCGCAACGTCCGCGTAACCTGTCCAGCCTGATGGAGATGGTTAAGATGCGCAACCGCTTCAACCAGGGCCAGCCCGTAAGTGCCGCCATCAATGTTGCGTTTGAAAAGTGGAGCAAAGCATTCGCCCGCGGTTTTTGGCATTTCGAGATGGGCAAGCAACCGCTTCAACGCACCGTGGTGGTTATCAACCAATTGTCGCATGCGGATCGGCAACCCGGTAAAAGGCAGCTTGTGCCCAGACAGGACCAGATGATTAGGTTTTGCCAGGGCTGACAACCGCTCGCAGGCTTCCAGCCAATCGGCAACCGGATCGGCCTCCGGCTCGGTCGGATAAACGCCAATATTCGGGCTGATCGACGAGATAATCTGATCACCGGCAATCACCAGATTGTCGTCTTGGCTCCACAGTGTGAGGTGTTCGGGTGCATGGCCGTTGCCGATGTGTACCTGCCAAGCCCGCCCTCCGACATGCAGCACATCGTCTTGCTTCACTCTGGTGTACCCCACCGGAATCGGGGCGCAGATATCGCCGAAATTGTAGGGTCGGTCGTTTTTGCGTGCGTCAATGATTTCCGGTTTCATCCCGGCCCGCGTCCAAAACGTGACCGCTTGCGGCGTTGGTCGTTCTTCGATGTCGAGGATCAACATGCGCGCCATCAGGTATGAGGTGCGCGTCATCACCAATTCCGCGTCGAAACGATCCATCAACCAGCCCGCCATGCCGATATGATCGGGGTGGTGATGGGTCAGGATCACGCGGCTGACAGGTTTGCCGCCAAGCGGCCCGGACAAGATTTCTTCCCACAAAGCGACGGATCGCTTGGACCGAATTCCCGTATCCACGATCGTCCAGCTTTCGCCTTCGTCGAGGGCGTAGACATTCACGTGATCCAGTGCCATCGGCAGCGGAAGGCGCAACCAAAAGACACCAGGTGCCACTTCAATTGCGGCACCTTGGTCCGGGGGCATGTCCCACGGTGTGCGGATCTTGCCCCCGTCGCTCATCAAGCAGCAAAATCTTCGGGTGGCATGGCATACAGATCGGCCGCGCCCGCAGTGGCATGCGTCAACAACGCGTTGGCTTCTGGCAGGAGACGCGTGATGTAAAACCGCGCAAGACGCGTCCGCGCACCATTGTCATCGGCCATGGCCGCCGCAAGATGGAAATGCCCGCCCAGGACCCGTGCAAACGCTTTTAGGAACGGCGCTGCACCTGCGAAACGCGCGTTCAAATCACCTTGGGCCACCATCCATTCCAATCCCTCACGCAGGGTTTCCGTTGCTTGCCAGACCGGTTCGGCCAATTCGGGCAGTTTGGCCCGCGCCGCTTCGGCCTCGCTCTCGATCTCGTCCAGGATCGCATGTGCGGCGTCACCACCGTCGGAAAGCTTGCGTGCCACAAGATCCATTGCCTGAATACCATTCGTGCCTTCGTAAATCGCCGTTACCCTCACGTCGCGCAGATACTGCGCCGCACCGGTTTCCTCGACATAGCCCATCCCACCATGAACCTGCACCCCCATATTGGCCACCATCATACCGGTTTCGGTGCCAAACGACTTGGCGATGGGGGTCAGGAACGCAGCGCGTGCGGCCCAGTCAACCTCTCCGGTCGCACTTTCCATGTCAATCGCTGCGGCACAGCTAAGCGCAATCGCACGCGCCGCGAAGGTTTCGGCTTTCATCGTGGCAAGCATGCGGCGGACATCGGCATGGTCTACGATCGTGCCGGTTGCGTTGTCCACGTTGCTGCGGCCCTGCTTGCGGTCATTCGCATAGGCGCTGGCATGTTGCAGCGCGCCTTCGGCGACGCCCACACCTTGCGTGGCCACACCAAGCCGCGCGTTGTTCATCATGGTAAACATGGCGCGCATTCCGTCGTTGGGCTTGCCCACGATCCAGCCGGTTGCGCCATCATACTGCATTACGGCTGTCGGACTGCCATGCAAACCTAGCTTGTGTTCGAGGCTTACCACTTTGAGGTCATTGGCCCGGCCAAGTTTGCCGTCCGGTTCCGGGATGATTTTCGGTACCAGAAAGAGACTGATTCCCTTTGTGCCGGACGGTGCATCGGGCAGGCGCGCCAGAACCAGATGCACGACGTTTTCGGTGAAATCGTTGTCGCCCCAGCTGATGTAGATTTTTTGGCCGGTCACTGCATATGTTCCGTCGCCGTTGGGCTCGGCGCGGGTGCGCAGGGAACCGACATCGCTGCCGGCGTGCGCCTCTGTCAGGTTCATCGTCCCCGACCATTCGCCGCTGACCAGCTTTGGCAGGTAGTATTCCTTGATTGCGTCACTCGCGTGATGCTCCAATGCTTCGATCTGGCCCTGCGTCATAAGCGGGCTGACCTGAAGGCTTAGACATGCGCTGGCCATCATCTCGTTCACGGCCGTGGTCACAGTCATCGGTAGACCCATGCCACCAGACTGGGGACTTGCAGCGATGGAGACCCAGCCCCCTTTTGCAATCGCCTTGTACCCGTCGCCAAATCCGGGGCTGGTCCGCACCACACCGTTTTCCAGCCGCGCCGGGTGCAGGTCGCCAACACGTTGCAGAGGAGAAAGCACTTCTTCGCTCAGCCGTCCGGCCTCTGTCAGAATGGCATTTGTCACGTCCGTCGTCGCCTCGGCGAAACGGTCAGTCGCGGTGATGCGGTCCAAATCGACCACGTGATCAAACAGGAATTGAAAGTCTTCCACCGGTGCGCGGTAGGGCATGTCTGTCTCCTGGGTCAAAGCAGGGGCGCAGCTTGGAATTGGCGCTGCACGTCTGTATCTGTGTGAGTCTCAAACTGTGACCAGAGTATTTCAACGGCCCGCGCCAGCAACAAAAACGCCGCGTCAGACTGCAAATGACCCTTAGAACAAAAACCTTGAAGGCCGAAAAAGGTGGCTTTGCAGCGGCGGCAGAAATCTGGCGCGGCGGGGGACTCGTCGCATTTCCAACCGAGACGGTCTACGGGCTTGGCGCAGACGCCTGCAATGACCACGCTGTGGCGCGAATATTCGAAGCCAAGGGGCGACCGCGGTTCAATCCCTTGATCGTGCATGTTGACAGCGCCGAAACCGCACGCTGTTTTGTGGAATGGTCTGACACAGCCGAAATTCTGGCCAGCGCCTTTTGGCCAGGGCCGCTGACGCTGGTTTTGCCGTTGAAACAAGACAGTGTTTTGTCGCCCTTGGTCACCGCAGAGTTGCCGTCCCTGGCCATCCGTGTGCCCGCGCATCCCGTAGCCAAGGACCTGTTGAAAGAATTCGGTGGCCCGATTGCTGCGCCGTCTGCCAACCCCTCTGGTCGGATCAGCCCCACCAGTGCAGCTCATGTTCTGGACGGGTTGAACGGACGAATCGAAGCTGTTCTGGACGGTGGTGCCTGCGACGTCGGGGTAGAGTCCACGATTGTCGGGCTTGTTGAAAAACCCACGCTTTTGCGCCCCGGTGGATTGCCAGTTGAAGCGATCACAACCGCTATAGGCGTTCCTTTGTACACACGTGCGGCAACGGATGCCATGAACGCACCCGGGCAGATGGCCTCGCACTATGCACCGGGCGCGCCGGTCCGCCTGAATGCCGTCGACATCGGGCCGGATGAGCGCCTACTTGGCTTTGGCAAGATCGCATGTGACCTTAATCTATCCGAGTCTGGTGACCTGACAGAGGCCGCTGCAAACCTCTTTGGCCATCTTCATGCTTTGGATGCGATGGGTGCGACGACCATTGCCGTGTCCCCAATCCCAGAAATCGGGTTGGGCCGCGCGATCAACGACCGTTTGCGCCGCGCAGCAGCACCGCGCGACGCGTAGGCGTTTATCGAAAACTGGCTTACTGACAGCGTTTTTCGGCTTCGTCGATCGCCGCAGTAAACCCGGACAAAGAGAATGTGTCCTTGGTGACTGTTCCACGCCCTGACCGCGCGGTCAGTACAGCGCTGGCCCCGCGCTTCATTGCCGCGATAATCTTGGCGTCGTCCGACGTGCTGGCCGGCCAGGCCCATTCGCCTTCGGTGAACATCTCGTATTGCTGCCCGCCGATATTGACGTTCACGGTGGATCCGCCCGCAAAGGGATAGCCACCGGTGAATGTCACCTGACCCTGCACGCCCGCGCCGGGGCGAAAGAACGTCATCAGCAGGATATCGCCACGACGTACGGCAACGACCCGCCCATCCTTTGTGTTGACCGTTTCGGTCGGCGACGACACCGCCCAGCACTCTTTTGGATCGGCGTCTTCAAACACGCTCCAAGCGGTTTTTGCGGCCACTTGGTTGGTGCTTTCTTCTTGTGCAGATGCGCCTACGCCTGCCAACGCCAACAGGGCGCTCGCCAAACCAATTGCTTTCAGTGATCCCATTTCGATCAGCCTCCAAGCTGTCTTTAACCTCAATAATCCCCAGCCCGGTTCATTCCTTGTTGGAATTTTCTATGCCCTGGCCATTTCTTTCTCGACATTGCAACAATAGCCTGAAACACGCGAGATATGAAAGGATGAATTGGCGAATTTTCGCGCGTCCAATTGACCGGAGTGGCCTATGACGAATGCCGTCCCCCTGACAGAAATCTGGCGCGGGCCGATCGTAGAAAGTGTTCATATGGGCCATGCGGTGATCTGTGATCAGGCAGGCGAAATTGTTGAATGTTGGGGGGATCCTGACGCGGTTGTTTATCCGCGCAGTTCGGCCAAGATGATTCAGGCTCTGCCGATGGTGGAAAGCGGAGCAGCGGATGCCTTCGGTCTTCACGACGAACATCTCGCACTTTCCTGTGCCTCGCACCAAGGTGCCGCCATTCATACTGACAGAGTAAGAGCTTGGTTGGCCGAACTCGGCCTCACCGACGATGACTTTCTATGCGGTCCCCAGATGCCGCAGGACCGCGCAGCGTTCAATTATCTGATCAAGACCGATGGCAAGCCGTGCCAAGTGCACAACAACTGCTCGGGCAAGCATGCAGGATTTCTGACGCTGTCCAAGTTTCTCAAGAGTGGACCGGATTACATAGATCCAGACCACCCGGTTCAAAAAGCCTGTTTCGAAGCGTTTGAAAGCATCACCGGTCAGGTCAGCCCTGGCTTCGCGCCTGATGGGTGTTCGGCCCCCAATTCCATCACCACAATGCATGGGATGGGACGCGCAATGGCGTGGTTTGCAAATGCGAAGGAAGGTGCCGATGTGCGCCAGACTGCGGCGGTGAAGCTGCGCCAGGCCATGATCAAACACCCTGACCTTGTCGCAGGCGAGCGCCGCGCATGCACCGAATTGATGCGGGCGTGTTCAGAACCTGTTGCGTTGAAAACCGGGGCCGAAGGATATTTCGTAGCGATTGCGCCTCAGAAGCGCCTGGGCATTGCGTTAAAGATCACCGATGGCACCACGCGGGCTGCCAATTGTACGATCGCGGCCTTGTTGGTGCGGATCGGTGTTTTGGATCCCAATCACCCCAGTGCTCGGCGTTTTATGAATGCCCCCATACTGAATCGCAGAAAGATCGAGACCGGACAGATCAGACCGGTTGTCTCTCTTTTGGCGTGATCCGACTCGGCGATCTTTCGCAAGTCGGACCTTCTTTGCACAACTGAACATCTTCTCGCCGAAACGCATTCATGCGATGCGCCACTTTCCGCGCTATGGCACAGATTTGCCATCACCCGGCAGGCCCGCGCCGACCGTTTGCGAGGCTTTGAGCCTCTTTCCGCAAGAAATCCCCGTCGTGCCGCGCTCCCCCTGTTGGGCCGGATGAACCGACCTCATGTTTAGGGTCCGCGGGTAAAAATGCCCCGGACAACCTGAACCCAAACAAGGGAAACCAAAGATGACCAAGAAACTGTCTGCAGCAACTTTTGCGCTTGCCCTCACTCTTCCGGCAATGGCCTTCGCCATGGACGCCGACGGCGATGGCATGGTCTCGTTGGATGAATTCCAGGCGGCCATGCCTGACGCACCGGCCGGCACCTTCGAACAGCTTGACGCTGATGGAGACGGCGCACTTAACGCGGACGAAGTGGCCGCTGGTCAAGAAGCAGGGATCCTGCCGGCGTAAGCCGCCACTCAGGGGCGCACGTCACACCTTTCCCCAAATCTGACGTGCGCCCTCTTTTTCAAGGTGTCGCGGCACGAAACGAGGCGTTTGTGGAACATCCCTAGTTCTGGTTCCGCAAATTCCACTCCTCCCGCCGGAAATACGGCTTGTTCGTGCCGCGATTCTTTTCCATTCTCACGCGTGTTCTCAGGGCGGGGTGAAATTCCCCACCGGCGGTAAGCGGGCACTGACCCGTAAGCCCGCGAGCGCAATGGGTTTGCTTCGCAAGCCCCTTGGTCAGCAGATCTGGTGAAACTCCAGAGCCGACGGTCATAGTCCGGATGGAAGAGAACGCCAGCGAAGGTGCCGCCGTGCGCCTTTCCTGTCGTGCTGCGCCTTGGGTGAACGTGTCGCGATTTGGAAAGGAGCCTTCATATGACACACACCCGATATGCTTTTGTAAAAGCCAACTGGCACGCCGATATTGTCGGTCGTGCCCTGGATGGATTCCACGAGTTGATCCCGCCGGGAAAGGTCGACGTTTTCGATGTGCCCGGTGCGTTTGAAATGCCCTTGCTTGCGCGTGATCTGGCGCAAACCGGCCGTTACTCGGCCATCGCCGCCGCGGCTTTTGTTGTTGATGGCGGGATCTACCGTCACGATTTCGTGGCTCAAGCTGTGGTGGATGGGCTGATGCAGGCGGGGATGGAAACCGGAATTCCGGTTCTCTCGATTGCACTGACACCGCATCACTATCAAGAAACGGATCACCATACGGCGATTTTCCGGGCCCATTTTGTCGAGAAGGGGCGCGAGGCCGCCCGCGCAGCTTTGGCGATCGGCCAGACACGCGCGCGCCTGGCAGCGGCCTAGCCCAGATAGTCGCGCAAAACTTGGGGCGGATTGTCAAGCAACCGATCCGTTTCCACCGGCGCGTGGGCCATGCCTTCGGCGACCATGATGGCGTGGCCCGCAATCCGTCTTGCGTCTTCCGGCGCATGGCTGATCATCAGAAGTGTCGCGCCGGTCTCTTCCACCAAGTCTGCAACCAGATCCAACATCTCCATCCGCAAGGCAGGCCCGAGGGCGGCGAAGGGTTCGTCCAGCAAAAGCAAGTCCTTGCGTTGAACCAAGACCCGCGCCAAAGCCGCACGGCTGCGCTGCCCGCCCGAAAGCTCGCCAGGTTTGCGGTCATCCATATTTTCCAGCCCGACGCGTTTGATTGCTGCCAGAACGGCCTCATGCTCCGTTGTGGTCAGTCGCAGACTTGGGTTGACCCCAAGGCCCACATTCTGCGCAACACTGAGATGCGGGAACAGGTTGTCTTCCTGAAAAAGCATCGCCACAGGCCGCATGCCGGGCGCAATATCCGTGATGTCCATCCCGGACCAGATCACACGCCCTTCGGCGACTGGCAAGAACCCGGCGATCGCTTCTATCAGGGTCGATTTTCCGGCTCCGGACGGCCCTATGATCGCCACCCGAGCACCCGGACGCACATCAAGATCGGCGCGAAGGGTGAAGGCACCGTTGCGGATCACGCAGTTCTCAAGCCTCAGCATGGCGTTGCCCTCCTCTGTCGAGCAGCCAGAAAACCCCGAAAGACAAGGTCAGCAATAGCAATGCTGCACCTGCGGCAGCTTCCATTCGGTAAGCGCCCATCAAGCGATAAACCTGTAAGGGCAAAGTGGCGACATCGGGATTTGCAAACAGGGTGATAACGCCCAGATCTCCCATCGACAGCGCTGCGGCAAGACCTGCGGCAAACCCGATCTGCGCCCGCATGCGCGGCAACAGGATCTGGCGTAGAAATGGCCAGCCAGTTATGTTCAACGAAAGCGCCAATTTGCCTTGGCGTTGGATGACGTCGCGTGCGCGAGGCACCAAAATGCGCAGCGCAAAGGGCAAAACGGTGATGGCATTTACCAACGCCGTCACCGGCAGGGCCCAGGCCAGCGGATTGCTCCACGGTCGGATCACGATGAAAAGACCTGTGCCGATGACCAACGGCGATGCGGCGAGACCCAAAATGCCTGCAAGTTCTACAAAACGGCCACGCCCCAATGTTATGGCAGCGGTCATTGGAATGGCCATCGCAAGCAATAACGCGGTGCTGAGGCTGGCCACGGCAATCGAAATAGCCGCCGCACGGTAGACTTGTGCGGGCAGGTCCATCAGGCCCGGCAAACCGGCCAGCGCGATTGCAAGAAGCGGCAGTAAAAGGAAACAGGCGGCCAGTGAAATCCATCCACCGTCCAACAGCTTGGCGGTACGTTGGCTGCCATCCCACCGTTGTACAGGTCGGTCCAACCCGGACCCAAACCCGTCGCCTCGCGATAGCCATAGTGCCAAGCCGCCGGCCAGCACGGTCAAACCAAGCTGAACCGCCGACAGCATCGCGGCGCGACCGAGGTCAAAGTCGAACCGGAACGCCTGATAGATAGCCAATTCAATCGTGGTGGCACGCGGGCCGCCGCCAAGCGTTAGGGCAACCGCAAAACTGGTTAGGCAGATCGCGAAAATCACTGTGATGACGCCGGGCACCACGCGGGCAAGCATCGGCCATTCGATCACACGGATCATCGCCCACCCGGTGATGCCCAGTTGTGCCGCCAGCCGAAATCGCTCCCCCGGCACTTCCTGCCAACCCTGTAAGATCAGCCTTGTTGCCAACGGAAGGTTGAAAAAGACATGGGCCAGAACCACGCCATGCAGCCCGTAAATCTGTACTGGCGGCAGACCAAGTGTCACCAACGCCGCACTGACCCATCCAGCGCGACCAAACACTTCGATCAGGCCCAGAACAGCCACGATCACTGGAAGGATGAACGGCGCCCCCAAAAGTGCAATCAATACACGGCGCCCGGCAAAACGTCTGCGTGCCAGTGCGCGCGCCACCGGGATGGCCAACAAGACACTGAATACTGCCGAAAGACTGGCCTGTATAACAGTAAACCGCAGGGCGGCCCAATCTGGTGGTCCCAAGCCGCGTCCGGATTCGGCCCGCCAAGCGACGGCGGCAAGCGCCCCTAGGATGACCGCCGCAACCGCAATCGCGACAGCCCACCCAAGCTTGGCGCTTAGCACGTGTCGAGAAAAGCCCGTTCCACTGCTTTTCGCGACACGGTTTACCGGCTGAGTGCGGTCAACCATTCATCTAACGCGGCATTCCGCGCTGCGGCCGCCTCTTCAGGGCTAAGCAACAACGACTTCTCCGGGGTCACGAGTGTTTCGAAACCTTCTGGAAGACCCGCCTCGGGCATTACTGCCGGGTACATCCAGTTGGTGGTTGGAATGATGCTCTGGAACGTGTCCGACAGCATGAAGGTCATGAATTGGTCGGCCAATTCCGGCTGATCGCTTCCGGCCAATTTGGCCGCGACTTCAACTTGCATGTAGTGGCCTTCATCGAACGCCGCTGCGGCTTTTCCAGCATCCTCTTCGGCGATCAAGTGATATGCAGGAGAGGTGGTATAGCTAAGCACCATGTCCGCTTCACCCTCAAGGAACAAACCGTAGGCTTCGGACCAGCCTTTGGTCACGGTCACCACATTGTCTGCCAGCCCTGCCCATATCTCTGGAGCTTCGTCTCCATATGCCGTCTTGACCCACATCAGAAGACCCAGACCAGGAGTGGAAGAGCGCGGATCTTGAATGACGATCTTCATGCTGCTGTCGGCCAGAGCCCTGAAATTGCTTGGCGCATCGGCGTCTGCATTGTGCACGAACGCGAAGTAACCCCAATCATACGGCAGGAAGGTAGGGTCGTCCCAACCAATCGGAAGATCCAGATCCGGGTTGGCATTGTGAGGGGTAAAAAGACCGGTCTCCCTCGCGGCAACGATGAGGTTCGTATCAAGACCCAGCACAATATCCGCGTCGCTGCCCGCACCTTCCAGTTTCATTCGCGCCAGAAGGGCCGCGCCATCCTCGATCCCGACCAAGTTCAAGTCACATTCGCAGATCTTTTCAAAGGCCTCTTCGACTTGCGGGCCGGGGCCCCAATCCGAGACAAAGCTGTCATAGGTGTAAACGGTCAGTTCTGGTGTGTCGGCCATCGAGGCGGTCGCAGCACCTAGAATTCCCGCAGCAAAAACAAGATGTTTCATGGCATCCTCCTTTGCGGCGAGAGGGCAAGGATGGATGGTGGTCCATGAAACCTTCCCTCCGCCGGTTCTAGCCGGTTCAGGTTCAACGGGTTCGCATGATGCATCTCAGTTGCGGAGACTGTCCGACAACACCCCGAGGTAGCCGGCACCGTAAGAGGAAGCATGGGTTAGGGCAAGTCGATTTGCACGACCTTCCCCGGGGTCCAAGTCAAATGGATGAATTGCTATTCGTTGAAGGCAAAACGTTGTCAGAGTGCCACCCGTATCAATTCGTACCTGATGCACGACACGTTGTTGTGTGCGCCGCCGGGTCCCTAGGCGTGAATCCTGTGTTTTGACCGACCGCATTGTGACTGCATCCAAGACGCTGCAAATCGGATCGTGCGGGTGGTCATTAAAGTTTTAATCGGTTTCAACACACCGTTTGGCAGAATTTTAAGATCGCAAGTTCATGGTGCCCAAAGACTTTTTTGGCGGCGCGCAGATGTCAGGCTATATTTCCGAGTTCCAGGTTTATGGAGACAGCTCGCAAGAGTTCGTCGAGGTTGCTTTGCCGGAAGGCACCGACCCTTCTGGCTGGACCGTCTACATTTACAACGATGATGGCACTATACAGGATTCATTTTCGCTTGGGACGTCGACCAACACGATGTCAGGGCATGATGTCTATGTTGTCGACCAGTCTACACCTGGGTTCAGTTCGGGCAGCTCGGCCGGGAATTTCCATTCTGGTGATGCCGTTGCATTGGTCGATGGCAACGGCAACGTCGTCCAGTTCTTTTCGTATTTCGGCAACACTGTCGAAGGCTCCGACGGCCCGGCTGCTGGTTTGGAAAGCACAGATCTTGGACCAACTGGCCCCAACGAGTCGTTCCAATCGGATGACGGTGGTTCAAGCTACTACCGGCAAAGCTCTGCCAATTCAGGCACGATCCCCGCATGCTATGCACCCGGCAGCATGATCGCGACACCTGGCGGCGATGTCCCGGTCGAGGTTTTACGCAGCGGGGATATGATTCTGGCAGCAGATGGTCTTGCGCGTGCAGTACGGTGGGTCTGGTCCGGGGTCGAACCACTTGAAACGGTCGGGCTGGCTCAAAAGCCGATCTTGATCCGTCAAGGCGCGTTGGGGCCCAACCTGCCGGTAAGAGACTTGGTCCTGTCGGGACAGCACCGCGTCGTGGTTGGGATGCATGACCAGCTGGAAGACTTTTTTGATACGCCAGCTATGGTTCCGGCCAAGGCGCTGACCGGCCTGCCGGGTATCCGGTTCATGCCGGGGAAGAAAGCAATGCGCTGGCATCACTTTCTTTGCGACGATCACTCGGTTGTCTTTGCCAATGGTCTGGCGTCGGAAAGCCTGCTTTTGGGGCCTGTGTTCCTTCAATCGCTGACTCGCGCTCAGAAGCGCGAACTGAGCCGGGTATTGGGCCGTAGAATCACGCATGACGTACCAGAAAACCCGGTCTTGCCGTGCCTGTCTGTCGGGCAGACCAAGCGCCGTTTGCGGTGCCCTGCGCACGGGAAATTCAGGGCTTTTGCCCGTCCAAGATCTGGCGCGATGCGGCAAATGGTGTGACAGCTGTTAACGCCCATCTTTTATAAGGTCGACAACGCGTGACACACGGAACTCGACCAGTCTTCTTCAGCCTAAACTCCGCGGCGACTGGACAGGTCACATCTGTGCTGTCAGAATTTGATCAAATTCTCGACTCAGAGGGAGGCCCCCATGAAAGACGACAACTTTCTGCGAGAAATGAACGCCCGCCACTTGTGGCATCCGATGGGGCATCCCGGCGAGCAGCAGGCGCATGCACCGAAAATCATCAAGCGGGCTGAGGGGGTCGAGATCATCGACATTGATGGTCATCGGGTGGTGGATGCCGTTGGCGGTTTGTGGTGCACCAACCTTGGCTATTCCAACGATGCCATCAAGCAGGCAATTTCCGATCAGCTTTGGGAGCTTCCGTACTATTCTGCCTTTGCCGGCACAAGCAACCCGCCCGCCATTGAGGCGTCCTATGCGGTGCAGGAGTTCTTTGCCGAGGACGGGATGAGCCGGGTGTTCTTCACCAGCGGCGGATCGGATGCGGTGGACACCGCCCTGCGTATGGCGCGGCAGTATCACCGGCTGCGGGGCGAGCACACGCGCACCAAGTTCATCAGCCTAAAAAAAGGCTATCACGGCACCCATTGGGGCGGGGCCAGCGTAAACGGCAACAATCGGTTCCGTATCACGTATGAGCCGCTTTTGCCGGGGTGTTATCATCTGCCAAGCCCTTACACTTATCGCAACCCCTACGACGAGACGGATCCGGCAAAACTGGCCCAGAAGATCGCTGCGGCGTTTGAGGATGAGGTGGAGTTCCAAGACCCAAGCACGATTGCGGCCTTTATCATGGAGCCTGTGCAGGGCGCGGGGGGTGTGATCGTGCCTGATGCGTCCTTCATGAGGCACATGCGGGAGATCTGTGATCGCTACGGCATCCTGATGATTTCAGATGAAGTGATCTGTGGTTTTGGTCGCACCGGCGATTGGACCGGCGCCCGGCATTGGGGTGTGAAACCCGACATGATGACCGTCGCGAAGGGCATCACCAGCGCCTATTTCCCGGTTGGCGGTGTGCTGGTGAGTGATGCCGTGGCAAATGTCTTTGAAAATGCGGGTGCCGATGGCGCAATTTGGACCGGCTACACTTATTCGGCTCACCCTGTCGGGGCGGCGGCCGTTGTGGCGTGCTTGTCCGAGACGCTGCGCTTGGACACGAAGACCAATGCTGGTGTGCGTGGCGCGCAGCTTTACGAGGGCGTTAAAGCGTTGCAGGAGAAGTACGACATCATTGGTGATGTGCGCGGCGGGCACGGGTTGATGACGGGTATTGAGTTGGTAAGCGACCGGGCGGTCAAAACGCCGATGGATATGACCACCATCAAGCGTGTGCATCAGGCGACGTATGAGGCCGGGGCGATGGTGCGGATCGGCGGCAACAACCTGTTGATGTCGCCACCGCTGATCATTTCCGAGACAGAGGTGAACCAGGTGATTTTGGCACTGGACGCTGGGTTTGCAGCTGCATAGCCGAGCACGGCAGGACCAAAGCCATTGCCGAATATGTTTCAAGTGATTGCGACGGATTACCTTGGTTTAACAAAAGTCTGTGCTTTTTCGTAAGGTCTTATCTGCCGCCAATTTTGGTGGCAGCGACTTCCGCGACAGATGTGTCTTTTTGGTGCTAGCCATTGCGACACGTGCAGCGACGGTTGTGCGAAGGTCGCTAACAACATCGTCTTATTGTAGAGATTGATCTGCGAGTGATGGCAAGAGGATGGCCACAAACCCGGCTTGAAACTTCCAACTGATTACGGACAGGGTGCGTCGTTTTGGTCTGCGTTGTCTGGTCGCAGGGCCGGCGACAAAGCGGTCCAATCCACTAAGTGCGTTGGTAACGGAACGGGTAACACCCTGACAAAACATCAGAGAATTAACCATGGATACGCTCATACTGTCACGCATTCAGTTCGGTGCGAATATCTCATTCCACATCCTTTTTCCGACAATCACCATCGCATTGGGTTGGGTCCTTTTGTACTTCAAACTGCGATTTGCACGCTCGGGTGAGGAACGTTGGATCAAGGCCTACCGCTTTTGGGTCAAGGTCTTTGCCCTTAGCTTCGCATTGGGTGTGGTTTCGGGGATAACCATGTCGTTCCAGTTCGGTACCAACTGGCCAGGTTTCATGGAGACAGTGGGCAACATCGCGGGTCCATTGCTGGCCTACGAGGTAATGACCGCATTCTTCCTAGAGGCCGTATTCCTGGGCATCATGCTTTTTGGTTTCAGCCGTGTGCCGGGATGGTTGCACACGCTGGCCACGTTCCTCGTGGCATTTGGGACAACCATGTCGGCGTTCTGGATTCTGGTGCTGTCGAGTTGGATGCATACGCCTGTCGGGTTTGAGATGCGCGAGGGCGTGGCCCATGCCACTGATTGGTTTGCGATCATCTTCAATCCGTCGCTGCCGTATCGATTGGTGCACATGCTTCTGGCGTCCGGTCTTACGGTGGCGTTCCTTCTGGCCGGCATCGGGGCTTATCGCTGGTTGCGCGGTGACAAGTCCGAGGACAGCCGGGTGTCGCTTGTCACGGGTTTGAGCCTGGGCGCGTTACTGATCCCGCTGCAAATCTTGGCCGGCGATTTTCATGGATTGAACACGCTTGAACATCAACCGGCCAAGGTGGCGGCCATGGAAGGCAACTGGGAGACACGCGGCAACGTGCCGTTGCTGTTGTTCGCCGTGCCGGACGAAGAGGCCCGCCAGAACAATTTCGAAATCGGCATCCCGAACGGAGCCTCGCTTATCCTCAAGCACAAGGCGGACGGCGTGGTGCCCGGATTGAATGATTTCGTGGCGGATGACGGCACAGTCATGCATCCGCCCGTCGCACCTGTTTTCTACAGCTTCCGGGTGATGGTGGGTACTGGCATGGCGATGCTTTTGTTAAGCTGGGTCGCGGTGGCGTTGATGGCCTATAAACGCCGCGGGCCCGATGCTCTTCCCAAGCCTCTCTTGTGGGTGCTTGTGCCCATGACTTTTTCCGGCTGGGTGGCAACGCTGGCCGGGTGGTACACAACCGAGATCGGGCGTCAACCGTGGCTGGTAACCGGTGTGATGACCACCGAACAGGCAGTGGCTGACGTGCCGGCGCCGATGGTGGCGACAACGCTCTTCATTTATCTTGCGGTCTACGTCGTGTTGTTGATCGCTTACATCACGGTGCTGTTCTACATTGCCCGCAAAGGTGGGGCAGGTACGCGGATTGCGCGGCCTGAACGCCCGGGCATGGCACCCATTCCGGCGGAGTGACGGATATGTACGCTTTGGGTGATCCAACCGAATGGCTGCCACTGGTCTTTGCGGCGCTGATGGGACTTTCGATCCTGATCTACGTGGTCTTGGACGGCTATGACCTCGGTGTTGGGGTGCTTTTTCCCTTCGCAGAGGACGATGAAAAAGACAGGATGATTGCGTCGATCGGACCGTTCTGGGACGCCAATGAAACGTGGTTGGTGCTGGCAATCGGTATCCTTCTTGTGGCTTTTCCGGCAGCGCATGGAATGATCCTGACGGCGCTTTATCTACCTGTTGCACTGATGCTGGTGGGTTTGATCTTGCGCGGCGTTGCGTTTGAATTTCGGGCCAAGGCGCCCCTTGCACGCAAACCGATGTGGAACATGGCCTTTTACGTGGGCAGCTTGGTGTCTTCGCTGTCGCAAGGGTTTATGCTGGGCATGTACATCATGGGGTTGCAGGTAACGATGTTCACACTTGCCTTTTCGGTGGTGACGGCGGTGTTTCTGACGGTGGCCTACTCATTTATCGGAGCGACGTGGCTTATCCTCAAGACGGATGGTGATCTGCAACGCAAGGCGGTAAATTGGGCCCGTGGTGGTATCTGGGGTGTTGTTTTGGGCCTTGGCTCCGTCTCGTTGGCCTCGCCATTTGTCAGTCCGCGGATTTTCGAGAAATGGTTCTCGGTTCCCGAGATCTTCCTGCTTGCTCCGCTGCCATTGATGGCGGGCGGGTTGGTTCTGGCCCTGTGGGCGACGTTGCGGGCTCTGCCGCGCAAGGATGACATGCTGGCGTGGTTGCCGTTCACGCTGACGGTCGTCTTGTTCACGCTTGGGTTTTTTGGGATGGCATATTCGTTCTACCCTTACGTCGTGCCAGAACAGCTCACGCTCTACGAATCTGCCAGTGCGCCGGAAAGCCTTTTTATTATCCTTGTCGGTACGATTTTCGTATTGCCGATGATCGCGGGCTACACGGTGTTGTCCTATGTGATCTTCCGCGGTAAGGCGACCGAACTGCGCTATGATTGACCACGTGATCGCAGAATTCCTGTCTTGAGCACCCCGGCCCGCTCGCGTTCACGCCAGCGAAACGCCGGATTGATCGGCTGGTCGCGTGTTTTCTAAGTGATATGGGCGGCAACGTTTGCGGCCTTCGCATCGCCTGATGCGGAGTCGCAGCAAAGGAAGTTCCTGAAAGCCAACAAAGACGCCGTGAACGTCGAATTCAACGATCGGGCTATCGCGCAATCGGTTGTCGGGTTCCGTGCCATCAATGTGTGGATCACAAAGGACGATAACCAGTTTCAGGGCAGCGCAAGCTCAAGTTCCGGTGCCGATCCAACGGTCGAGGCAGAGTGCACGATCAAGGCCAAAGGATATTCGGCCAAGTTCACGTCGCCCGCCGTTGTGAACATGCCAAGCTTTGGCAAAGAGACCACATCGGCGAAGCTGAATTGCAACTATGCAGGCACGACGATCAGCGAGACACTTCAGCCGAAAAACCTGTCGCAAGGCTCGCGCACCGGCAACGCCATTGCCGTTGGCGTGCTGTTGTGCCCGGTGTGCGGTACGGCAATGGCCGTCGGCGGTGCCGCTGAGAAAGACGGTGACGTCTATGGGTTTGAGGACAAGACGTTGAAGTTGAAGTGATACTGGGGCTGCATCAAAGAGCAGGGAGCACCGGCGCCTTGCTTTGTCATTTTGGCAGTGCTGCGACGGCGGGGAAGAGTTCGCGCAGAAGCTTGCGGCGGATTGCAGCCTCGTAATTGTCAAAGCCAAAGATGGCTTCGACGAAGGATGCCGGCCCGGTGATGACGCGGTTGCGGTAATAAGGACCAAGCGGCGGAGATGCCGAAGGCTCTGGATCGTTGAAATTGTTCTCGATGACCAGCGCGTTGACGACATAGCCCGCCATTTGCATTCGCTCTTTGATCAGCTCCGGCGCCGGGCCGCTGTTGTTGGGTCCATCGCCAGACACATCAAGCGTATGCCGGGCGCAATTGGGCCGTTGTTTCATCAGTTCGTAGGCATAAAGCATCGCAGCGCCAATGCCCGTACGCCCCGTACGCCCCATCTGCGGCAGGTCGCGCAGGTCCTGGGCCACGGCTTGCAGGGTGGAGGGGCTGTCGATCACGGTCCAGCCGATAAGCAGGTTTTGGTCGAACTGGCCGCTCCATTCGAAGACAGCAAGTTCGACGTGACCGCCGGGCATGTGCAGCATCGCGTCAGTTACGTCCGGATCCAGTAGCGCCCGGGCCAGTCCCTCGCGTTGCAGGGCAAAGTCTTGCGTGTCCACCGAAAGCGAAACGTCAAGAGCAAGCACAAGAGCGTGGGCGCAAGACTGGGCTTTGGCCGCTTGCGGCACAGCGAACAATGCCGCAAGGACGACCAATGTTATCGCGCGAAAGTTCATTACGTGACCCTACCTATGAAGGCTCGGTGCGCAAATCACTATCGCGACGTTTGATCCCAATCTGGACTGGAGCACAACCGAGGTTCCCGGCCCAAAAGGCGCGGCTTGGTTCATGACTGAGGCCTTCATGCCACACTTTTAGCGTGTAGCTCTGGCAACGCCTGCATCGGTTTGTTTTCGACCAACCAAACACGTAGGCGATGCGAAATGCGCGACGAACAAACCATTGGGGAAGACAACGATGCAAATGAAATTGATGACGGGCCTGTGTGCCATCATTGCTTTGGCTGCGTGTGGCAGCCCGGATCCCGAGGCGCAGAAAGAGAAACATCTGCGGGCCAAGAAAGACGCCGTTAACGTCGAGTTCAACGACGCAAAAATGGCAGAGAAAATCGTGGGTTTCCGGGCGGCACCCGTAAGCACGGTGCGCGGAGCTGGAGCCGACTTTTCGTCCGGACAACGAGCAAAGAATGTCGGCGCGGATTGTAAAATCGCTTCAAAGGGATATGCCGCCGAGTTCCGGACGCCGACAACCGTGAACCTGCCTAGCTTTGGCCGGGAAACGCCGCCGATCACGATGACTTGCGCGTATAACGACAAGACATTCACCGAGACATTCAAGGCCGAGAACTTGTCCAAAAGCTCACGGACTGGTGGAGCTTTTGCAGTTGGCGTTCTGCTGTGCCCGGTTTGTGGTGTTGCCGCCGGGGTCGCAGGATCCGGAGACAAGCTTGGCGATGCTTATGGTTTCGCTGAGTTGGAGATGAGCCTGGATTGATGCCATTGCGGGGCGGTGGTGTCAGGGCTTGCCCCAACCGCCGCCGCCTGGCGTATGCATGCCAAATACGCTGCCTGCGGGCAGGTTGATCTCGTCATTGCCATTCATGTCGCGAATGGTGCCGTCTGGTAGCTCAGCCCAATTGCGACCCACCTCGCCCGGATCTGCCCCGTCGACGCCGAAGGGTGGAACAATACGATGGTTGGTGAGTGTGGTCACCGTGACCGGTTCGAGGAATCGCAGCGTACGCGTGAGCCCGTTGCCGCCTTTCCATTGGCCGGCCCCGCCAGAACCCGGGCGGATGGTGAAGGTTTCCAGCCGGACGGGAAAGCGTTTTTCCAAGATCTCCGGGTCGGTCATCCGCGTGTTGGTCATATGGCTCTGGATCGCGTCGCAACCATCAAAACCGGGTCCCGCGCCGGTACCACCTGCAATGGTCTCATAGTTCTGAAAGTCATCATTCCCCCATACGAAATTGTTCATGGTGGCCTGAGATCCGGCAATGACGTGCAGCGCGCCGTAAAGCGCGTTGCAGGTGGCCTGGCTGACCTCGGTGTTGCCCGAGATTACCGCAGCCGGTTCAACCGGGTTCAGCATGGAGCCATCGGGGATGATGATTTTAAGCGGTTTGAGGCAGCCTTCGTTCAACGGTATGTCTGCGCCGACCATTGTACGGAAGACGTATAGGACAACGGCGCGGCAAATGGATTTCGGTGCGTTGTAGTTGCCGGCATGCTGCGCGCTTGTGCCGGTAAAATCGATTGTGGCCTCACGCGCAGCGTGGTCGACGGTAACTTTAACCTCGATCTTGGCGCCGTGGTCCATCGGGTAGGTGAAGCGCCCGTTCTTTAGCCGGTCAATGACCCGGCGAACGCTTTCCTCTGCATTGTCTTGAACGTGTCCCATATACGCCTGAACCACATCCAGGCCAAAACTGTCCACGACCTTGAGCAGTTCCTGGCGGCCAGTTTCATTGGCCGCGACTTGGGCTTTCAGATCGGCGATGTTCTGTTGAATGTTGCGGCAGGGGTACTTGCCCGAGGCAAGCACGGCTTCGGCGTTCGCCTCAAGCAGGGTGCCCGCGTCGACCAGTTTGACGTTGTCGATCAGCACGCCTTCCTCATCGATATGGGTGCTGTCGGGGGGTGCGCTGCCCGGGGTGCGCCCGCCTATGTCGGCGTGGTGGCCACGGCTGCCGAGCCAGAACACAGGTCTGTCGCCCACAAAGACAGGCGTGACCACGGTGACATCCGGCAAATGGGTGCCGCCGTTATAGGGCGAGTTGAGCATATACGCGTCGCCCGGTTTAACATTCGGATTGAGCCGCATCACGGTCTTGATGCTGTCGGACATGGAGCCCAAATGCACCGGCACGTGAGGCGCGTTGGCAACAAGGTCGCCCATCTCGTCAAAGATGGCGCAAGAGAAGTCGAGCCGTTCCTTGATGTTCACCGACCAAGACGTGTTGGCCAGTGTAGCCCCCATTTGGTCGGCGACGGACATGAAAAGGTTGTTGAACACCTCAAGCAGGACCGGATCGGCCTTGGTGCCCGCGGCATGGTCACGGGCCTTGGCTTGGGTGCGGTCCAGTACAAGGTTGCCGAGGTCGTCGACCCGGGCTGACCAGCCGGGCTCGACCATGTTGGTGCCCGTCGGTTCGGTAATGATCGCGGGGCCTTCTACAGATGTGTCATGGTCCAGCGTTTCACGGTTGTGGATGGGAACCTTCTGCCAAGCACCTTCAGTGTAGACTGCAACGTGGTCCAAGGCAGCGCCATCACCACGCGGTACGGGCGGTTTGGCGTCTACACCACTTTCGCCAGAGGCCTCGACACTGACCATCTCGATCAGAACTGCCCGGTCGGGCGAGATGAAGCCGTAGCGCGCCCTGTGCAGATCTTCAAACTCGGCACGGGCACTGTCCCGCGTCTGGCCTGCCACCGGTATTGCTTGGTGCGACCCGTCATAGCGCAAGTGCAGGCGGGTCCGGGTGGTGACATTGGTGCCGCCTTGGGCAGACACATCAGCCTGGGCGTCCTGGCTAAGAGCGTTAGCACGGGCAAATGCGCGATCAATGTCACGCAGGGGCGCATCGAATTGAACCTCTTTCATCGAAGTGATCTGGGCCAGCCCCATGCCAAAGGCAGACAAGACGCCAGCGTATGGATGAATAAGGACGCGTTTCATTCCCAAGGCGTCAGCCACGAGGCAGGCATGCTGACCGCCCGCACCACCAAAGCATTGCAAGGTGTAACCCGTCACATCATGACCGCGCTGGACCGAGATTTTCTTGATCGCGTTGGCCATGTTGTCGACCGCGATCCGCAGGAAGCCTTCGGCCATGTCCTCAGGCGAACGTGGGTCCTGACCTGTCTCAGCAGCGATGGTTTCGGACAGGGCGACAAACTTTGCGCGCACGATCTCGGCATCAAGTTTTTGGTCGCCATTTGACCCAAAGACCGCCGGGAAATGATCCGGGTTCAGCTTGCCAAGCATGACGTTGCAATCGGTCACCGCCAAAGGCCCCCCACGCCGATAGCAGGCCGGGCCGGGATCGGCGCCTGCACTTTCAGGTCCGACCTGAAAGCGCCCATCCTCGAATTTGCAGATTGATCCGCCGCCTGCTGCCACCGTGTGGATATCCATCATTGGCGCGCGCATCCGCACGCCCGCGACTTCGGTTTCAAAGCTGCGCTCGAACTCGCCCGCGTAGTGGCTGACATCCGTCGAGGTGCCGCCCATGTCGAAGCCGATGAGCTTGTCAAAGCCCGCATCCTGTCCCGTGGCGGCCATCCCGACGATGCCGCCCGCAGGTCCCGACAGGATGGCGTCGCGGCCTTGGAAGCGGCGCGCTTCTGTCAAACCGCCATTGGACTGCATGAAAAGAAGCATGTGACAGGCACGACCAAGATCAAGCGCGCCGGCAACCTGATCCACGTAACGGCGCAGGATCGGCGACAGATAGGCATCCACGACCGTCGTATCGCCCCGTCCCACCAGCTTGGCGAGGCGCGAGACCTCGGCGCTGGTCGAAATTTGTGTAAAGCCGATCTCCTGCGCCAATTGGGCGACGCGCTTTTCATGCGCCGGATTTCGGTAGGCATGCAAGCCGGCTATCGCAACGGCGCGAATACCGCTGTCGAAAGCCGCTTGCAGGGCAGCACGCACTGGCGCTTGATCCAACGGGCGAATGACCTCGCCCTCGGCACCAAGCCGTTCGTCCATTTCCACTACATCTTCGTAAAGCAGGTCAGGGCGCTTGATCTCGAGGTCAAAAAGACGTGGGCGGGTCTGGTACCCAATCTTCAGCAAATCGCGAAATCCTTTGGTCACAACCAGAAGTACGCGTTCCCCCTTGCGTTCCAAAAGCGCATTCGTGGCAACCGTGGTGCCCATCTTGACCGCGCGGATCGCATCGTCGGGAAAGGCTCCGGTGATTTGCATGACCTCGCGAATGCCCTGTACGGCAGCATCGGCATAGCGTTCCGGGTTGTCGGACAGAAGTTTGTGCGTATGGACTTGGCCCTGTGGGTCAAGGGCCACGATATCGGTAAATGTGCCGCCGCGGTCGATCCAGAATTCCCACGCTTCCTGCATTGCCAATCCTCTTGGTCAGACTGGCCAACGTTTGGACGGGACGGTGTGATTGTCAACGGGCGCGGCATTGAAATTGCCGGGCGACTCGGCCCATATGCAAAGGGCAAACCTTTGGGAGCTGTCACCATGGATATCCGCCCTCTGACCGAGGAATTTGCCGTATCGCCACAGATTGATGCCGCGCATATGAAAGAGATTGCGGGGTCGGGCTTCCGCTCAATTCTGTGCAACCGACCGGATGGCGAGGAGATGGGGCAGGACGACTATGCCACGATCGAAGCGGCCGCTCAGGCCGAAGGACTTGAGATCCGCTGCGTGCCCATCGTGTCAGGCATGGTCACGCAAGACGCGCTGAGCGATTTCATGGCGGCGCTGGATGAAATGCCTAAACCGATGCTGGCCTATTGTCGATCCGGCACACGTTGTACAATGCTGTGGGCCATTGCCCAGCACGGTCGGATGGATGGCGAAGAGATCATTAACCGCGCCGCGAAAGTCGGATATGACATGACGCCGCTGGTGCGGCAGCTTGAAGGCAGATGACCGACTGGATTGCAGTCGGTCCGGTGCAAGACGGTGCGTTGGGCTATGCACTACACCGAGACCGTGTCGTGACGCGCGCAACGGCAGCGACCGCCGGGGATGTTCTTGCAAAACTTGGTCCTCAGCAAACTGTCTTGCGTATCGGTGAGGGCCCTGCTTCGCAGATTCCAACACGCGTTTTACCGCGAGAAGCAGTCACTTTGCCCGTGTTGGAACAACGCTCTCCACCTGACGTGGTGGGTGCGTGGGTGCGTCTGTGGATAGCCGGGTTTCTGATGACGCGGGAAAACTGGGACGGTGTGATCTGTGCGACCGAGGGCGACGTGACACATTGGATGCATATCAGCGCGGACGAGATCGTGAGCACACAGTCGTTTCTGACGCCGCGGTTGAGGCTGGCGTTGGGCGGTGCCGTCGCGGTGTCCGAGACGGCCGTCGACGACACGATCAGCCGCCCCGAGCGGCTGGCCGCGCGTTTGCGTCAGGCCGAAGTACAGGGCGATGGTGCGGCGATAACGGGCTATCTTCTTGGTGCGGAATTGGCGGCGACGCGGCCCTATTGGCTGGGCCAGCAGGTCGCGCTTTTGTCAGATAGACCAGACGCGCACCTGGCTGCTTTGCGTGTTCAAGGGGTTCCGGTGATCGCGCATGACCCTGCGGATCTGATTGAGCTTGGCTTGGCCGCATGGGCCGCGACATTGGGTTTGACCGACTAAGCACCGCTAGGTGCGCCAGCGCGCATGCGGTAGGGTCCAAAGGCCGCTGTCAACGCAAGTATGACACCAGAGATGGTGGCGATCATGCCCGCTGCGCTGACTGCGTTTTCATATCCCAGCCAAAGCGGGCCATAGCCTGCCAAGACATAACCCAAGATCGCCGAAACGGTTGCAAAAGCGATCGACCAGGCAAGTTGTCCTTCAAGGTTGTTGGTCATCATCCTTGCGGCGGCAGGTGGGCAGATGAACATCGCGATCACAATGATGGAGCCGACAGCGTCAAAGGCGGCCACGGCGGCGATCGCGGCCACGATCACAAGGCCGAGGCCAATCATCCCGACCGGCAGACCAAGGGTGCGCGCAAACCCTTCGTCGAAGGTCGAGAGCTTGAGGGGCCGCCAAAAGATCCACGTGAGAGTTGCGACAAAGACAAGGGTTAGCGCCATTCGCAACAGCTCGGGCGGCAGACCGCGCAGCGCCGACGCATCCAGCACAGAGGTCCAACCCAGACCATCAAGCCAGATCAGGCTTTCAAGGTTACCAAAAAGCGCATGTTCCACGTCCAAATGCACCGAAGATGTATCTGACTGTTCCAAAAGCAGTACCCCGCCGGCAAACATGGCGGTAAAGACAACGCCCATCGCTGCCCCCGGTTCGATCTGGCCAAGTCGGCGGATGGCCTCGATCAGACCCACGGCCACAAGTGCCGCCACGCCTGCACCGATCATCATGGGCCAGGCGGACACTACACCGGTGACCAGAAAAGCCAGCACAATTCCGGGCAGAACCACGTGACTGATCGCGTCGCCGATGAGGGCTTGTTTGCGCAGAAGCAGGAAGTTGCCGGGGATCGCACAGGCCACGGCTGCAAACGTCCCAATCAGGATCGGCGGCAGGGACAGGGCAACGAATTCTGCACCCATCATGGCGCTGCC
>JBCBTE010000004.1:0-54886 GCA_039818805.1 Pseudomonadota bacterium
TAACTTCCAAACAGTGACACATTTCGCCAGTCGGGCTGTGCTGGCAAACGTAGCTACGCCCATTGGCACAGCGATCGTGACCCGTGAGATGTCGAAATTCGGCCCCGAGGCGGTGGCCGGGATGGCCGTGATCGGGAGGATGACGCCGGTCGCCTTCTCCGTCATTTGGGCGTTGTCGGGTGCTATCGGGCCGATCATCGGACAGAATTTTGGCGCAGGCCATGTTGATCGGGTCAGGCGCGCCTATCTTGATGCCATCAAGTTTGTTGCGATCTATGTGCTCTGCATCACATTGATACTGTTCGCCTTCCGAGGCCCGATTGCTGATCTCTTTAATGCCGCGAACCTGACGAGAGAGCTAATTTACCTCTATTGCTTCCCCGTGGCGCTGTCATCGTTCTTCAGTGGTTCGGTCTTTGTGGCGAGCGCGTCATTCAACACACTGGGCCGCCCGTCTTACTCGACTTGGTTGAGTTGGGGGCAGAACACTCTCGGTACTTGGCCATTTGTTGTCGCGGGCGGGATCTTGATGGGGGCGCAAGGGGTTTTGATCGGACAGGCGCTTGGAAGCGTCATCTTTGCATCAATCGCGATATGGTTGGGCTGGCGGCTGATCAAGAACCCCCCGCAAGAAAATATGCGGCATCGTAGTCATAGTGCGCTGTTTGGCCATGGCAGCCTTATTGCGCATACCCTCCATAAGCATGTGGGAGACAAATGATCCTGACCGAGGGAGCAAAGCCTGACGCCGATTAAAACTGTACAATTCCGCATTGAAGCGGCAACACGCCCTTAGTGTTTGATCAAACCCTTGACGTGTTTTTTGGCTCGACAGGCACCATAGGAGAATAGGCCAATGGAATTCACCACCACACACCACATGATCGAGGCCGTTGGCTGGCTCGCTGTTTTGTTCAAACTGGCGACGTTCTCCGTGAATTCGATGATCTGGCTACGTATCCTCGTTATTTTGTCGTCGGTCTGCTTCATCATTTTTAGCGCTTTGTTTCAAATCTGGCCGCTTCTGGCGATTGAGGTAATCTTGCTCTGCATCAATGCGTATCGCCTCTACGAACTGATCGCTTTGCGCAGACTGGTGACTCATATGACGGACGAGTCGGAAGCTGATTTCTCGGCCGCAATGGCGTATGGCAAAAGACGTGACATCCAGGCGGGCGATGTCCTGTTCGAAAAGGGCGATCCGGTTGATAGCCTTTACTATCTGGCCGAGGGACTTGTTGAAATCGAGGGTCAGAACGTGACTGTGCCTGCGGGAAATATTTTTGGCGAGATGGCGTTCTTCAACAGCAGCGCCGTGCGAATGGCAACGGTTCGGTGCGTGGAAGATACGGTTGTTTACGAACTCAACGATAAACGCTTTACGCGGTTGCAGTATGAAGACCCCAAATTCGCCATGGCCGTGATGCGCTTGGTCACCAAGCGGCTTGTGGCGAACGCCGCGCAGACGCAGGAGGCTTGATCCGGGAAAAGTCAGACGGCTTTCATTCCCTCTTCAAGGCGCATCCTCCGGACCGGGGAACGGTCCGAGCATGTTTTCACGGCGAGAGACTTGGGACACACGGCCGTAAAGCTGTGCAATCAATTCTTTACCGTCCGACGTTTGCCTCAGATGCTCAAGTGCCGAACCAATCAGTGGCTCTACTTGTTGATGGAAAAAATTCGGAAACTGCTCCACCAAATCCATGGGAGAGCCAAATCCAAGCTCCTGCGCAAAGCCGGTTTCCAGGAATTCATGATATAGCGCACTCATCTTTGAAAGATAGTAGGAGTCGGCAATTTGACCAATCAGATCCGCGGCCCGCACCAGCGCGGGCTCGTTCTCGTCGCGGGCATAGGCCGGGTCATCTGGCACGGGAAAGCGCGTGTATTCGATAGCCTGTGCGATACGCTCAGGGTCTATGAAATCGCTATCTGCAAAGCGGTGGCGGGCATAAATTTTGCCCCGGTCAACATGGTACGGCGCAAGGTGGGCATCGGTGGCCCCGCGCGGCGGGCAAACCCGCTCTCCGGCGTCGTTGATAATCACCGCATTGACTGTGTCACCATCACAAACGCCACGCACGAAACCAATATCGTGAATCAAAAGCGCCAAGATGTAATGCAACCAGTCCTCTGGGTGGACGGTGCTTGTTTTACGCTTGCCTTGGATGATCTGCTGACCAACCAGCGTGACCATCATCGTATGCTCGGAATTGTGATACGGCGCATCGGACGCACCAATAAGTTCGAGTGTCTCGCGCGCCGTGTGATTCAAGAAATCTGCGTATTGCGCCTTCTGTTCCGAAAAAGTTTTCAGGTAAGTTTCAGCAAGATGATCGCCAAAATCAGCAGCTAACACTGCTGCGGGATTGAACATTATTGCATTCCCAACATCGCTGAAAAGCTCCAGTACAGCTTAGGTAAAAGTTGAGGTCTTATCAACCAACCCAAGAGTTCACCGGCGCTAGTCTTCGTCAATACGACCACGTGTGATGTCTTCGCATGCGTCACGTTAATTTTTCAAAAACCGTGAGGCTGCCGTGTATCCGCCAGAGGCTCCATCAACAAAGTGAACGTGATTGTCCTCCATTATTGAGGGAACAAGACATGTCAGCATTGCCTCGGACTGGGTATGTAAGCCAAATCGGATAATTCCGTCTTTCGCACCTTGTTCAAGCAGAGACCGCAGATCCGCTTCGGTCACGCTATCGCAATCGAGTGTCATTTTGAGCCCGTCTTCAAATTTTCGATAATCTGCATTCTCGCCAACGATGCGACGATACCTGCGGGCATCAAAGCCACCGACTTTTAAACCAGTTTTGATGAGTGCCCAGGCCACGAAACTCTCAAACAATGCCTTTCGATGCGCTTTGCCCAATGAACCTTGCCTGCGCTGTGCGTGCGCCTCAAGCGTGGCACCGGCGGGCGGCCAAGATACACCTGGGCCTTCCTTTGCGGAGGGATGGCCGTTTGCCTCAAGAAGACTTATCCGATCAAGCAGGCGTGAAACGAATTCGGTGAATTTCGGCCAAGGTGCATCACTGTGGGGCATCACGATCATCGACAGAATGACACCGTTTTTGCTAGGCATGTGGCTCCACCGACATGACAGCCCTGTCAAATCGGGCATCGACCCTTGGTTTGCCTCTGGAATGGAGTGTTTTCCGGCTTTCATCTGCATTTCTGCCCAATTCAACCCACCTCCGAAAAACATCGCATAGTCGACGCCTTCGGAAGCTTGGAACCGGGCGACCTGCACATCAAACGCCGCTGAGCGAACCTCTGAAATGGGCACCATGCCGACGCGCAGGTCTATCTCAAACTCCTCATGAGCCCAGAGTCTCACCGCAGCCAGCGCATCGCTGGCACGGTCTTTCCACGAAGAAGGGACCGCAAAACTCGCGCCATCTCCGCCGAAAATGTACGGAAAAGAAACACCGCTATGTGCATTTACTTGGGCGGAAATGACGGCAGCGCCTACCATGTTGACTGTTTTGTAGTTTCCATTTTGGACGGCTTCGGTTGATCCTTTGACATCGGACGTTCCTATCCACCAGTCATCCGGCAACGGTGAGTAATTTTCCGCGTCGGACAACTCAGAGAAATCGGAGTATTTGGGTAAACCGGTGTAAAACGTTAGGTCGCTGTCTTCATTGCCCATACTGCAACATAGCCATGTTGGTGCACTGAGCCCAGAGCCTTCGCTTGCACCGCCCACTAGCGCTAAACTACCCTCAGGTCGCTGCCTCAATCTTTCGTTTTCGTCTTTTGAAAAAGCTCGATAGGTGTGAACAACTCTATTGGCTCAGCTAAGCCGCGTATTGCGTAGGATCCGCACGAGGAAAACAGATTAGGAGCAGCATTTGCCACAGCGGCAGTGGCTAAAATCCGGTGCCCAGTTTCTTTAGTCAGTACTTCAATCCGACTTGCAACATTGACCGCTCCACCAAGCACCGTGAAATCTAGCCTTCCGGGGCTTCCGATGTTGCCATAACTGACTTGTCCGACATTGATCCCGACACCGAAGTCCAAAGACGGCTGGTTAGCCTGATTTCGATCTACGTTCAGAGCAGAAAGACCCGCCATCGCATCTTGTGCAGCGCGCAAAGCGTTTCCACACTGTTTGGCACGATCAGCACGATCTGAAACCGGAAAAATCGAAAGAATCCCGTCGCCCATGAACTTAAGTACGTCGCCACCACTCTCCTCGACGGACTGCACAATCAAATCAAAGTAGCCGTTCAACGCTTCAAAAATATGTTCTTCGCTTTCGTTGTCTGACATTGCGGTAAAGCCGCGTAGGTCGGAGAACATGACCACGGCCTCTATGGTTGTGCGTTCCCCGCGTTTGATCGTGCCGTTCCAAACGGCTTCGGAAGGTCCATCCCCGAGATAGGTCCGCAAGAGACCTTTGGACGATTTGCGCATTGTGATGGGTTCAAGCGCACAGGACAGAGCAGGCAGCGCGGCTTCGATCATCTCGAGATGTTGCGACGAGAACCCATCCCGAGACAGCGTCACAAACGTGCAGCCGTGTAGCGATCCATCGCCATAGTAGAGCAAGGTGGCGTAATAGTCCGTGCCGCCTAGCTTGGCGAATTCTAAGTATGAGCTATGGTCAGTTTTGGCGTCGAGCTGGCGTAGGCTTTTGTGCAAGGGCTTTTTGTGTTCCAAGATGTACTCAAAGGAACTGCCAACGTAGCTGTCCGTGAGCGTGACTTCATGTGTGACGTCATAGCTTTCAGTTCCCTCGGGTTTCCAGACAACGCCCCAGGCAATAAGCAGAGGATTGGCAAAACGCTGACCAATATTCGCCCGCCAAAGCGGCACGCCCGCTTCAATCAATGAAGAGCAAAAATGCGATACGACTTTGACTGGGTCGCCCGAGCGGCGACCTTCTTTGATCATCCAGTCGGTGAGCTTGGCCAAGTGATCCATAGCGTCAAAATAGTTGTTTAAGCACGTTGCACATAGAATTTAGTTCTGACCACAAGATTCGAGCATTTTCTTCGCACTCGCTGCGGTTTCACTGCCGAGACACGTATCTTAAAATCGTAAGCTGCCTTGGGCCCCGCCCACACCATCAATTTGCACAATGCGTGGTCACGCCTAATCCAGTGTGAAGAGCTCTTGACGTTTTTGGACACCGCGAAGGCGATATTGGCCAAGTGAAACCAGATTGGGAATTCTCTCAATCAGATCGGCGGCAACCTTGGCGGAAATGACGATGGCCTGATCGACGGCACCGCACATGCCCAGGATACGTGACGTTGTATTAACCGCCGGTCCAATCACCGTGAAATCCAGCCGGGTTTTACCACCGATGTTTCCATAGAGGACATCACCAGCGTGCAATGCCAGTGTAAAGTCTGTGGTCACCAAGCCGTCCGCCGCCCGCTGCTCATTCAGAGACACAAAGGCACCGCGTAGTTCCAGAGCGGCCTCAATTGCAACGTGTCGCGCGTCGGGTATCTGATCCATGTCGAAAATGGCCAGCAAGCCATCACCCATGAACTTCAATACATTACCACCGTGCCCTTCGACCACTTCCACGGCCTCAGCAAAGTAGCCATTCAGCATTTCGATAATCGCGATGCCGGGCAAAGTTTCGGACAGCTTGGTAAAACCCTTCAAATCGAAGTACCAAATCACAGCCGGTATCGTTTGTGAGGACCCGCGGGTGATATCACCGGACAGGACTCTTTTGCTTGCGTCACGGCCCATATACGCGGCCGTGATGTCTTCCGCCATCAGCCGGTTGGCCGCGGATTTCAAAGTCAGGCAAAGAGGCGGCAGTAGTTGGCGCAAACCATCGAGATGGGCGTCGGTGAAACCATCTGTCGCATCTGTGGTTAACGAGATCACTACGCCTTCTTCGGCTTGGTTTGGGTCCACGGAGACCGCGTTGTCCTCGCGAAGAAACAGTCTCTTTGCCGCAAAGTAATCTGTTGCACCAAGTTCGCGTAAGTCATCAAAGATCGGGAAATTCAGTGTGGGCTTTGGCACGGTCAGATTTTGCCTGATTTCGTCCGTGTTGTTGCTCAGCAGATAGTAGATTGGACTCAGCAGATATTCCTCCGTTGACTCTGTTGAGCGCTGAAAGTCTTCTCGTTCACTTTCGCCTTCGCGGTACCAACGAAAGGCCACCGCTCCAATCTCGGGATGATGTGCTTGCATTGAAACGCTCACGCGCTGCAAAGGTATGCCAGCAGCGACGAGCCGGTTGCAGCAGCCTTCAAGCCAAATCTCGACTGGCGTGTTTTCAAGCCCCTGCTGGATCAACCAATCCGTAAGGTCGTTCAGCGCCGCCGTCATCTCCCAGTGTTCGAGTATTGGCGCTGCCATGTTGTCCTCTTCTCATGATCTGGCCGACAAAACTACCATCGCTTTCACCTAGGTTGCTGTTCGGTCAGGTTAAAGACTGTTTCGCCGGCAATACAGTCGTTTTGCAGTCTGCCACCACTGTCAGTCATCGCACGTTGACACCGCACTCTATCGCAGATTGCCGCGCTGCATCCGAGGGCCGCTACGAGTCCAAACCGCCCGATACCGCATTCTGCTTGAACTGGAGTAGTGCTCGGTTTACCGCGCTTACTGCACCGCCTCCGGTGTCTGCAACGAGCCCGCAGTTCTGCACAATGATGCGAACGAATGGCTGCTGTGGAGACTTTCCACACCCGGTCCAAATCCAGGAAATCTCTTCGCAACGGGAATAATCGACATATGTGATCCGTAACGCTCTAGAGACCTGCCGGCGTGCTGCCTCGAAAGGTCACTGTCTATTTGAGAGAGCGTGAAATCATGAACATCCTTTTCATTATGTACGATCAACTTCGATTTGATTATCTGAGTTGCGCGGGCCATCCGCATTTGCACACCCCGAACTTTGATCGCGTTGCAGAAATGGGGGTGCGCTTTACCAATGCCTATGTGCAATCGCCCATCTGTGGTTCGAGCCGGATGTCCTATTACACCGGACGTTACCCTTCCAGCCATGGAGCCCAATGGAACAATTTCCCGCTCCGTGTCGGCGAACTGACCTTAGGGGATCACCTCAGAAAACTGGACATGGAATGCTGGCTGATCGGCAAAACCCACATGCATGCCGATGTCGACGGGATGAAACGGCTGGGATTGGACGAAGATAGCGTGATCGGTGCCCGTCAGGCCGAATGCGGGTTCGATATTTTCATCCGCGATGATGGGCTGTGGGCGCAGGGGATCGCGGGGTACTATGATGAAAGCCGCTCGCCCTATAACGAATATCTGAAAGCCAAAGGTTATAGTGAAAGCGATAACCCTTGGGCGGATCATGCGAATGCCGGTGTGAAAGAGGGCGATCAGATCGCCTCGGGCTGGATGTATGAAAATGCGGATCGACCTGCCCACATCCATGAGCCAGATTCCGAAACGGCCTGGCTGACCAGCCGTACCATTGACTTCCTGAAACAGGCCACTGGCCGGTGGTGCGCGCATGTCAGTTACATCAAGCCGCACTGGCCTTACATCGTTGCGGCCCCCTATCATGACATGTTTGGTCCCGAGCATGTGCCAGATCCTCGTCGTCACGAGCTAGAGCTTGAAGACACGCATCCGGTTTTTAATGCCTACATGACAAACCGTGTCGGTCAGGCCTTTCAGCGCGATGAGGTTCGTCAAAAGGTCATTCCCGCCTATATGGGCCTGATCAAGCAATGTGATGATCATTTGGGTCGCATTCTTGACCATCTTGAAGGCACCGGCGCGATCAAAGAGACGATGATTGTGCTGACCTCCGACCACGGTGACTACCTGGGGGATCACTGGATGGGAGAGAAATCACTCTTCCATGACCAATCTGCCAAAGTGCCCATGATAATTTATGACCCCCGTCAAGACGCCGACGCGACTCGGGGGACGACCTGCGATGCGCTGGTTGAAAGCCTGGATATCGCCGCCACCTTCGTCGAGGCAGCAGGCGGTGCAGTCCCGCGGCATATTCTTGAGGGCCACTCTCTTCTACCGTGGCTAAAAGGAGAACGCCCGAAGTGGCGCGAATTCCTGATCAGCGAATTCGATTATTCTGCAAGCACTGTCGGCGGTACGCTTGCCGATGAATACTGCCTTGAGCCGAGGGATTGCCGTCTATTCATGGTCTTCGACGGGCGCTGGAAGATGATGCATGCCGAAGGTGGCTTTCGACCAATGCTATTCGATCTAGAGAACGATCCGGACGAATTCATTGATCTGGGTAAGTCCGATGAGCATGCCGAAGTACTCAAGCGGCTATACAGCTACCTTGCGCAATGGGGCCGGCGGATGTCACAACGTGTCACGAAATCCGATGAAGACATTGAGAATATGCGCGGTAAAGCCGGCCTCAAAGGTGTTTTGCCCTTCATGTACGACGGCAGCGAGGTCCCCGCACCTCTGATCAAACACTATGTCGGAAAGGCTCCGAAACTGCCGGACATCTGATGCTGGGTGATTTGGCCGCGTGCCGGATAGCGCACCACCGTATTGCAGTGTTGTGCAATCGCAAAAGGACCTGTTTTGCATTGCATGCACACGCGGAAATCGCGCCGCAATGGGCGCGCTCGGCCTCTAAACTAACCAGGGTTAAGAGTTCGCCGTCAAACAAACAGATCTGCTGGCGGAGCATGTGAATTGTGTTATCGACGTCATCAACCTTGCCGTGCCCAGTCAACCGTCATCCTAAGACGGCAAATCCGTCGCCCGCTTGACCGTATAGACAGTAACCGGCTGGCTGAGCCCTCTGACATCGACTTCACGGCGCGCCATCGTTTCGCCAGGGGTTAAACCCGACGCTTTAATCGTCGTATTCGAAACGATTATCTGCACATCCAAGGGTTTAGTGAGACCTTCCAGGCGGCTCGCCGTGTTTACTGTTTCACCGAGCGCCGTGATCCGCGCCGCTGCGCCGGTTCTGTGCCCCGCACCGATGCGACCTAAAACCACGGGCCCGGTGTTCAATCCGATCCCGATCTGGAGCGGCGTTGGAAGCTCGTCGTGTAGGGTTTGATTGAGGCTGTCAAGAACACCGCCCATTGCCCGCGCGGCTTTGATCGCGTTAACAGCACCGTCTTGCACTGACGTCTCCATCCCGAAGATTGCCATGATGCCGTCGCCCATGAACTTATCGACGAAACCGCCAGAGTCCTGAATCGATTCTGCCATCCGGCCCAGGAACTGGTTGAGAAGAAACACCACGTCATACGACAACTTGCCCTCAGACATCTTGGTGAACCCGCGCAGATCGCAAAACAGGATCGTCGCTTGCTGCTCGACGCCCCAATGGTACTGGTCGATCGCCCCTCCACGCGTCACGTCTACATTGCCCGGCATAAGCGTCGAGATGGTCAGACTGGAGGTCGGGCGCAACTGACACGCCAGCCGGACATTTGCGGGTGCTGCGATCCGCTTCAGCACCTTGGTTTCGGTCTCCGCAGGTGGTGGTAGCGACTCGTGCCCCTCAACCACGCGCACGCGGCAGGTCGAACATCGCGCTCGGCCGCCGCACACCGAGGCGTGCGGGATTCGATTGATACGGCTGATATCCAGCACGGAAAGCCCACGCGGCGCAGCTACGGCGCGGCTATCAGCGTAAGTGACAACAATACGTCTGGCAAAGCGCTGCCCGACCAACAGCAGCAACCAAATTCCCAAGGTGGCCACGAGAAGAACATAGTAAACAGTGTGCGTCGCCTGAACTGTCGCCTCGAAGGTCGCATATTGCTCTGCCGAGATCGGGTTGTAGTAGTAGCGCGATTGCATCGCACTCACCCGACCTGCCGTGACAAAGCCTGCATAGGCCAACGCAGGAGTACCCACCGCCAGGGCATTCCAGAGCCAGAATGACTTGCGGTACCAGGGCCGGACAATCAGCCAGTGATGGAGTCCGATGCAGCCATGTACCCAAACTAGCATCATTAGAATGGCCTGCGTCAAAGCCTCATTCGGCCACATGGCCCAAAGGACATACTCATAGTCGACGTCGACGCCGAACATCTCTTGCACGCCGCGGGTGCCGAGCACGTGACGGATAAGGAATATGGGAATGAGAAGCCCAAAAATTAGCTGAACGATATCTCGCTTTCCCAGACGCCAGGTGCGCGTTCCAATGAACTTCGCGATGCCTAGGGCGAAATGCACGGTCGCTGCTGCGATCAGCAGAGCCGTTCCCGGACCGCTTCGCGTGATCCAAACCCTGACGTCCTGCACTGCTTGCATGGCCTCGATGGAGACGAGGCCTAAACTGTGATTAATGAAATGAGTGATGGCGAATGTGAACAGGATCAAACCGGACGCGATGCGTAGCTCCGGCACAAAATAGGCTCGCGTTTTCGCCTGATCGGAGTTCGGCTGGTCCAGAGTGTCCAACTTTGGAATTCTCTCATCGACTTAAGAGCGTTGATCAATCGGCATTCCCCAAGTTGAACACCGAAGGGAATGATAGGCGCGGAGTGGCGTTCCTAAAACCGCAAATCGTACTTCGGTCAGGTTTAGATGCTGCATATCGGCGTGCTTCGCCGCAGGTTCACCTGAAGTAGCGGTCTGAGGTTCGGTTTGACCAAGCATCGGGCACGGCTTTTCCTCCGCTAGTTTAGGATGTTGTTGCAAACCAAAAAAGCGCGAGAGGCCGCTTTCAAACCTTAGCTGCACCCCAAGTGCTTCACGTATATGTCAGGATTGTTCCGAACTCAGGTCTTCCGCGCTTCCGAAATGCTGCCCTTGCGTCAATGTCCAAAGTCACGAGCCGCACCGCAGCACGCAATCGCAGAGAAGAACGTCGATCTTGCGCCGGTTTAGCTCAAATATTCCCTGAGCCTCAGGTTGTAGTCGCAACGCTTCAGATCACCGCTCCACCGGTGGCACGGCCCGTTGATACAGATGCCACGTGGTGTGTCCGAGGATCGGCAGGGTAAAGATCAGGCCCAGAAACGCCGGAACCATCGACAGCAGCATGGTGACCGAGATGATCGCTGCCCAGGTGAGCATGACCACTGGGTTTTGTGTGACGACCCGAACGGATGTGAGCATCGCGGTTACGAAATCGATTTCCCGGTCCAGGAGCATGGGCATTGCGACGACGGTCACCGAGAACAATACAACCGACAGGAATGCTCCGACGCAGGTGCCAATCGCAAGGAAGGTCCAGCCCTCTGGCGTGAAGAACACGGTATTCAAAAACCCGTCAAAATCCGAGAAGGATGAATCTTGCAGGACGATCACCAGTACCGTTCGGAATTGATACACCCACACCCAAAAGATGAACAGCGTGACAAAGGCCATCCAGCCCATCTCGCGCTTGCGTTGATTGGCCATAACGGTGAGAATTTCAGACCAGCCGAAACTTTCTCCCTTTTTCAACCGGCGAGACATTTCATAAAGCCCAGCTGCTGCGAAAGGTGCGACCAACGGAAAGCCGACAGCAGCTGGAATGATCATCCAAACCTTGCCAAGCCAGACCAGGCACCCAACAATTAGAAGGCCGATAAGTGCATAGAACACCCCGAAGAACCCGCTCATGAAGGGGTGTGCCACAAAGTCGGAAACCCCGGCCTTCAGCGACGCGGTTATGTCATCCGCAGTCACCTTGTTGACCTTGGGCGGGGCGCTCGGTTGCGGAGTCAGATTGTCTGGTGGTGTGGATCCTTCTGCCTTGGATGTCATGACATACTCCTCCCAAAGTATGACGCTGCGCTGATCGCCTGCCAACAGACCCTGCGGTGAAGCAGACATCTCACCTTAGCATACAAACTCGCACCAGGAGAGGCGATCGGTTTGGGCGAGCATGGGATGGCTTTGTTCCGCGATGGCTGAGTCCGAGCATCTGGCGACTCGCTCGCGCGGCAAATGGCAGGTTCGATAGACCCCACTGTAGCTTGCTCTATTAGGGTTGACCGGCAGGAATGGGCCGCTCTTGGTTGCCACAGTTTCAAGCCTTTTGGGTGTTTTGTATTTTGTCTTAGCGGCGAGAGCGGCGCATCTTAAATCCGTGCTTTACGATCGCTTGCTGATGTACTTCCAATCCATCGCTTGAACGCGCGAGTGAAGGAACTTTGTTCTGAGAAACCAGTTGGACTTGTCACCGCTCTATTCGTCGAAATAGGCCTTGTGAGTGGTGTAGATGGCGTCGATCGTAGGCGTAAGACGATCAAGGTGGGTCCGAAGGATCTGATCAGCGGTATCCCCATCACCTTCAAACAATGCCTGCAAAAGCTTTTGGTGGTCTTGATACAAGACATCCATCGCCTCTTTGCTTGTCAGTGACAGCAAGCACAGCCGGTCGACTTGTGCTTTGTTCTCGGCGATAATGTCGAAGGCAAAGGCTTGTTTTGCGGATTCACAAAGTAGCTGGTGAAATTGATAATCAAGATCATGAAATGCGCCGACATCTCCGGCCGCGACGGCATCTGATTGTTTGCGCAAGTTTGCTTTCAGTGCTCCGTCAATTGACGTGTCGCGCCCCTTTGATGCGGTTCGGATGACCTCCAACTCGACCGCGGCACGGATAAAGCGGGCGTTGGCAATCAACCGCCGTGAAAATGGTCTGACAATCGTGGCCCGTTGCGGTCGCACCAACAGCAGGTTGAGCTTTGCCAGCCGGGTAAAGGCCTCCCGCACAGGTTGGCGCGAGTAGCCAAAGGATTTTGCAACATCCGTTTCGGAAATCTTTGTCCCGGGCAGTAGTTCCAGCCGGATGATCTGTCCAAAGAGTTCGTCAAAAACAACGTCTTTACTTGTCATACGCTCAAGGTTGTCGAGGGCTGCCATGGTGTGCTTATCCAGTTTCCGCTTGTTTACAGTGTGGCAGGTCACGCATCAAAACAACAGTCAAAAGTTGGATACTAGACGACATTCAATTTTTCTCTTTGCATGATCAAAACCCATTTTGGAGACTGTATTTTGGAAATTTATGTTGACTAGTATCCCAGTTTTCGTATTGGGTGACGGAACGAGGGCGGAGCAATGGTGCGTGCTTGGAGGGCTTCAGATCACCGGAAAAGGGCTGATCCTGATCTGGCGCACTATCCTGCAAAGTTTCTGACATACTCTCTGGCGGTGGAACGCCGCGGGAAAATAAGACCTGAACTTGATCTGGGAGGATAGAATGTTCAACTTTTCACTGAAATCGATCGCCGTGGTGTCGGTGTTGCTTGGCGGGATCTCAGCAGCCCATGCTGATGTCACCCTGCGCGGTGCCAGCATGTTTGATGAAGAGCACGCGTTCACCAAAACGCTGCGCGAGTTCGAACGCCTTGTCGCTGAAGAATACGATGGTGAAGTCAGCTTTGATCTTCGCTTGAATGGTGAACTTGGGGTCGAGTCCGACTATGTCACGTACCTCAACCAAGGGGTCGCGGTCGACTATACGATCCTTGCGCCGTCAAACATGGCCGTCTTCTCAGAGTCCATCCCGCTGATGGATATGCCATTCCTGTTCCGCGATCTGGAGCACTGGGACGCCGTTTTGTCGTCAGACGCATTGAAACCGCTTGAGGAAGATCTGCGCGAAGCAGCAGGCATTGTCATCGTCGGTTATCACGGCGGCGGTGTTCGAAATCTTGCTTCCGCTGAACCCATTACGAACATGGAAGAGCTTACGGGTCACCGGATGCGCGTGATGGGTGCTCCCATCCAAGCGCAGACCTTCTCCGCTGTCGGCGCGGCCCCGTCCGCCATCGCCTATAACGAGGTCTACAACGCAATCCAGACAGGCGTCATCGCCGGGTTTGAGAATGAAGCGGCGTCAATCCAGAACCTGAAGTTCTATGAAGTCGCGCCCCATATCTCACTGACCCAACACACGATTACGGTGCGCCCAATTGTGATGTCGGCAAAAATCTTTGATGAACTGCCTGCGGATCTACAAGACGCAATCATGTCGGCCGGTGCCAAGGCCGGGGCCTTTGGGCGTGCTTTGGAAAGTGGTCAGGATGGCGAAAAACTCCAAGCAATGATCGACGCAGGTCAAATCGAAGTGCATGAATTTGAAGGCCGTGACCAGATGCTCAAACTGGTTAAGCCGGTGCAGGACGCATATGCCGAAGAGCTTGGCGCGACCGAGTTGCTCGAAAACGTACGCGGAATGTGATCTGCCAGTTGGCGGGCGGTGAGGGTTCCGACCCGCCCTTCAACACACCATCCATGACCGCGTAGCTGTCGAAGCTTTGAGACAAGGCAAAACATGTTTGCACACCATCTTGATCGGTTCTGCTTTGGGCTGCGCATTTTACTTGGCGCATTGATGGGGGCCCTTGCGATACCCGTCGCGATGCAGGTGATCTCGCGCTACACTGGTCTGGTCCCGACATATCTTTGGACCGAAGAGCTCGCTACATTCCTCTTCGTCTGGATCGTGATGATCGGATCTATTGTCGCCGTCTGGGATGGCACCCACTTCGACGTGCGGATCACCCCTGATGCAAGCCATCCAATCTTGCGGTTGCTACAAAACGGCATTGTCCATCTTGCCATAATGCTGTTCGGCGCTTTGTTCGTGATCTACGGGATCGAATACACCGAATTTGGCAGCAACCAAAGATCTGTGATGATGCGCGCCAATCTGGCCATCACGCACGTCTCGGTTCCGGTTGCTGGCGGGTTTTGGTGTTTGCTCGCGGGCTACAGGTTGTCCGAGGACGTGGCGCAGTTTCTGCAGCGAAAGACCCCTTAGACATGATCCTTGATACGGCCACTGCGGCGTCCATGCTGATCGCCGGGTTCCTCGTGCTGATTTTGATCCGTATTCCAGTGGCTTTTGCCCTTGGCATCGCGACGATACCTGTCGTGTTGCTTGAACTGCGCCTGACGCCGTTCATCGTGCTGGACCGGATGTTTCAGTCCTACAATTCCTTCATCCTGCTGGCCGTTCCCTTCTTTCTGTTGGCCGCAAACCTGATGAATTCTGGCAAGGTGACCGATCGCTTGATTGAACTGGCCCGGGTGCTGACCGGTTGGATGCCGGGCGGATTGGGACACGTCAATGTCGCCGTGTCGATGTTGTTTGCCGGTATTTCCGGATCATCCACTGCGGATGCTGCGGGGATCGGCAAGATTTTAATTCCCGCCATGCAGAAAGAGGGCTACGATACGCGCTTTGCCGTCGCGATCACCGCGTGTTCTTCTGTCATGGGCGTGATTATCCCGCCGTCGATCCTGATGATCGTTTGGGGCGGCGTCATGCAGGCGTCTGTGGGCTCCCTGTTTCTGGGCGGCGCAATCCCCGGCCTAATGATTGGCCTTGCCCTGATGGCCACGGTCTATGGCTTTGCCAGGGCACGCAATTACCCCGTGGCGGCCACGCCAAATTGGGGAGAGTTCTGGGCGGCCTGGAAAGGCGCGGCACTCGCGCTTTTGACGCCGGTTTTCGTGATCGGTGGCATAGTCGGCGGTTTGGTGACCCCAACGGAAAGCGCTATCATTGCCGCCTTCTACGCTCTGATCCTCGGCATGTTCGTGTACCGGACAGTGACGCCAAAAGATCTTGGGTTCATCCTCTATGACACTGCGCGGTTTGCGGCTATTTCACTCTTTGCGATCGGTACGGCATCCGCGTTTGGATGGCTGCTGTCGTTCTACAATGCCCCCCGTTTGATCGTGAGCGTCCTGACCGCTTGGGAGTTCGGTCCCTTCGGCACCGCCCTTCTGATCGCAGGTCTGTTTCTGATCTTCGGCCTTTTTATCGACGCGATCCCGACCATCATCATCCTTGGCACAGTCCTGACGCCCGTGGCGCAGGCCGGCGGTGTCGATCCGATTGCCTTTGCTATCATTGGCATCGTGTCGCTGGCGTTTGGGTTGGTCACACCACCTTATGGGCTGTGTTTGTTGATCTCAGCAGCCATCGGCGGCCTCAATGTTGTGCAAGTGCTGCGCGAGCTGATAATCATCCTGGCGCCGATGCTGGTGATACTCATATTGCTCGCGGCATTTCCCGAAATCATTCTATGGCTCCCCAAAACACTGATGCCGGAGGCCTTCCGGTGACCGACGCTCGCGCTCTCAGACAACGGCGACCCACATAAATCACGAAAGGACAAGATGACATGAAACTAGTAGGTAAAACCGCCATCGTGACCGGCGGAGGGCGCGACATCGGCCGCGCCGTCGCTATTAAACTCGCCTCCGAGGGCGCGAATGTGGCCATCAACTACTACTCCAGTTCCAAAGGTGCGGATGAGACGGTTGCCGAGATCGAAGCGGCGGGTGGCAAGGCGAGTGCGATGCAGGGCGACCTGAACAACCGGTCTGATGTCGACGCGTTGGTCTCCGCAACCGTCGAAGCTTTTGGTGGTGTCAACATACTGGTGAATAATGCCGGCGGTCTGATCGCCAGGAAAACCATCGCTGAGATGTCGGTTGAGCATTGGAATGCGGTCATGAGCCTGAACCTGACCAGTACGTTCATGATGACGCAGGCCTGTCTGCAACAGATGACCTCTGGCGCGATCATCAACCTGGCCAGTCAGGCCGGGCGTGACGGGGGCGGGCCGGGTGCGGTTGCCTATGCCACGGCGAAAGGCGCGGTCATGACGATGACCCGTGGATTGGCCAAAGAATTGGGCCCCGACATACGGGTAAACGCGCTTTGCCCCGGCATGATCGACACGGACTTCCACAACATCCACACGCCGGACGCGGGCCGTCGCGGTTTTGAGGCAAGCGCACCGCTTAAGCGGCAGGGGCATGTCGATGATGCCGCCAACCTCGTGCTGTTTCTCGCCTGTGATGACAGCGCGTTTATGACGGGCACCAATATTGATCTCAACGGTGGCATGCTGTTTTCATAACGGAAAGGAGTGGACCTTTGCCCCAGTTCCCGATTGTTTCAACAGGTGAGCACGTCACGCGGCAGGTGCTGTCCGACCACCCCGATCTGATGGTTGTCGCGTTCAGGTTTGAGGCATCCGGCGCCATCGGAGCGCTGCACAATCACCCGCATGTGCAATCGACCTATGTCGAAAGCGGCCGATTTCGGTTCACACTTGGGGATAAGGAGCAGGAGTTTGGACCCGGCGACAGTTTCGTGATCCCGTCAGGTCAAACCCACGGATGCGTGTGTCTTGCGCCAGGCACATTGGTGGACAGTTTCACACCACGTCGCGACGATTTTCTTTAGACCCATGCGTTTCTTGGCAATTGGAGAATGCATGGCAGAGCTGTCCCCGTCCGATCAGGACGGAGATTTCAATCTTGGCTTTGCTGGGGATACGTTCAACACGACCTGGTATCTGGCCCAGATTGCAACCGGGTTTGATGTCAGCTACCTGACCGCCATCGGCGACGACGCGATCTCCCGTGACATGCGGAGTTTCATCACGGCCAGCGGGATCAACGACGCGCATATTCAGGAATTGCCCGGCGAAACGGTCGGGCTTTATCTCATCCACCTCGACAAAGGTGAACGCAGCTTTTCCTACTGGCGTGGTCAATCCGCAGCTAAGCAGCTCGCTCAGAATTCTTTGGCCATGCAAAACGCGATCGATCAGGCGGATCTGATCTATTTCTCTGGAATAACACTCGCCATTCTCGACCCGGAGTCCCGCGAAACTCTGTTCACTGCCCTCCGCAAAGCCCGCAGTGCAGGCAAGATCGTAGCCTTTGATACCAACCTCAGACCGCGACTATGGGCGTCTACCCAAGTCATGCAGGACACGATCATGCGGGCCGCAAGTGAAGCCGATATTGTCCTGCCGTCTTTTGAAGACGAAGAGCAGTGGTTCGGCGATGACACCGCGCTTGCCACGCTGGAACGCTACGCACGCCTCGGGATCAAACGGATCATCGTGAAGAACAGCGACCAATCCGTGGTGTATGAAGATCACGGTCAGCGTGGGGAAATCACTGTGGAGCCCGCAACCCATGTGGTTGACACCACTGCCGCAGGGGACAGCTTCAATGCAGCAGTATTTGCCAGTATTTTGCTCGGGAAGGATCTGGCCGATGGCATTCAACACGGGTGTCGTCTGGCGCGTCACGTGGTCCGGCATAAAGGCGCGCTTGTCCCTGTCAGTACCGCGTCCGCGATGAAACAGGTGCCCTTTGATCCTGCGTGACCCAACGGCAATGAGACCATGATAGAAACCTGGCGCTGGTTTGGCCCGAGTGATGCGATCTCTATCCCTGAGATCAGGCAAACCGGTGCCACAGGCATCGTCTCGGCGCTTCATGAGTTTCCTGCGGGTCAAGTTTGGCCCACAGAAGACATCAAGAAACGGCAACGAGATATAGAAAGCCCGGATGGCGCGCCGTCGGGCCTCACTTGGGACGTGGTCGAAAGCTTGCCCGTCTCTGAGACGATCAAATCGCAGACCGGACCGGTCAATCAGCATCTCGATGCCTACAAAAACAGCCTGCGCAATCTCGCGGAATGCGGGCTTCGCACGGTGTGTTACAACTTCATGCCGCTGCTGGATTGGACCCGGACCGATCTGGATCATCCACTGGCCAATGGCGGCCAAGCGATGCGCTTCGATCTTGTCGATTTTGCCCTCTTTGATTGCTTTCTTTTGCGCAGGAAAGGCGCGGAGGAAGATTACTCAGCCAAGACTGTTGAAAGCGCGCGGTCCCGGTTTGAAAAGCTCGAAGAGGTGGACAAGCGAAAGCTCACCGACACGATAGTGGCCGGGCTGCCCGGTGCCAACAGTGGTTGGTCACTGGATGACGTCGAGCGCAGGTTGGAAACGTACAACGGTATGACGCAAGATGCCCTGCGTGCGAACCTGATTGATTTCTTGTCTGAAATCGTCCCAACGGCAGAACAACTTGGCATCCGGCTGTGTTGTCACCCGGATGATCCGCCTTTTGCCCTGCTTGGTCTGCCGCGCGTCATGTCATCTCAAAGCGACTATACCAAAATCCTATCTGGCTTTGATAGCCCGGCAAACGGGGTGACTTTCTGCGTCGGTTCGCTTGGCGTGGCTCCGGATTTTGATCCGGTGGCGTTCATAGAGGCCCTTGGTCCGCGCATCCACTTTGCCCATCTGCGCAACACGGTTCGCGTCAGTGACAGTGATGGCAATCGTCATAGTTTTACAGAGGCCGAACACTTGGTGGGGGACACAGATATGGTCGCAACCATTCGGGCATTATTGGCCGAAGAACACAGACGGTGCGATCAGGGGCGGTCTGATCATGCCATTCCGTTCCGACCTGACCACGGCCACGCCCTCCTCAGCGATTTCGATCGGACATCACAACCGGGATACCCGCTGGTCGGGCGATTACGCGGTCTCGCAGAACTTCGTGGTGTCATAAAAGGGTGTTTGTAGATGTGTGCAAACACGGCTGCGAAATGGCTTGTCAGACAGACAAAATGTTTCAAGTTTGGCGAAAACATGTTAGCGCTACCATAACATCAATCAAAGGCGCTAAAGACTGCCGATAGGGAGACATGATCATGACCATCAAAATTGCCATAAACGGGTTTGGGCGCATCGGGCGGGGCGTTTTACGCGCGCTGATCGAAAACGAAGTGAGCGACGTTGAGGTTGTCGCCATCAACGATTTGTCTCCACCAGAGACCGTCGCCCACCTGCTGAAATACGACAGCGTCCACGGGCGGCTGAAGACCCCTGTAAAGATAAGAGAAAACTGCCTTTTCGTCGGCTCCCAAACCATCCGCCTGACCGCGATCCGCAACCCGGCAGAGCTGCCTTGGCAGGATGTGGATGTGGCCTTTGAATGCACAGGGCTCTTTACAGATCGCGACCAGGCTGCGCTGCATTTGCAGAACGGGTCAAAACGGGTCCTCATCTCGGCCCCTGGTAAAGGCGCGGATCGCACTGTTGTTTACGGCGTTAACCACCGTGATTTGACGCCGGTTGACGTGATCGTTTCCAACGCCTCCTGCACAACCAATTGCCTTGCACCGGTCGCGATGGTGTTGGACCGTGCGTTCGGCATCAAGACCGGGTACATGACGACGATCCACGCGTTTACCGGCGATCAGCCGAGTCACGACACCAGCCACCGTGACCTATACCGCGCGCGCGCGGCCTCGCTTTCGATGGTGCCCACCTCGACCGGTGCCGCAAGCGCAATTTCCCTTGTTCTGCCACAACTCAAGGGCAAACTGGAAGGATCGGCAGTGCGCGTGCCAACGCCGAATGTTTCCCTAGTCGATCTAAGCTTCTTGCCGAAAAACACGGCGACGATAGATGCAGTCAACGCGGCGATCCGAACCGCAGCCATGGGTGAGCTGTTCGGCATCCTCGCTTATGAAGAGGATCCGATGGTGTCTGTTGATTTTAACCACGATCCGCACTCGTCCTGCTTTGCCGCTGCGCAAACGTCGGTGACGAAGGACGGTCTTGTCCGCATCGTCAGTTGGTATGACAACGAATGGGGATTTTGCAATCGGATGATCGATACTGGCACTCGAATGGGTGAGCTGCTTCACACTGCAACCGCGTCGAAGATCGCGTGTTAGCATCTTGGTGCCTTACGCTATGCCCAGCCTTCTACACCTTGGCCGGTCGGCCATCGCGCCCATTTTCTTAGGTTGATCGAAATGCTCCTTACTCCGACTGATGCCAGCAAACAGACGCGCGATATCTGCGCCCTGGCACCGGTTGTTCCGGTGCTGGTCGTCGAAGATGCGCAATCCGCGAGGCCACTCGCCGAGGCTTTGGTCGCCGGTGGCTTGCCCGCGTTGGAAGTCACCCTGCGCACGCCTGCCGCCCTAGAGGCAATCCTTGTCATGAGTGAGGTATCCGGAAGCCATGTCGGTGCTGGTACGCTTTTGACACCGCAAGACGTACGGGCGGCCAAGGAAGCAGGTGCAACCTTCGGCGTTTCTCCTGGCGCGACAGATGAGCTACTGGCGGCGGCCGAAGCAGAAGGCTTGCCCCTGCTGCCCGGCGCGGCCACGGCCACCGAAGCCATGCGCCTGCTGTCGCGCGGCTATGATATGCAAAAATTCTTCCCCGCAGAAGCCTCTGGTGGCGCCCCAGCGTTGAAGGCCATCGGCGCGCCACTACCACAGATCACATTCTGCCCCACTGGCGGGGTCAGCCCGTCCAGTGTTGAACGCTATCTGGCACTGGACAACGTACTTTGCGTCGGCGGAAGCTGGGTTGCTCCGAAGGAAATAGTCGTCGCAAACGATTGGGCCGCAATTGAAGCCCTCGCACGGGATGCTGTAGGTTTGGGTGGCCCATAGCGGCGTCTGACAGAACTGTCTAACGTCAGCGCCAATGGGATAGTTAAGGGCGATTTGATAAGGGCGGGTTTCTGGCACATCGTAACACCAAGGAGTGGAGATGAGACAGAAACCCGGAACACGCAAAAGCCACGGTGAGAAGGTCTTCAAGGACATCCGTCGGGCCACGCGCAAGCAGTATTCCGCGGAAGAGAAGATCAGGATCGTGCTGGACGGCCTCAAAGGCGAGGAGACCACAGCCGAGCTGTGCCGCTGTGAGGGGTTCGCTCAGAGCCTTTACTACAGCTGGTCTAAGGAATTTCTCGAAGCAGGTAAGAAGCGACTGGCCGGCTATACGGCCCGCCACAAGGGGCATTCGCCGCAAGAGCAAGGCTGGCGCCTCATGCGTTTTCCACGATAGTATTGCTGGCCTTGACGTCCTCTGCCACCGTGTCTTCAAAAGCTGGAAGGATGGCTCGTTGATTTCCGATAGCAAAGCAGTAACAGGGCGGCATACAATTACGCCCTATTTCACGGTCCAATCGGCGGATCGGCTGATCGATTTTCTGATTGCAGCATTCGGCGCTTCATTGGTCAAAGAAGACAGATACACTGACAACCGCATTCAGCATGCGCGATTGATGATCGGCGACTCTTTGATCATGCTCAACCAAAGTTCAGATGATTACGCACCCAACGTTTCTCAGATGCATATCGTTGTGAAAGATACCGACCAAACCTACGAATTGGCACTCCAACTCGGTGCCACAAGTTTGATGGAGCCAAACGATCGACCGCATGGAGAACGGATGGCAGGGATTCAGGACCCTTGTGGGAATGTCTGGTGGATCGCGACGCCGGACCGCTAGCTGATAGCAGAGGCGCACACCGGCCGTTGGCCTGATGTGTCAAACGCTGCAGCGCGGTCGGTTATTCCGGACATTCGCAGCGAGTGCGAGATCCATCATATCTTAAGTTCACGGAACGCAGGAAGAAGCCGCCAATCAAGTTCAATCAATACATGGCGGCATTTTGGATTCTAGTGTGTTCCAGATCAGTCGCTGCCGTCCCTAGGCGACCGACCGTCGCGCCCGCCAATGAAGTCGCTCGACACCGTTCCTTTGAAACAGCGCGGGAAGAACGGGTAGGTGTCGGTTGCGAAATAGACATACTGCCCATCGACCAAGGCACCATTGCATTCATCCAGAGTTCCCGACCCCGCAACAAATTCGTAGTCTTGTTCATAGGTGCCATCATGTGCACCACCCGGACCGAACTCGCGCTCGCCACTCTTCAACTGCCAGGACGATTGCGCTCGCGTGCCCGCATAGTGGATTTCGAATCCGTCCGCTGCATAGCCAAAAAGCGTACCGTCAAGCCCGTCCGTCACCGCAGACGGAATGCCGTGATAGTGATACATCCCCTGACCATCCACATGCGCATTCTGCGCGTCCATGATGAGCCCGCCCATGCCTTCAACATTCCATCCTGAGGACGGATCGCGCGAATACCCGCGCTCAGACGACGGGTCATAGTATTCCGCAGTGCCAGGACGCAGCGGAATTCCGGTCAGCGTTATGCCCGAGATGCGGGCACGCCGGGTGATGGTGCCCGTCAGTTCTGGCGTTGCATCCATACAAAACCTGTGGTCCTGTTCTTCCACCGTGGCCCCGGCCCGCCAAGGGCCGGTTGCATGATCGGGCACGCCATCGGATGTGATACAGCGCTGATCCCCATCCACCGTAATTGTGACATTCGCTTGAACCGGACCGGTAGCCAAAAGTGTCAGAGCGAGCGTGATGCCGAGTGTCTTCATGATACCCTCCTGGCGCTTGGATAAGAGTCTAACGGGCGCGACGGGTGTTTCCGTCGTTCTTTGTTATGCTGGGGGTATGGCCGAACCAAAGCTGCCCGTCATGGCAGTCTCTGCATTGGTTGATTTGGCCTCAAAGTGGACTTGCTGCGGGGCGTCGTTGGTAAGCGCCTGACATACCAAACGGCTGACGTCTAAGTGGAAAAAACAAAATGACTCACTATCAGTGAGTTATGAGCGTTTCAGAAGCTGACTTGATTGCTGTTGATAACTTCTTGGCGCAAGAGGATGAAGTCCTTGATGGGCCGCAGCCTGAGTAGAGCAAGAACGGATTTGGCGACTACCAAGTGTCATGGCCGATCAAGGAAACAGCCACGGGCGTTATTCGTTCTGGTTTGAGATTGCGAATACCCGTAGTCGCCTATGACAACCCGTCCATTGGCCTGGTCTTTCGCAAGAGAATGATTAGTCGTTTGGATCGGGCCAATGGGGCGAAATGTGAGGTGCCCCTAGTTTCCTAGACACCTGCCCAGTCCAGTTTTTCGGCATTATGGAGCAAAATTAGGGGGCAAAGCGTCTACGAATCTAGGGGCACCTCATACCGACAAACACGGCAAGAACGGTTTTCCAAAAGCCCATCTGATGCTCTAGTGATATAGGCCGACGCTAACTCCATCAGTTAGGGTCTATCAAGTATACAATCGCTCAAAGTAGATAGGCGATTTTTTGAAGGTGGGGTCCAGCCGAAAGCCTGCTTTGGAAATTGTTCGAGGATTGCCTGTGCAACGCATCGATTGGTCGCATCCCGCCCGAAGGTCAGGCAAGCCTTCGAAGAAATTTCTCGAAACACATACGATGGTACGTCACACTTGACCTCGGAAACGGTGTGAAATAATACGTAAAATCTCTGAGCGGGCGTTGTGTAGTGGTAAGACCTTAGCCTTCCAAGCTAATGACGCGGGTTCGATTCCCGCCGCCCGCTCCAAGAAAGTTTTCCGACATATCGCTCATGAAATTCAACGACGGCATTCGGTGGTAGATCGTCATGATTGGATGATTTTTTGCATCAGCCTCTGCCATCCAAGCAAGACAATCGGGTTTGAGTCCAGCCGCTCGATTCAAACCGCAATTTTTTCCATATCTGACATTCCGGGCGGTCATGCCCTCTTGACCCCGCGGCCCAGCACGGACATGAAAAATGAACAGAAAAGACCACAAGACGAGGTTCTATGGTACGCAAAGCCGAAAACGGCGCGGACAGTATTGAGCGCGAAAAATCCAAAAACGTTCGGGCGTTGACGGAGCTGTGGCCGTTTATCCGCCCTTACCGCCTGTTGGGCGGGGCTGCGGTTCTGGCACTGGTGCTGACGGTATGCGTGTCGCTTGTTTTGCCGTTGGCGGTTCGCCGAGTGGTCGACAATTTCTCGGTCGAGGATGGAACAATCCTGGACCTTTACTTCATGGCAGCGATCGGTATCGCCGGGCTTTTGGCGATAGGTACCGGATTGCGATATGCGCTGGTCACCCGCCTGGGTGAACGGGTTGTCGCCGACATTCGCAAAGCTGTTTTTAACCGGGTGATCGGATTAAGCCCGGCGTTTTACGAGCGCACAATGACCGGTGAGATCCTAAGTCGCGTGACCACCGACACCACGTTGATCCTGTCGGTGATCGGGTCTTCGATTTCCATTGCCCTGCGCAATGTCCTGATCTTTGTCGGTGGCCTTGTATTGATGCTGTTCACCTCGGCCAAACTGACGGGTTTGGTACTTTTGCTGGTGCCGGTTATCATTGTGCCAATCCTGACCCTTGGACGCAAATTGCGCGTTTTGAGCCGCGAGAACCAGGATTGGATTGCGGTCAGTTCCGGCAACGCTTCGGAAGCGCTTTTGAATGTGCAGACAGTGCAAGCCTTCACCCATGAAACCGCCAGCCGTACTGCGTTTTCCAACGTCACCGAGCAAAGCTACGATGTGGCCAAAAAACGCGTTTCGGTCCGGGCGTTGATGACGGTGATCGTGATTTTTCTTGTATTTACGGGCATAGTCGGCGTGTTGTGGATCGGTGCGCGGGATGTGCGTGCTGAAACGATGAGCCCGGGATCCTTGATCCAGTTCGTTATCTATTCCGTCATGGTTGCCGGCGCCGTGGCGGCCCTGTCCGAGGTGATCGGGGAATTGCAGAGGGCCGCTGGCGCAACCGAGCGCTTGGTGGAGTTGCTGCGGGCCGAAGACACCGTGAATGACCCGGCCAACCCGATGGTGATGCCGCAGCCTGTGAAAGGGCGTATTGTGTTCGAAAACGTAAGTTTCACTTACCCCACACGGCCCGATGCCCCGGCCTTGGATGCGCTTAATCTGGTGATCGAGCCGGGCGAGACGGTGGCGCTTGTGGGTCCATCTGGCGCGGGCAAGACGACGATCATCCAGATGATCCAGCGGTTTTATGATCCGCAATCAGGGCAGGTCTCGCTAGACGGCGTTTCGCTGAACCTGATGGCGCGGCAAGAGTTTCGCGCGGCCCTTTCGCTGGTGCCGCAAGAGCCAGTGATCTTCGCCGCTTCTGCCCGCGACAACATCCGCTTTGGCCGGATTGACGGGACTGATGCCGAGGTAGAAGCTGCCGCCCGCACCGCCGCAGCGCATGACTTCATCACCGGACTGCCGGACGGTTACGACACCTTTCTGGGCGAGCGCGGCGTAATGTTGTCGGGCGGTCAGAAACAGCGCGTGGCGATCGCGCGCGCGATCCTGCGCGACGCGCCGGTGCTGTTGCTGGACGAGGCGACTTCGGCCTTGGATGCCGAAAGCGAGCGGGCGGTGCAATCCGCGGTCGATGCCCTGTCGCAGGACCGGACCACCGTTATTGTAGCCCACAGGTTGGCGACGGTGAAAAAAGCCGACCGGATTATCGTGATGGACCAGGGCCGCATCGTGGCGCAAGGCACCCATGACAGCTTGGTATCGGAAGGCGGACTGTATGCCCGCCTTGCCAGGTTGCAATTCACCGACGGTGCAGCTGCCTAGGCCCCTTTGAAGTTTACGCGGCCTTCGGCTTCCATCGCCTTATCCATCTCAATGTGTTCGGCTTCTTTGCGGGCGTCTTCCTCGGCGCGGCGTTCGGCGGCCTTGCTGCGCAGGCGGCCAAACTGACCGACGGCGATCGCCGACAGGATGATCAGGCCGCCCGGGATCAGGCCGGGGCCGGGATCTTCCCCTAAAAGAACCATCGCGATGATCAGTGCCGCGACGGGCGAAAAGGACGTCGCCAAAGAGATATCGCCCGAACGGGCATGCTTCAAACCAAGGTTCCAGGAAAACTGGCCGACGATGATGACGATGATGGCATACACCCAGACCCACTTCAGAACGATCGGCTCCAAAAGGTCTTGGAAGTGGTTGGGACCATACAGATACAGGGCGAGGAAGTAGTAAATGATCGTTCCCAAGACGGTGCGGTATATCGAGAAGATACCAAGCGGCACGCCCTTCAGGCCAACCCGTGTAACCAGTGTCGAGGCGATGAAAGAAAGCGTGGCGGCAATCGTTGCGATCTCGCCTTTCCCGAAGGCGAGCGCGCCGCTTCCATCGCTGTTCATGATGAACATCACTAGCGCACCGACAAGCGCAACAAGTCCTGCGGCCAAGGCCCAAGGGTCCATCTTCTCTCCAAGGATCAGGACCGTGGCTAATAGGAATAGCGGTGGTTCGATCCGTCCAATCAGAACCACGTTGGTGACCGTGGTATAGTCCAAAGCAATGAAAAATAGTGCAGGCGTCAGTGCCGAGGACAACACGGCAGAAAGCGTAAGAATTCCCCAATCCTTTCGGCTGAGCTTGCGCAGGTTTTCCATTGTCCAATCGCGCCAGAACATGAACACCATCGGCACAAGCGAGATCAATGACCCCAGAAACAGCAAGTTGCACAACGATACCGCGTTGCGGCCCATCACCGGATTTTCGCGGCCGATACTAGCCAGAAGAGAGACGATGGAATTGGACGACGCGTAAATGATTACAGCGGCCCAGACCAGCAGGGCACCCATAATGACGCGCGAATTGTCAGATTGCGGATTGGTCGTGGCCTGGCTCATGGGCTTGGTCCTAATGCAAAAAAGATATGTCGCCTGTTGTGGGCGACCATCGGGGCATCTGGCAAGAACTCTGTGCACACGCAGTGTCACGAAAAGAGTATCCTCCGAAACAATATTTCAGCTTTGGTCGATATGATCACAGGGCCGTTTGTCGCTGTAACAGAGCCGTGCAAGAGCGATCTTTGGCTTGCACCGATGTCTCGCTTGGGGGAGGGTGCGCCCGCGCGATATTGGGGCAGATGAAGATGATCGAGAATGAGGGCAGGCCGGGGCAGAAGATTGTCACAATCTACGATGACATCTACGATTTGTCTGATTGTCGTTCTTACTATCGGGCCATGGACAATGCCGGGTTTCGCACGGCGCATTACGCCGCCTGCGCGTTTCGCGCGGTTCTGGCAGAGTTGAAGCGGCTGCGCGGCTTAGGGTCAGTACGTGTAATGGATTTTGCAAGCGGCTACGGCATCGCCGCCCAGCTCATGCGCCACGACATTGGGCTGGATGATGTTCTTACCCGCTACCGGGACGGCTGGTTCGATGGTGCAACGACCGATGAGGTCATCGCCGCCGACCTGGATTGGCTCAGCGCTGCAAAACGTCCGGACCAAAAAGATCGCTATGCCGGTATCGACATCGCCGGTAACGCGCTCAGCTATGGTAAGGCGGTTGGCATTTTTGACGAAGCCTTTGCCGAAAACCTTCAGGATGATGTGCCCAGCGCGTCTCTTGGTGACTGGCTGGCGCAATGTGATCTGGTGGTTGAATGCGGCAGCGTGGCGCACATGCTGCCGGGCGCATTGGAGCGAGTGCTAAAGGCCACCGCTGCGCGCGGCGCTTGGGTGGCAAGCGCTCCGATCCGGGGAAATGACACTGCCGAGGCCTTAGATATGATGCGTGATCATGGGCTTGAAGTGGAAACACTTGCCATGCCACCATTTCGACACCGCCGCTTTGCCGATGCCGACGAACAGATGCGTGCCATCGCTAATGCCCGCGCGCGTGGCCACGACACGACCGGGTTCGAAGACACAGGTTTCTTCTATGCGCAGCTTTTTTTGGCACGGCCCAAGCGAGAAGTGACGCCTGTATCCGATTGGCCAGTCTCGCCCGTCGTAGATTTGTAACAAACCTCACGCAGTGCCCGTTCCAGCGTCACGTTGGTGTGGGTGGGGTTTCATCAAGCAACACGCATGTGCATTCTTCTGACCACATGCTTTGAATGCTTGCCGTCCCATTTCAATACAGCCGGCAGAAACTCACCCATGTTCTGAATGCATAGGCCTTCAGAACCCGTCCGCGGCAGAATTTGTCCCTCCGCCCCGGCAGGAGCAGACGCGCCCGAACTGGGCGCGTCTGTTTTTTGTGGGGTCGCAACACGCGCCGGTGTAACGTGAAAACAAGACACACAGGTGCTACAGCTTGACCAACGATACTGCTTATCTTCCCTGTTCACGGCCGCCGCGCTCGATGCGCGTGGTTCTGTTCGGGGGAAGCGGAACGATCGGAAGGGCCACGTGCCGCACGCTTTTGTCAACGGGACACGAGGTGGTCTGTGTCTTGCGAACGCCCCCAGAAACCGAAGGCGATCACCCTCGCTTGTACCATCTGGTTGGGGACCTTGCGGATCCGGGATTCTTGACGACTGCAATATCCGGCGCCGATGCCATTGTGAGTTGCCTGGCGTCTCGCAGTGGCATGCCTCACGACGCTTGGGCGGTGGATCACGGGATCAACAGCGCGGTTTTGAAGGTCGCGAAGACGGCGGGCATTTCCCGGTTTGTCTTGCTGTCGGCGATCTGTGTGCAAAGGCCCAAATTGGCGTTCAGCATGCCAAGCTGGCATTTGAGGCCGAACTGGTTGCTTCCGGATTGACCTATTCCATTGTGAGGCCGACAGCCTTCTTCAAGTCTTTGTCCGGACAGGTTGACCGGCTGCGCTTAGGCAAGCCGTTTCTTGTGTTTGGCGACGGAAAACGAACAGCCTGCAAACCAATCAGTGACGACGATCTGGCGGCATTCCTTGTCGGGTGTCTCAGCAACCCGGCATGTGACAACAGGGTCTTGCCAGTCGGTGGACCAGGGCCTGCGATGACGCCGGAAGCGCAAGGCAAGGCGCTGTGCGAAGCGCTGTCAATCGCGCCGCGTCTTCGGTCCGTGCCGCTTGGCCTGATGAAAGCGATCATTTCCGGATTGAGTGTTGCGGGTATCGTCTTGCCCAAGGCACGTGCCAAAGCCGAGTTGGCACGGATCGGATACTATTATGCAACCGAGTCCATGTTGGTTTGGAACGACACCTTGGGGCGCTATGATGCTGATGCGACGCCAGAGTTCGGCTGTGACCGCTTGCAGGATTACTACGCCAAAGTTGCGATCGGAGACGTGCAAGTAGAGCGCGGCGAGCATGCTGTGTTCTGAACTGGCGTCCGGGGCAGGGATGGGTTAGGGCATGCGGCCATGACAGAAAGCATCACATCATGACGACACGCGCCGGTTTTATCGCTTTGATCGGAGAGCCCAATGCGGGCAAATCCACTTTGCTGAACCGCATGGTTGGCGCAAAAGTCAGTATTGTAACCCATAAGGTTCAGACCACGCGGGCGCGTATCCGCGGTGTGGCGATCGAGGGCAACGCGCAGCTTGTGTTTGTGGACACGCCAGGGCTTTTTGCACCGCGGCGCAGATTGGACCGGGCGATGGTGGCCGCGGCCTGGGGTGGAGCGGCAGATGCAGACATCGTTGTTCTTTTGGTCGAGGCGCATCGCGGCATCAGTGATGGGGTTGAGCGGATCCTGGAAGGGATCGACGAATTGCCAAAAGGACGGCGTATCGCTCTGGCCATCAACAAGATTGACCGCGTCCAATCCGAGGCACTGCTGGGGTTGACGAAGGACCTGAACGAACGCTTTGATTTCGCCGAGACATTCATGATCTCTGCCGAAAAGGGTCATGGCGTGGATGACCTGCGGAAGTGGCTGGCCGACCTAGTGCCGGAAGGGCCGTGGCTCTATCCCGAAGATCAGATCGCCGATCTGCCAATGCGAATGATTGCAGCCGAGATCACGCGCGAAAAATTGACTCTGCGCCTACACCAAGAGTTGCCTTATCAATTGACCGTCGAGACGGAGAGCTGGGAAGAGCGTGACGACGGATCCGCGCGGATCGACCAGATCATCTATGTCACGCGCGATGGGCACAAGGGCATCGTTCTTGGCAAAAAAGGCGAAACGATCAAGGCCGTTAGCCAAGCTTCGCGGACGGAACTGGAAGAGTTTCTTGGTCGGCGCGTGCATCTGTTCACCCAAGTCAAGGTGCGGCCGGGCTGGCTGGATGAGGCGGAGCGATATTCCGAAATGGGCCTTGATTTCAAGGACGGGAACGCGTGACGCGACTGACCGCGGAGTTTTGGGTCCAAGCCTATCTGGCGCGATTGCGGGTCCATGACATCCCCGCATTTATCACCACACACGGGGACGACACTGGCGGTGCCGTTCTGATCAAGCTGAACACGTTGGATGGACAAGGTATTGTTTATCAACGATCTTTCGACTTGATGAGCGGTGAGCGTGCATGGGTAGTTCTGGCAGAGGGGCCGGAAAACGATGTGGATGCGGCCATCTCGCGGCAGAAAGACTTCGATCCGGACCTTTGGGTGATCGAAGTGGAAGATCGGCAAGGCCGGCACCTTCTGGAAGAGCCGGGATTGCGGGACTGACGCTAAAACAGCGATTGGGTTACCGGCACAAACCTCGGGCTGTAACGCGTCGATGCTATTCAGAAAGCCAAACGTAATGCTGCCGTGCCGTGGTGCAGACCCCGGGTCGCATCCGGGGTTTTCGGCCAAGAACGCGTCATTCGACCTTGATGACTTTCCTAGCCAAGACCGCTTGATTGGCAACGTCAAGGAACCGCAACTCGTAGACACCGGTTTCCTTGGGCAGGGTGATTTGCACTGAGGTTGCATCCTTGATCTTAACCGCCTCGATCCAGGTGAAAATCGCCTGGTTTCCACGTGCCAACGAGATGCGCTGATCAGCACTGTCATTGTCGACCTTCCAGGTCACTTCAATCGTGCTGCCTGGCGCGCCGGTTTCCGGCGCCGACAGTGCCGCGCCGGTATTGAGCGCGGCATCTTCGGCCAGAACCTCGACTGGGACGCGCGCCATCACGCGCTTGCCTGCGTTCAGTACATAGCGCAATTCATAAAGCCCCGTGGTGGCCGGCGCCTTCAGCTTGTCGGTGGCGTTTTCGCGTACTCGGATGTAATCGCCGGACTTGTCATCCGGCGTGCCCATGGGCACCAGCGTGATGTAATCCGCCGCGTTCACGGCACCGCTCCAGGTAAATTGGAGCACGTCGCCGGCACGAATTTCCGACGGGGCTTCAAGCTCGACTTCAGGCACGGCCACTTCGACCATTGTCTTGGCCATCACCTTCTTGCCGTTGTCGAGGACATAGCGCACCTCGTAAAGGCCCGCCTCGGCGGGTGCGGTCAGCATGTCCTCAGTCTTTTCACGCACGCGCTTGTAGTCGGCATAAGCTTTTTCTTCGGACCCGGCGGGCACAATTGTAACGTAGTCGTTGGGATGAACATTGCCCGTCCAGTTGACCTTGAAGCTCGCGCCGGTCGATACGGATTCGGGTGCAGAAACGGTCACGGTTGGCACAGTCACTTCGATCGGCGCGCTGGCCAGCACTTTCTTGCCGTTGTCGAGCATATAGCGGATTTCGTACAAGCCCGGCTCGGCCGGGGCGACAATACTGCCTGCGCTGTCTTCCTTGACGCGAACGTAAGAGTTGTACGTCTTCGAATCCGCCCCAACAGGTACGATAGTGACATAATCCTGCTTGTGGACGTTGCCGGTCCAACTCACCCTGAATGGCGCCCCGATGAACACGGTTTCGGGCCCAGAGAGAGTAACTTCGGGGTCGGTAACCTCTATGGCGGCTGTGGCCATCACCTTCTTGCCTGCCTCAAGAACATAGCGCAGTTCGTAAAGACCGGGTTCGGCGGGGGCCACAATGCTGCCTTCGTTATTGTCTTTGACTCGCACATAGGAGGTGTAGGCGTTTGCTTCGGCCCCGACGGGTACGATCGTGACATAGTCGTTCTTGTTTACGCTTCGGCTCCAGCTGACTTGAAAGCTGGCACCAGTGACCACGGTTTCAGGTCCAGCCACGGTAACGTCCGGAGCGGTGACTTCAATGGCGGCTGTTGCCAGAACCTTTTTGCCCGTGCTCAGAACGTAGCGCAGTTCGTAAAGACCCGTGTCGGCCGGGGCGACCAGAAAGCCTTCACTGTCGTCCCGGACGCGGACATAGCTGAGATAGGTACCGGGTTCGGCACCGACCGGTACGATGGTGACAAAGTCGTTGTCGTTGACGGTTCCGGTCCACGACACCTTGAAACGCTCGCCGGTGAATGCTGTCTCTGGGCCAGACACAGTTGCTTCTGGCAGGGTCACCTCAATGGTCTCTCTGGCCAGCACGCGCTTGCCTTCCCGCAGGACATAACGCAGTTCGTAAATCCCGGTTTCGGAAGGGGCAGTCAACGTCGCGTCCGACTTGTCGCCAGCGACAACATATCCTGCCAGCGTTTCGTCCTCGGCGCTGGCGGGCACCAGTGTCAGGTAGTCGCCAGAGTTGACAGTTCCGGCCCAGCTGAATGCGAACTGCTCGCCCGTCAAGACCTGATCCGGCGCTTGAAGCGTGACCTCGGGCAGTATCGCCTCGATCGGATGGCTGGCCACGGTGCGCTGGTCGACACTAAGGATGTAACGCACTTCGTAAAGGCCGGGTTCGCCGCCGATGGGCAACAGCATTTCGGTCTCGTCTCCGGCAATCTGGTAGGTGCCCAATGTGCCGGGTGCGGATCCCGCTGGCACGATAGAGAGTCTGTCGGCGCTGTTGATCGTAGGCGTCCACGCGACTTTGACCTGCGCACCGGCCAGGGCCTGACCGGGGGCCGTTATGTCGACCTGTGGCTTGGAGACCTCAAGCGGCTCAAACCCGAGGGTATCCCCGGTATCCACCGAGACATAGCGCACCTCATACAGACCCTCGTCGCCGGGCACCTTCAAAAACACCTCGTCCGCGTCGCCGGCGATAGCGTATTGGGTAAGCGTGCCGGGGTCCGATCCGACAGGAACCACGGTGAGGCGGTCGCCGGGTTTGACCGTCGGGGTCCAAGTCACCCGGATGGCAGCGCCGCCAGTTGCGGTGCCGGGGCCGTCAACGGTCACCTCAGGAGTTTCGGGCTCGGGGTCGGCCACAGCGGTGGCGACCGCCGAAAGGGCGGCGCCCAGCTCATCGGCATTGCTGGCTTGAATGTATTGCCCACCGGTTTCTTCCGCGATGCAAGACAGCGACGCGGTGTCTTCTTCATTGCCAAGGCCAAAGCCCACAACATGCGCGGTAAAGCCAACGCCGCCCTGTTCCAGCGCCCGCGCCAGGGCGCATGGATCACGGTCACAGCTTTCCAGACCATCGGAGATCAGAACGACGGTGGCGGGCCGATCGGTGTAGGATAATTGCGTCGCGGCCTGCTCAACGGCGTCGGTCAGGGGGGTTTTGCCTGTGGGGGTGATGGATTTGATCCGCGTCAGGATATCGTTGCGTTGCGCTTCACCCGGCTGAACCAGAACCTCGATGTCAGAGCAGTCGCCGCGGGTGCGGTGACCATACGCCATAAGGCCAACGTTGCGATCTTCGGCCCAGTCGCCCAGAAGGTTGTCCATCACGTCTCGGGCAATTTCAATTTTTGCCACGCCGTCGATCTGGCCCCACATGGAGTTGGAGCCGTCGAAAACGACCATGACATTGTCGTCGGCCACGGCGGCGGTGGATGTTAGCAAGAAAGCAGAAACGGCCAGAACACGGCCCTTGGAAAAAGACATAAAGACCCCTTGATTGAAATAATTTGACCGAAGTGAAGCACAGTTTTGCCCATCGGTCATGTCCGGATTTTCAGACTATGTGTCGGGCGCAGGCTTGGCAGGGTTCAAATTCTGGTGTCTGATGCGGGGCCTTGAGGCGGAGCAACAGCATGGAATGGCGGGACGAAGGCATATTGCTGAGCGCGCGGCGGCACGGGGAAAGTGCGGCCATCATCGACGTGTTCACGCCAAGCAAAGGTCGTCACGCAGGGATCGTGCGCGGCGGCGCGTCGCGCAAAATGGCGCCGATCCTGCAGCCCGGTGCACAACTGGATGTCACGTGGAAGGCGCGCCTGGAAGACCATCTTGGCACGTTCATGGCCGAGCCTGTAAGGTCGCGCGCTGCGGCCTCCCTAGGGGACCGCGTCGCGCTGGCAGGTCTGAACGCGGTTACGGCGCTCTTGCTGTTCTGTCTGCCCGAGCGAGAGGCGCATCCCCGGCTTTATGCCAAGACGGAAGCGTTGCTGGACTTGCTGGGACAGGATGAGGTGTGGTCGCTGGCCTATCTGAGGTGGGAGGTTCTGCTTTTGGAAGAGATGGGCTTTGGTCTTGACCTGTCTACCTGTGCGGTCATGGGTGCGCAGGCCAACGACCTTAGCTTTGTCTCGCCGCGCAGCGGTCGGGCGGTGTCGCGTGCCGGGGCCGGTGAGTGGGCCGACAAGCTTTTGCCGTTGCCGCCGTGTTTGCTGGGCGATGGTGAATGCACGGATTCGGACATTCTAGAAGGGCTTGCCGTCACGGGATACTTCCTGATGAACCGTCTGGCGCCTGAAGTGGGGCACAAACCCTTGCCCGAAGCGCGGGCGCGGCTGTTGAAGCGGTTGGAAGGCGTCGCACAGCCCGGTTGATCAGAAGATCCGGTTTGGCGGCACGTGCCAAATGGCGCGCTCGGCTTCACGTAGAGCATCGTCGGGCGTCACACCGATGTCCTTGAGCATCCGCTCGTCTAGATCGGCAAGACGTCTTCTTTCACGGCGCAGTGCAAAGAGATGCAAGAGCCCGCGGCGGCGACCGGGGCGAAGGGGGGAGCGGGAAACGGTGAGATCGGCCATTGTGTTGTTCTTTCAGAGGTCCAGGGGCATGATGAAGCGTCCTCGGATCATCCCGTTCCTGACCCTCTCGATCGACCCGTTTCGTGCCGAATTTCGTCGACCCGGATGTTGCACAAATTGTGGGTCGGCCAGCGCGTTACGTTATCGCGCCGCGCGAAAGACCATTTCACGCCCGTCCACGGTGCTGAGCAGCAGATTGTTGCCGTTGATCTCGACCAGTGTCATCTCGGACAGCGCGGTAAGAAATGCTGTTTCGTGATCAAGATCGACACAGGCCCGGCGGGTGGCGCCGATCTCGGTGGCCTCGAACCACGGATAGGGTTGTAGCTGTGCTGCGAAGAAGCTGTTGCAAGGGCCTTGGCCTTTGATTTTGCCTTCTTCGGGAAACGCGATGGTCACCTTGGCGGGAAATGGCTGTCCGTCGATCTCGATCAAGTTCCAGGTCGCACCTGCAGCCCCATAACCGCTCAAGGTTTCGTCGTTGCTGCATTGATCGAGAGACAGGATCAGGGGCAGAGCAAACAGCAAGCGCATCGTCGCGCCTAGCGCAAGGCCAATACCAGATCGACCATGGAGCCGATGGCGCTAAGGTGGTCGCCGGGGCTGGCATTGCCCAGCGTCGTCATGCCGACGGCCGCCGAATAGAGGATGCGTGCCATTTCGGGGTTGTCGATCCCGGTATCGGACAGCAGAGATTGCAAACGCTCAAGCCGCGTGTCGTCGACAGCGTCCACAGCCATGCGCGCGCCGTCATCGGATTGCGCCCAACTTCGAATGGCCGGTTCGGCAGCGTCGGGCGCGGCAAACGCCTGCGTCAAGCTGCGCAGATGTGCAACGGGTGTAGACCCATCGCCGGCCTGATCATCAATCTGCGCGATCGTTTCTGTTTGCCACGCGGTCAAAAGAGCAGCGTGAAAGGCGGGAACATCGCGAAAATGCCAATAAAATGAACCCTTGGAGACCCCTAGCCGAACGGCCAATGGTTCCGCCTTGAGCGCTTCGGGGCCAGATTCGGACAACGCGTCCATCCCGGCGGCAAGCCAGTCACTAGCGCTTAGACGAGAGGAAGCACGGGTCATACAGAGCAGATACGCCTCGCCCCAAGGGTTTGCAAGGTGTTCGCTGCTGCGCAGCATTTTCCCGCGCTTTGATGACTGCCGCCAGCGCGCGAGCAGAACGCTGGCCGTCACAAAAATTTTAGAAATCTGTCACAGAAGCGTTTGGGAATCTCATTACGCCTTCGCCGGAAGTCGGGGGACGTAGATTGCTGGAAATTACCAAGCTGACAAAAGTGTTTGGGCGGCACACGGCCGTAGATGCGGTGTCTTTTGACGTTGAAAAACCGGCAATGATCGGGATCATCGGACGCTCGGGCGCGGGAAAATCCACGTTTTTGCGGATGTTGAACCGGCTGACGGATGCCAGTGATGGCACCGTCATGTTCGAAGGGCGCGAAATCACCACACTGAAGGGCGCCGACAAACGCGGCTGGCAATCCGATTGCGCGATGATTTTTCAGCAATTCAACCTTGTGCCGCGCATGGATGTGGTCAGCAACGTGTTGCACGGCACGTTGAATCGTCAATCCACGTTGGCCACCATGTTCAACCTTTATCCTAAGTCCGATATCCATCGCGCGATTGAAATCCTCGACCGCCTTGGAATTGCCGAGCATGCGCCCAAGCGCGCCGAGGCGCTCTCGGGTGGACAGCAGCAACGGGTGGCCATAGCCCGCGCACTGATGCAGGACCCCAAGATCGTTCTGGCCGACGAGCCAATTGCAAGCCTTGATCCGATGAATGCCCAGCTTGTAATGCAGGATCTGCGCCGCATCCACGAAGAGGACGGCCGGACGGTTATTGCCAACCTGCACACGCTGGATACCGCGCGCCGCTATTGTGATCGCGTGATCGGGATGCTGCATGGCCGTGTGGTGTTCGATGGTACGCCCGAGCAGCTGACAACCGGCGTGGCGCGCGACATCTACGGCGCCGACGCCAGCTTTTCCGAAGCGGCCACTTCTACAGAAATCGAGACGCTTGATCGCGAAATCGCCTGAATTTCATCCGCCCACCGGCCGGGGTGGTCGGGGGCTTAAACCGACCTGGAGGACTAGATGAAAAAACTGCTGACTGCCCTAGTGGCAACCACTGCCCTGACTTCGACGGCGTATGCCGAAGGTCACGCCATTACCGAATTCCGCATTGGTATCCTGGGGGGCGAAAACGCCCAGGACCGCCTGAATTCGAACGAGTGCCTGCGCGCCTATACCGAAGAGCTGCTGGGTGTTGAAACGAAGCTATTCGCACCTGCCGACTATGCCGGTGTGATCCAGGGCCTGGTGGGTGGAACGTTGGATATGGCATGGCTGGGTGCATCAGCTTATGCGGCGACCTATCTGCAAGATCCCGAAGCGGTTGAACCGGTTCTGGTAAAGATCAACCTCGATGGTTCATACGGTTACCATTCGATCGGATTTGCCCGTAAAGATGCCGACATCACGTCGCTGGACGACATGAAGGGCAAAGTGTTCGGGTTTGGCGATCCCAACTCGACCTCGGGGTACTTGATCCCGTCGATCGAAATCCCGGAAACAACTGGCGCATCAATGGAATCAGGCGACTACTTTGGCGAAGTGAAATTCACCGGTGGTCACGAGCAAACCATCGTGGCCGTGAACAACGGTGATGTTGATGGCGGTGTGACCTGGGCCGATGGTCAGGGCAACTGGGAAGACGGCTATAACTCGGGCGCATTGCGCAAGGCCGTGGACGCGGGCCTGGTGGATATGAACGACCTGGTGGAAATCTGGAAGTCGAAGCCGATCCCAGAAGGTCCGATTGTTCTGCGCAAGTCGCTGCCTGACGAAGTGAAAGCGCAGATGACCGAGTTGGTCGACAGCATGTACGACAAGGATCGCGATTGCACCTATTCGATCTCGGCAGGTGAGAGCCTGGGCTTTGATCCGATCACGCATGATGCGTACCTGTCGATCATCGAAGCACGCAAAGCAAAATCGCAATAAGCGCTCAACGCGCAGCGGCGGGCCTCAAGTTGGGCCTGCCGTTCTTTTTGACCTATCGAGACCCCCATGGCCGAAACAACCCACACGGGCGCGCAAAGCCTGCCGGATATGCAGGCGTCTTATATGGCGCAGGTATCGCGGCGGCGTTTGTATTCCGGGATCACCTTGCTGGTGTTTGTCCTGTTGATGGTGTCCGGCTTCAATCTGGCCGAGTCCCGCAACGGTGGGTCGTTCATCGGGGGCATTGACAACTTTTTCGATTACCCCGGCGAGGTGGTGATTGAAGCCGCCGGCAAGCTGAGCGAACTGCCGGGGCATTTCGTGACCTACTTTCCGGCACTGATCGAAACGGTGAACATCGCGGCTGTGTCCACGCTGGTCGGTGCGCTGGCGGCGATCGTTTTATCGCTTTTTTCCACCCGCGGACTGGCGAAGTATCCCCGGCTGGTGCCAGTGTTTCGCAGAATCATGGACATCACCCGGGCGGTGCCCGAGATCGTGATCGCGTTGATCCTGATTTTCATTCTGGGCGGTGGGCCGGTGCCGGCGATGATCGCAATTGCCTTCCACACTGCCGGAGCATTGGGCAAGTTGTTTTCCGAAGTGAACGAAAACGCGTCGCTCAAGCCCATAGAGGGGTTGGAGTCGGTCGGTGCCACCTGGAGCCAGCGCATGATGCTGGGTGTTGTCCCCCAGGTGGCGCCGAATTGGCTGAGCTACGCGTTGCTGCGGTTCGAGATAAATATCAGGGCGTCGGCCATTCTGGGTTTCGTCGGGGCCGGTGGTCTGGGCTACGAGTTGAAGAACGCGATCAGCTGGGGACAGGGTCGATATGACGAAGCGGCGGCGATGTTCCTGCTGCTGTTCGTGACGATCATCGTGGTCGATCAGGCATCCAGCCATTTCCGCAATCTTCTGGTCTATGGCCGCAAGGTGGAGATGCATCGATGACCATGACCGAGGCGCAAACCAACGACCTGACGGCACAGACAGAACACCTGTTTGCCCGAAAACGGGTGGTGGCGTTTGGCATTCCCGCGCTGATCCTGGCCTACCTGGTCTACATCTTTTTTGCTTTTGACGTCCTCGGTCTGATGCAGCGCGCCAGTGCCGACAATGCACGGGCCTTGGTGGCCGATACCTATAGCTACAAAGTGCACGTTACCCGCGACAATCGTGATGCTGAGGTCAGCGTGGCAATCGAAGGTGAGAAGAAGGGCCGCTATGCCGAAGGAACTGGCCCCGAGTGGGTTAGCTTGGGTGACGATACGGTGATTGATCTGGGCGACGGGCATATCGTGACATTTGGCCCAGAGACGATCACATATGACATTCCCGGCTATGGCCTGGTGTCCGCCACCCCCAGCGGAAGACTGGGTGTGGTGCAGAAGTACCCGGCCGGAGATCTGCCCAATTGGATCAACTCGTCTAAGAACCGGATGGCGATCACCACCGATGCTGGCCGTCTGACGGTGACGCGCAACCGCTCGGAGGTTTTCCGGTATTTCGGCGGCTGGGAACTTTTCTTTTTCACGCTCGATAGCCCTTATCACGGGATGAGTTTCGGTCAGGTCTTGGGGCGCGCGATCAGTGGTGAGGCAGGGCAGATCTTCGATAACTTCTGGAACAATGCCATGTGGCGGCACGGCGATGTGTACTGGGCGATATTCGAGACGGTCCTGATGGCGTTCCTCGGTACGATGGGCGCCGCAATCTTTGCGCTGCCCATGGCCTTTGCTGCAGCCAAGAACTTTGCGCCGCTGATGGCTGTGCGCTTTGCCTTCCGACGTTTGTTCGACTTCCTGCGAGGGGTCGATGCTTTGATTTGGACGATTATTCTTAGCCGTGCCTTCGGGCTTGGGCCATTGACCGGGGCGCTCGCGATCCTGCTGACCGATACCGGCTCGTTCGGCAAGCTTTTCTCGGAAGCACTGGAGAACGTGGACGACAAGCAGATCGAAGGTGTGCAATCCACGGGCGCCAAATCCATTCAGCGCTATCGTTTCGGGGTGATCCCGCAGATCACGCCGGTCCTTCTGAGCCAGGTTTTGTACTATCTCGAGTCCAACACTCGGTCGGCCACAATCATCGGTGCGATCACCGGTGGTGGCATCGGTCTTTTGTTGACCCAGGCGATCATCACCCAGAAAGATTGGGAAGAGGTGACCTATTACATTGTTCTTGTGGTGCTGATGGTGATTTTCATGGACTGGGTTTCGGGCTGGCTGCGCAGGCGGTTGATTCAATCAGATGACGCAGGGCACTAATTGACGACCATGCCGAAGCTGAGTGCACACCAACCGCTGATCCTTGCCGAATGCGATGTCTTGGACAGCACCTTTGGCGCCTATTGCGAAGTGGGCAAGGGCAGCCGCGTGGCGCATTCCGTCTTCGGTGACTATTCTTATTGCGACCGGGTATGTGACATCGCCAACGCCGAGATTGGCAAGTTTGCCAACATCGCAAGTTTCGTTCGGATCGGGGCCACCGATCACCCGCTGGACCGCGCCAGCCTGCATCACTTCATGTACCGCTCGGCCAGCTATTGGGACGATGCCAAGGACGATGCGGACTGGTTCAAGGCGCGCCGGGCGCGGCGGGCATTTGTTGGACATGACACGTGGATCGGACACAACGCGCAGATCAAGCCTGAGGTGACAGTAGGTCATGGCGCCGTAGTGGCCTCGGGCGCCATCGTGACACGGGACGTGGCCCCCTACATGATCGTGGCGGGTATTCCCGCCAAGCCCGTAAGAGCGCGGCTGGAGGCATCGCTGGCCGAACGAGTGATGGCGCTGGGCTGGTGGGATTGGGACCACGCGGCGTTGCGGGCAGCGCTGGAAGATTTCCGTCGCTTGAAAATCGAGGCGTTCTTGGAGAAGTATGGCGGGTGACCGTGTCAGACAGGCTCATTTTGCCCGTCCGGGCGCGTGCTTTTCCTTCAAACCTGAATTTGAAGCGTAGTGACACGTGGTACGCCTGCTTGTGTGAAGGCTAGGCATTGTCTTGGTGCACCACGATGTTGAACCCCTCGTCCGGCGACGGCGCTACAAAGTGTTTGGAAAGTTGCCAGAACTGTTCGTCGGTTGCAGCGAACGGATGATCGCCCTGCGCGTTTCGCGCGCGAAGACGGGCAATGCAGACCTCATCGGGTACGTCGAGTAGGTGAAGTTCGTGAAACGCGTTGGTCTGGTTCAGAATACCCCGCATCCAATTGCGAGTTTCCACCGTATTCGCGGGAAAATCGAGAACCACGGATACCCCGGCGCGCAGCAGCGACGCGATATGAGGGCCCATGACGTTGCGAAGCTTTGAGGAGCAGCGCACATAGTCTGCGATCGAAGACATCTCGTCCGAAAAAAGCGTGCTCAGCCAATCGTCTTCGGCAACCACAACGGTCCCGTCCAAGCGGCCAAGACTTGCGGTCAGCGTTGTCTTTCCAGAAGCAATCTTTCCGCAGATCAAGTGCAGCGTGGCGGATGTATAGGACATGAAAACAACCTTGTTCAGCTCTAGGTGCGCCCCATTGACGTTCAAATGTGCAGCGTCCAGGTATGACTTTTCAGGCCCGTGTTGGGTCCAGCGCACCGAATGGCGGACGGCCGGACTTCAAGGTTTACACGCGACACAAACAAGCGACAACACCCACAGCGAAGCGAACGCTCTTGCCTTGTATTTCAGTGCCAAACCGGGTTCGAACTGCTCTGTCATCTAGAACCAAAACATCCACCATTCGCCGATAAAAAGAGCGGCCCGGAGGCCGCCCTAATACGTCATGAAATGTGCGATTTAAGTGTTCGGGGACATTTGAACGCCCTCGTTATCGGCGCGAAACAAGACAGTCACGTGAAGCTGATGTAAAAGTAAGGTGAAGCTTCGGCGACGGTGTTTATTCCGCCGCGATGGCGATGCGATTGCCGGCCTTCAGAAACCGGACCACAACATCACCGGTCATGTGGGAAATGCGCCCCGCGACGATGGTGGCCTCGATTTGCCGGGTGGTTTCGTTGACGATGACAAGGTCTGCCCGACGACCATAATCGATCAGGCCGCGGTCGGGCAGGCGCATGATTTCGGCGGGTGTGTGACTGATCAGCTTCCACGCGCCGGGTAAGGTCCGCACCCCGTTGTCCACCAGGTGAAACGCGGCCAGTGCCAAGGCGGGGTAGTGATAATCCGACACAAGCGCGTCGCAGTATCCCGCCTCGATCAGGTCTTCGGCCGCGGCGTTGCCAGTTTGCGACCCGCCCCGCACCACATTTGGGGCGCCCATGACCACCGGGTCGCCGACAGCCTTGGCCAACCGGGCGGCCGCGCGCGTCATTGGGAATTCACAGATTTTGGCGCCGATCATGGAGTAGGTCTCGCGGGTTTCGGCATCCGGATCGTCGTGGCTGCCATAAAGCACGCCGCGCGCGTCGAAGGCTTCGGCCAACCGGCACAGGAAGCGGGGCACCTGGCCGGCCTGCTTTTTGGTGTGGTGGATTCTGGCAAGATGTTCCTCGGGCGACCGGGCGTTGGCAGCGGCCCAATGGACCAGCATGCCGGGGTTCTCGGTCGCGTCCTGCAGCGCCTCGTCGAGGTGGTTGTTGAAGACGACGTAGTCAACGCCGTGGTCGTCAATCAGCGACAAAAGATGCTCTGCGGTGTCTACCAGATGGGTTTCGCAGCGAAGCTGCACCCGTAGGTCGGTCTGCATGCGCGGTTTGTAAAGCTTCAAGGCGTCCAGCAGGGCGGCCGCGTGGTCGGGGGCACGTTGACCGCCTTCCCACGACCAGCTTTGCGCCATCCAAGCGGTCGTCACCCCGTTGCAAGCAGCATCCCGATCCGTGCCCACCAGCCCGTGATAGAGCGGGAACGGGGCCGTGGGTCGCGGCGACATGTGGCGCTCGAACGCGTCGCCATGCATATCAATGATGCCGGGCAGAACCAGGTAGCCCGTGAGGTCAACCTCGGGCAGGGGGCCTTTGCTGATGCGCCCTTGTTCAAGCGCAACAGATCGGCGTTGCATTTCGCCGTCGCGCAGAACAGTGGCGCCAGTAAGGCGCATATCACATACCTTAGACAACATTGGACTGCTCTTGACCGTGTTTCCGGCCAGAATAGCACCGATTTGTATCGGTCCGGTGACAAATGGTTAATCTGCAAGGAAGATTCGGGATCAGTTTTCCCCGAGGGTGAGTGTGACCTGATCGCCCGAGAACCATGTGCGACCGTATTCAAGCGGATCGTTGGCCGCATCAACGTTCAGTGACACCGTGCGCAAGAGCGGGGCGCCGTCACGGATTTGCAGATGCAATGCCTGCGTTGGCGTGGCCAGTTTAGCGGTCACGCGAGTCCAGGCTCTTGTGTAGTCCGGGACACCTTGGTCGCGCAGGCTTTCGGTGATCGAGGTCAAACGGTGCAGCGCCTTTGGCAGACCGGGCAGTCGCGCCGCCGGAAAGACCGACCGGAACAACGCGAGCGGCTGGTCATCGGCCAGCGACAAACCGTCATAGGAATGCACCAAATCACCACGAGAAAGACCGAGGGCTTCGGCCTCTTGCGCGTCGGCTTGGCGGGTTTCGATCAGCAGCGCGCAGCGCGACGGCAAGCGGCCCGCGGCGCGAAGGTTGCGGTGAAAGCGCACGCGTCGGCCTAGCGGATAGTCCGTGGATTTATGAGTGACGAACACACCCGCGCCACGGCGCGACAGGACCAGACCCGCCTCGGACATTTCACCAAGCGCACGGCGCACGGTGTGACGGTTGACACCGAACCGTCTGGCCAGTTCCGCTTCGGTTGGGAGTTTTGCGCCGGGGCCATACCGGCCTTCCCCGATGTCGTTCGTCAACGCGGCTTGGATCGACTTCCAGACAGGGGTGCGGTTTGCTGTCATGTCATCAAATGTTCACTGATCGGGGCTTGGCGACTCGGGGCAAGACATGTATAGATTTGTCTAGTTGTATAGAATATTAGACAAATCCGCAAGGTGTCTAGATGAGCGACAAAGCAGTCCGTAAATCGTGGATGAGTGTGCTGGCCAAGGCCCCTGCCGCCGAATTGGCAAAGGCTTGGGAGGCGCTTGGCCTGAACCCTGACCACGACGTCTTGCGCGCGCCTGAAGTGGGCGGCGTGATGATCAGAGGCCGGGCCGGGGCCACTGGCGCTTCATTCAACTTGGGTGAGATGACGGTGACGCGCTGTTCGCTGCGGCTGGCCGATGGGGTGGTTGGTCACGGCTATGTCCAGGGGCGTGACAAAGCGCAAGCCAAGACGGCCGCACTGGTGGACGCGCTGATGCAGACCGACGCTGCCGATCAGGTGCGCAAGACCGTGCTTGAGCCCTTGGAGGCCGCGATGAATGACGCGCGCGCGTCGCGAAAGGCCAAGGCGGCGGCCACCAAGGTGGAATTCTTTACAATGGTGCGGGGGGAAGACTGATGCAGACAGAAGCTTTGACCGGCGGTTTCGGCGATGCGCCGCTCGAGGCCGCGCGCGCCTTTCGCGGGGCCATGAACGTCATGGCGCGGCCGGGTCTGATCGAGAGGATCGCCGGCGCGCAGCCACCTGCGCCGCTGTCGGTCGCAGCAGGGACGCTGGTGCTGACGCTGTGCGATGCGGAAACGCCGGTCCATCTGGCCGGCGTGTATGACGTTCCGGCCGTGCGCGAGTGGATCACATTTCACACTGGCGCCCCCTTTGCAAAGCCAGAGTGCGCAGTTTTTGCGGTGGGTGACTGGGCGTCCTTGATGCCCTTGTCAGCTTATCGGTTGGGCACGTCGGAGTACCCAGACCGGTCTGCAACACTGATTGTCGAAATGGACGCACTTGAAACAGCCGGAGCCGTTCTGCGTGGGCCGGGTATCAAGGAGAGCGCGACATTGAGCCTGCCGGACGTGACAGCATTCAAAGACAATGCGCGGCGTTTCCCACTGGGTCTGGACTTCCTTCTCACCTGTGGTGATCGCGCGGCTGCATTGCCACGCAGCACGAAAGTGGAGGGCGCGTAGATGTATGTAGCGGTCAAAGGCGGCGAGCGCGCGATTGAAAACGCCCATGCGTGGCTGGCCGAGGAACGGCGTGGCGATACATCTGTGGCGGAACTTTCCGTGGCGCAGATCCGAGAACAGCTTAGCCTTGCAGTCAACCGGGTCATGGCAGAAGGGTCCTTATACGATCCTGACCTGGCAGCGCTGGCGATCAAACAGGCGCGGGGTGATCTGATCGAGGCGATTTTCCTGATTCGGGCGTACCGGACAACTCTGCCGCGCTTTGGCGCGTCCATACCGATAGACACCGCCGAGATGGACTGTGACCGCCGTATTTCCGCTACCTTCAAGGATGCCCCCGGCGGTCAGGTTCTGGGACCAACCTTTGACTACACGCACCGCCTTCTGGATTTCAAGCTGGCCGCCGAAGGCGAGGTGCCCGAGGCACCCAAAGGTCAGGGGCGTGACGACAAGGTGCCGCATATCACCGGCTTTTTGAACCGCGAAGGATTGATCCAGACCGAGACCGAGACCGACGAGACGCCGCCCGACCTAACACGCGAGCCGATCGAATTGCCCGCTGGCCGTGCGCTGCGTTTGCAATCGCTGACCCGGGGCGATGAAGGCTTTGTTCTCGGCATGGCTTATTCCACGCAACGCGGCTATGCGCGCAATCATGCCTTCGTGGGCGAGCTGCGGATTGGTGCCGTGGCAGTGGAAATGGACATCCCGGAATTGGGGTTCGCCATTGAAATTGGCGAGATCACCTGCACCGAATGCGAGACCGTGAACCAGTTCAAGGGCTCAAAAACGGAGCCGCCGCAATTCACGCGCGGTTATGGATTGGTGTTCGGCCAAACCGAGCGCAAGGCGATTTCAATGGCCTTGGTGGATCGCGCGCTGCGTTGGGAAGAATTGGGCGAGGACAATGTCGGCGCACCTGCGCAGGACGAGGAATTTGTCCTGATGCATGCCGACAACATCCAGGCAACCGGTTTTTTGGAGCATATCAAGCTGCCCCACTACGTCGACTTTCAATCAGAGCTGGAGCTTATCAGAAAGCTGCGTGCCGAGGCCTCCGATGGTCTACAGGAGGCAGCGGAATGACCCCGGCCGCACGTTCAATCCACCGAAGAGCTTTCGTTGGCACTGTCCTTGTTGGACCGGCCAAAGATCGCGCCCGGATACATGTCCTTGAGCATTTTGCCGATCAAAGCCGCCCCGAAAATCACCATCAAAGCCACGATAACAGCTGTGGTCATAGGTACATCCTTCCTTCGTCTTGGTTTGAGCGCGCAGGCATATCTGCTCAAAACGGCAACAAAGTGTCTAAAAAGCAGCGGATTGCGGTATGAGCCGGGGTCTGTCGCATATCACCTTCATCTGCGCCGACCTGGACCGGATGCAAGCCGTTCTGGAAAGCGTTCTGGATGCCACCTGTGTCTATGCCAGCGGCGAGGCACAGTTTTCGTTGTCTGAAGAGCGGTTTTTCACCGTCGGCGATGTCTGGATTGCGGTGATGAAAGGCGAACCATTGACCGAACGCAGTTACAATCACGTTGCCTTCAAGGTCGCGGAGGCGGAATTGACCGAACGCGCGGCACGGATCAAGGCGATGGGACTGGAGATGCGTCCGGCTCGGTCGCGGGTCGAGGGTGAAGGCCGGTCGGTCTACTTTTACGGACCTGACGGGCATCTGTTTGAGTTGCACACGGGCACGCTGGAAGACCGGTTGGCACGGTATGCAGCAGTGCAGGAGACAGTCGGATGAGCGCCCGTCAGGTCATCTTTTTAACCCATGCAGAGGTTGCGATCGACCCGGATCAGCCCGTCCCGCACTGGCGGTTGAGCGATGTGGGTCAGGCACGCCACGCGGCATTTGCGCATGATGATCGTATTTCTAACGTGACGGCGATCTACACCAGCACGGAGCGAAAGGCGAAGGACGGCGCCGCGCCGGTTGCGGCAGCGAAGGGACTAAGCGCGCAGGCCCTCACGGCGCTGGGTGAGAATGATCGCAGTGCGACCGGATACTTGCCAAAACACCTTTTTGAGGCAACTGCGGACCGATTTTTCGCATTCCCAGACGACAGCATTGATGGCTGGGAACGCGCCAGGGCGGCACAGGCACGCGTTGTTGCCGCAATGCACACTGTGGTCGAGTTGGACAGAACTAAAGGCGATATTCTGATTGTGGCGCATGGCGGTGTAGGCGCGCTGCTGCGGTGTCATCTGCTGAACCGCGATATCTCGCGAGACCAGGATCAACCGGCGGGCGGCGGGTATTTCTTCATGTGTGACAGAAGCTTGGCCGTACCGCCAAGCGAATGGGTGCGAATATGAACATCGTCTTTGATATTGGAAATGTACTTGTCGCGTGGGACCCGCGCGCGGCGTTTCGCGATGCGTTCGACAACGATACCGAGATCGATTGCTTTCTGGCCGATGTGGGATTTTTCGAGTGGAATCTCGAGCAGGACCGGGGGCGCCGCCGGGCCGAAGCCGTTGCCGCGATCGCTGGCGATTGGCCCGCGCAGGCCGCGCTTTTGGACGGGTTCTTTGACCGGTTTCACCTTACCATTCAGCACAAGATAGCCGGAACATGGGCCATCATGGAGCGATTGCGCGCCAGGGGGTTTCGTATCTTTGGGCTGACAAATTGGGGGCCGGACACGTGGCCCGTCGCACTGGAGATGCATCCGCAATTGGGTGAGGCGTTTGAGGATGTCGTGGTTTCGGGACACGAAGGCCTGATACCGCAACGTGAGATTTTCGAACTTCTGTGCCGGCGCAACCTGCTGAGTCCCTCAGATTGCTTTTTCGTTGATGACAGCAAGAAGAATGCCGACGGCGCACGCGCTGCGGGCTGGCAGGCACATCATTTTGTCGGCCCCGGTGGGCTACGACAGGACTTGACCGAGCGAGGGTTGTTATGAACGACTACAACTTTGCCTACCTGGACGAGCAGACAAAGCGGATGATCCGGCGTGCCATCCTGAAAGGCTTGGCCATTCCGGGCTATCAGGTGCCCTTTGCGTCGCGCGAAATGCCGATGCCCTACGGCTGGGGCACAGGCGGAGTGCAGGTCAGTGCCGCGACGCTGACACCAGAGGACTGCATGAAGGTGATCGACCAAGGGGCGGATGACACGACGAATGCCGTATCGATCCGGAAGTTTTTCGAAAAGACCGCCGGTGTTGCGACAACCGAAGAAACGGCCGAGGCCACGATTATTCAAACCCGGCACCGCATCCCGGAAGAGCCGCTGACCGAAGATCAGATCCTGGTTTACCAGGTGCCGATCCCTGAACCGCTGCGGTTCCTTGAGCCGCGCGAGACCGAGACGCGCAAGATGCACAGCCTTGAGGAATACGGGCTGATGCATGTGAAGCTTTACGAGGACATCAGCCAGCACGGCGCGATTGCCACATCCTATGATTACCCGGTGAAGGTAGAAGGGCGCTATGTGATGGACCCGTCACCGATCCCGAAATTCGATAACCCGAAATTGAGCATGGCCGCGATTCAGCTTTTCGGGGCCGGGCGCGAACAACGGATATACGCCCTGCCGCCATATACGCAGGTCGTCAGCCTTGATTTCGACGATCACCCCTTCGACCCCAGCAAGGCAGATCATCCATGCGATTTGTGCGGTGCCGAGGACAGCTATCTCGACGAAGTGATCATGGATGACGAAGGCGGCAGGATGTTCGTGTGCTCGGACACGGACTACTGCCGCGCGCGCCGCGCCGCCGGATATGTGGGGGCACAGGGCGTGCCATACGCGGAGGGTACAGCATGACACCGCTATTGACAGTACGCGATATCACCAAGTTTTATGGGCGCCGGATTGGGTGTGATGCTGTGTCCTTCGATCTCTACCCGGGCGAAGTAATGGGAATCGTTGGTGAAAGCGGATCGGGTAAATCCACTTTGCTGAACTGTCTCGCCGGACAGCTGGCTCCGGACACCGGGGCGATCTTTTTTGACACACGCGCAGATGGTTTGCGTGACACGCTGAAAATGTCCGAGCCTGAGCGGCGTATGCTGGGCCGGACCGATTGGGCCTTTGTCCATCAACATGCCCGCGACGGGCTACGCATGGGCGTGAGTGCCGGCGGCAATGTCGGTGAGCGTTTGATGGCTGTGGGCGCGCGGCATTACGGCGATATTCGCGGAGCTGCAATTGACTGGCTGGGCCGGGTGGAGATTGCCGAGGACCGGGTGGATGACCGTCCCACCGCCTTTTCCGGCGGTATGCAGCAAAGACTGCAGATTGCGCGTAACCTTGTGACCGGACCGCGGCTGGTTTTCATGGATGAGCCGACGGGCGGCCTGGATGTGAGCGTGCAGGCGCGGCTGCTAGATCTTCTGCGCGGCTTGGTGCGCGAAATGGGGCTGTCGGCAATTGTCGTGACGCATGATCTTGCCGTGGTGCGCTTGTTGGCCGATCGACTGATGGTGATGAAGGACGGTTACGTGGTCGAAACGGGTCTGACAGATCAGGTTCTGGATGATCCACAGCATGGGTATACGCAGCTTTTGGTGTCCAGCGTGTTGCAAGTTTAGACGTTGGGATTTTGAGTATTTTTGAAAAAATGAAAGACAAGACGATGATCGAAATCAGCAACGTGTCGAAGAGTTTTACGCTTCATAATCAAGGCAGTGCGATCATTCCCGTGATGGCGGGCGCATCGTTGTCGGTTGCGCCGGGCGAGTGTGTGGCACTAACCGGTGCGTCGGGCGCGGGCAAATCCACGTTGATGCGAATGATATATGGCAATTACCTGGCAGCCTCGGGCCGGATCATCGTGGGAGGCGTCGATGTGGCGACGGCCGAGCCGCGCGAAATTCTGGCGCTGCGGCGCGACACGCTGGGCTATGTCAGTCAGTTTTTGCGGGTGGTACCACGCGTGTCCACGCTGGACGTGGTGGCCGAGCCGTTGTGGGCTGTGGGGGTCGATCGCGAGGCCGCCTTGATGCGGGCGAAGGAGTTGCTGGCGCGGTTGAACATCCCCGAACGGCTTTGGTCGCTGAGTCCGACAACTTTCTCAGGTGGCGAGCAGCAGAGGGTGAACATAGCGCGCGGCTTTGCCCATGCATATCCGGCGCTTTTGTTGGATGAACCCACGGCAAGCCTCGACGTGGCAAACCGCGAAACCGTGTTGAGCCTGATCGAAGAGGCCAAGGCGCGAGGCGCGGCGATTGTCGGGATATTCCACGACGAGGCAGCCCGGGCGCGCGTGTGTGACCGGCAAGTTGACGTGTCCGTTTTCACCCCGAAGGCCGCGTGATGGCGGGGTTTGAGACGCGTGGCCGGTTGATTGGCGTCGTGGGACCATCGGGCGTCGGCAAGGACAGCGTCATGGCGGCGCTCGCTGCGACGCGCCCCGATGTCAAGCTGGTGCGGCGGGTGATCACACGGGCGCACGACGCGGGCGGAGAGGATTACGATGCCGTTGATGAAACCGCCTTTGAGGCAGAGGCCCGGCGCGGGGCGTTTGCGTTGCATTGGCGCGCACATGGTTTGCGCTACGGCGTGCCGGTCTGTGTCGAGGCTGATTTGGTAGCGGGGCATGTTTGCCTTGTGAACCTGTCACGTGCCGTGCTGGCGGATGCCCAAGCTTTGTTTGATGGGTTCACCGTCTTAAGTCTTACAGCACCAAAAGCCGTTTTGGCGGAACGATTGGCAGCTCGGGGGCGTGAGAGTGCCACCATCATCGAGACACGTTTGAACCGGGCGAATTTTGCCCTGCCCGGTGGGCTTTTGCGGGTGGTGGAGGTGCCCAACATCGGACCAGTAGAAGAGACCGCTGCACGCGCGATGTCCGCACTTTACCCCGAGAGTGCAAAGCGATGAATGAGATGAAAACGGCCCAAATCGCCCTCGCCTGCCAGGCAGAGTGCATCGACGAAGAAGGGGCGCGGGATCAACGGTGTAACATGCGGATCAAGTGCGTTGCGGGTTTGCGTGGCGCATGCCTTGGGCAGTTTGTCGGTCAGCGTGATGTGACAGCGGAATTGGTCCATCACGTACGGATACCCCCATTCCTGCAAAAGCGCGTCCTGGTGCGGGGTAAGGCCGCTGGCACGACGTTTGTTCAATTCGGCCTCGGTGGGTGGCGCGCGAAATGGATCGAGCGTTCTGACCGTCGTGGCCGCCAGCGCCCTGAGGGCGGTGGTGTCTCCTTGGGGCACAAGGGCCAGAAAGCGACCAAGCTGTGCCAGTTCCAATCCGTCCAACGTCACCGGTGCAAGGGACTTGCAATGCGCCTCCAAAGCGGCGAGCAGGGCGTCGGCCGACATACCCGGCGCCAATCGGAATGGTGGTTTTATGGTGGCGTGCAGGCCGTATTTGCGCGGCGTTTTGGTCAATTCGTTCCACGGCAGAGACAATCCGGGGACGTCGGGGGGGGCCACAGTCTTGCCGGTGATCACGTCCCAGCCCAGCCATGCCGCGCCGAAGTCGGCCAGCGGACCGGGGGCGGGCACGAAATAGACAGCATAACGATTGTAGGTCATTGCAGTGTCCTGCCTCAAACTTCACCCAAAAGCCAAGTGATGGTTCCATGACACAATCCTTTACCCTCGCCAATGCGACGCTTGTTCTGGCCGATCGGGTGATGACCGGGTCCGTGACGGTCGATGGCGAAACGATTGTCGACATAAAGGAGGGCGACCGGGTGCCGGCAGGAGCCACGGATTGCAACGGTGATTTTGTCGCGCCGGGGCTGATCGAATTGCATACCGACAATCTGGAGCGGCATATCCAGCCTCGGCCCAAGGTCGACTGGCCTCATAACGCCGCGATCCTGGCACATGACGCCGAACTGGCAAGTACCGGGATCACGACGGTTTTCGACGCGATGCGGGTCGGCTCGATCCCGTCGGGGCGTGGGCGGTATCTGAAGTATGCGCGCGGCCTGGCCTCGGAATTGTTGGCGTTGCGCGAGGAAGATGCCTTGAAAATCAGTCACTTCCTGCACTTGCGTGCCGAGGTGTGTTCCGAGACGCTGGAAGAAGAGATGTCGGAGTTTGGCGAAGAAGACCGGGTCGGCATCGTAAGCCTGATGGACCACACACCGGGCCAGCGGCAGTTCCGCGATATCACCAAGCTGGCCGACTACATGAAGGGCAAGCACGGAATGTCCAATGCGGAGTTTGTCGAACATGTGGCGCAGTTGAAGGAGCTGCGCGATGCCCATGGCGACCGGCACGAGGCGTTCGCCGTGGCCCAGGCCAAGCGGTACGGGGCGGTGCTTGCCAGCCATGACGACACGACTGAAGGTCAGGTCGCGATTTCAGAGGGTTACGGCGTGGCGATGGCCGAGTTTCCCACGACTGAAGAGGCGGCAGAGGCCTGCCATTACAGGGGAATTTCAGTGATCATGGGCGCGCCTAACCTGATCCGGGGGGGATCACATTCGGGCAATGTGGCCGCCGGGATTCTGGCCAAGAAAGGCCATCTGGATATCCTGTCATCCGACTACGTGCCGTCGGCGCTGTTGCTGAGCGCCGTGAAACTTGGGCAGGACTGGCAGGACATGGCGCGGGGGCTGGCGACGGTGACGGCAACCCCGGCCAAGTCGGTCGGGCTGGATGACCGGGGCGAGGTGGCGTTGGGCAAGCGGGCGGATTTGATCCGCTTTGTGCTGCGCGGCGGTGCACCGGCGTTGCGGTCGGTCTGGAGCCGGGGCAGCCGGGTGGCCTGATCAAAAGGTTAACGCCCTTGTATTACGGGAAATTGATGTCTGTAATACGTCGGTATTCTGTCGGTAAAACGTCGGTATTTTGGCTGTAACGCATGCGGGTAAATGTGGCGCACGGTGTGCCACGCCACAAGATGCTGCAATCGTGGAGGAAGGGTTAATCGAGTGAACGCGCAACGGCGTCTTTGCAGACGCGGCCCGGCTTGCGTCTGTGACCGGTGGCGCGCATAAGTCGTGCGAAGGGAGCCTGCCGATGCCATCCGACTACCTTTTTGAACCTGCACCAATCCCAGCCATCCCCGTGCAAGGTGAAACCGCCCTGTTCCCGATCCGGCGGATTTTCTGCGTGGGGCGGAACTATGTGGCCCACGCGGCCGAGATGGGCGGCGAGGTGGACCGCGAGGCGCCCTGGTATTTCAACAAATCCGCGCAGGCGTATTGCCCAAGCGGGTCGAGCATTCCGATGCCACAGGAGACTGAGAACTGCCATTACGAGATGGAGTTTGTCGTGGCACTAGGGGCGGAGGCGGACCGGGTGAGCGAAGCCGGAGCGATGGGCGCGGTGTTTGGATATGGCTGCGGGATTGACCTGACGCGGCGGGATTTGCAGGCGCAGGCAAAGGAGACGCGGCGGCCGTGGGATCTGGGCAAGGATTTCGAGAATGCGGCGATTCTGGCACCGTTGAGGCGGGCGGCGGACTTCGGACCCGTGGAGGATCAGGCAATTTGGCTTGATCACAACGACACGCGCGCGCAGGCGGCCACGCTGGCCGATATGGTGTGGGCAGTGCCGGAAATCATCGCACATCTGTCGCGGTTTTATCGGCTGATGCCGGGCGACGTCATTATGACGGGAACACCGGCAGGGGTGGGCCCCGTCGCGCCGGGGAGTGTGCTGGACGGTGGTGTTGATGGTCTTGAGCCAGTGCGGCTTTCCATAGCTGGTTGATTCTTGTTGATAGTTGCAAACCCAACTGCATCAGTGGCACTCTGACGACCGAAACATTGAGCGGCGGGATGAAATCCGCGCATCTGGGAGGATAGACAATGGGTTTCTTTAAGACCACGGCGAGCGCCCTTGTGGCCGCGGTGGCCCTGGGTGGGGCCGCAGTTGCGCAGGAGGTGACACTAAAGATGCACCAGTTCCTGCCGCCGCAGGCGAATGTGCCGAAGCTGATCCTGGAGCCATGGGCCGAACGTGTGATGGAGGCCAGCGAGGGTCGGATCCAGATCGATCACTATCCCGCCATGCAACTGGGCGGCAAACCGCCGGAACTGGTCAGCCAAGTGCAGGACGGCGTGGCCGACATCATCTGGGTCGTGGCGGGATACACGCCGGGCCGGTTCCCGCAGCTTGAAGCGTTCGAGTTGCCCTTCATGATGACGGATGCCGAGGCAACATCGCGCGCATTCTGGAATTATGCCGACGCCAACATGATGGATAAAGACTTCAAGGATCTGAAGATCCTAGGCGTTTGGGTGCACGGGCCTGGCGTGATCCATTCCGCAACGCCGGTGGACGAGATTTCGGACCTGAACGGTATGAAAGTGCGTGGGCCGACCCGGATCATCACAGGTATGCTGGGCGAATTGGGGGCCACGCCGGTGGGGATGCCCGTGCCGGCGATGCCCGAAGCCCTTTCGAAAGGGGTGATCGACGCGGGCGTGATCCCGTGGGAGGTGACCGCCGCCTTGAAAGTGCCGGAGCTTGTCGAGAACCATACGACCTTTGGCGACGAGGCGCTTTATACGACCGCGTTCATTTTCGCCATGAACAAACAGAAATATGAGGCGCTGCCGGATGACCTGAAAGCCGCGATTGACGGGCAATCCGGCGCCGATTTCTCGGCTTTGGCAGGCAAGACGATGCAGGACAGCGACGGACCCGCGCGCAAATTGGCCGAGGACCGTGGCAACAACATCATTGATCTAACGCCCGAGCAGGTGGCCGAATGGAAGACGGCCGCAAGTGCTGTCGAGGCAAACTGGATCACCGAAATGAACGGCAAAGGCTTTGACGGACAAGCCTTGGTCGATCAGGCACGCAGCCTGATCGAAGAAGCCGGACAGTAAGTGACGGCAACACCTTATGCGCCGCCCTTCCAACAGGGGCGGCGTGTTCTTTTTGGGGACAAGCGACATGC
>JBCBTE010000005.1:0-53835 GCA_039818805.1 Pseudomonadota bacterium
CATGGATCGGCGTGAAATTGATCGAACTGATCGTGTCGGCCGTCAACCATTCGACATTGCGCCGGATGACATCATCCTCGAACTCGATCGGCAATCCATACGGCGTTGCATCGACCCCCTCGCCCAGACCCTGCGCCCAAGGCTGAACTTCCGTGATCAGAGGATCGGGCGTCTCTGCCGCCGCACCGCCCGCCGCCAGTCCGGCGCTCGTCATCGCCGCGCCTTTCAGGAAGGCCCGCCGAGAAGGTGTCTTTGCATCTTTCGTCATGTCATTTGCCTTTCTGCCGGGGCCGTATCATGTGCCCACAACTGTCACGCTGTTATTCTGCGGTATAGAAACCGTGCCCTGTTTGCGGATGTGGCTTTCCACCACATCCCAGATTTGCGGCCCCTCGGTGCCTTCATTGACCGACGCCCATCCGGCCACTTGGTACGTCTTGGCTGCATCGATTTTCTCACCGGTCTTGAAAAGTGTCATCTCGGTGACGCGGCTGCCTTGCGGCTGGGTAATGTCGATGCGATAGCCCAGCCCGCCGGTGCGCACCATGTCTCCGCCCTGTTGGTAATAGGGGTCTGGATTAAAAAGGTTATCGGCCACGTCTTCCAACACCACATGCAGGAATTCGCCAGTCATTTCGGTACGGTACGCCGCGCCGTAGCTCATCGAAGTGACGTTCCAGATATCCTCGCGCGTGATGTCCTGCCCTGGCAGGATCGACGGCCCCCAACGTACACCGGGGCTTAGCGCGATGTCGGCCTCCCGCTCGGCCAGCAGCGCGTCACAGATCAGGTCATCCCAAGTTCCGTTGAAGTTCCCGCGCCGGTACAAAAGACTGTCCGTCTTGCCGATCACTTCGGTCAATTGATCCATGTAAGGCGCGCGTTGGTCGTCAATGACGGCCGCCACTTCCGGGTCCGGCGCAATGACATCCGAAAAAATCGGAATCAGTTTATGCCGAAAGCCCATCATCCGCCCGTTTTGAACGTCCAGATCAACCCGGCTGACGAACTTGCCGTTCGAACCCGAGGCGACGATGATCGTCTCGCCCACTAGAACCGGCTCTGGCAATGCGTCATGGGTATGGCCCGACAGGATCACGTCGATGCCGGTCACAATGCCTGCCATTTTCTTGTCCACGTCGAACCCGTTATGCGACAATACCACAACCAGCTCCGCCCCCTCGGCGCGAACCTCGTCGACCATATCCTGCATGTTCTCGTCCCGAATGCCGAACGCATATTCAGGGAACATCCATCCCGGGTTCGCGATGGGCATGTAGGGGAACGCCTGACCGATCACGGCAATCTTCACCCCACCCCGCTCGAAGAATTCATACGGCGGGAAAAGCTCGGCTGGTTCATCCCATTCCGCATCAAAGATGTTCTGCCCCAAGGCCGCAAAAGGCAGTTCTTCAACAATTTCGTTCACCCGCTCTGATCCCAGAGTGAATTCCCAATGGAAGGTCATCGCATCTGGCGACAGCGCGTTCATCACGTTGACCATGTCCTGGCCCTGGGTGTGAAAACAGGTATAGGATCCGTGCCACGTATCCCCGCCGTCCAGCAGCAGTGCATCGGGTCGTTCGGCCCGAATGGCATTGATCACGGTTGCAACCCTATCCAGCCCGCCAACGCGGCCGTAGCCCTGTGCCAACGCAGTAAAATCGCCCGAAGTCAGTGCATAATGCGAAGGCGAGCCATCCTCGATCCCGTAAAGCTTGCGAAACTCGGCCCCGGTGATGTGTGGTACGGCCCCCTTGTTTTCACCCACGCCGATATTGATCGATGGCTCTCGGAAGTAGATCGGTTTCATCTGCGCATGAATGTCCGTGACATGGATCAGCGACACGTTTCCGAAAGTTTCAAATTGCAGAAGCTGCTCTTGCGTCAGCGCCTGCTGCGCGGCCAACCGACCCCAATTTCCATATGCGGAAGCACCTAGAATGGCACTGGCCGCCATACTGGTTTGCAGAAAGTCACGCCGTGAGATCATAGGTCATCGTCCACGTCGCAAATACATGCGACTTCTTGAATGTTTCTTTGAACAGAAAACCCCGCCCCGCATCAGCGGAACGGGGCAATCGTATTGATTCAGTTACGGACCGACGGTCCTTCGACCGACAATCCATTGCCGCGCGACGCGACATAAAGCTCAAGCGCAATGAATTCCGGGCTGCCCGGCTTGTAGGTCTCCGCACGGGTATCCCGTACACATCCCTTGAACCGCGCGTGGACCGCGTTCAGCTTGGTGTTTTTCAGCCGATAGACCGGAAATCCGTTGATCTGACCCTGGCTGAGGTGATCGGCCCGGATCATGTTGCCGTAGTTGTCCTCGTGGCAGTTGGCACAAGACATTTCCAGCTGACCAGTTCGGGTGTAGTAAAGTTCCTTGCCCTGCTCCCACGTCGATTGGGCCGGACCGTCAATCGCCACGTTTACTGGCATCCCGCGCGACACCGACGCGATCAGCGCTGTCATGTTGACCATGTCACCACCGGTGTATTTCCAGGGCTCTGCGCCCATGCGGTTCTCGCGGCAGTCGTTGATCTGCGTCTCAAGAGTGCGCACCTCACCCGCGGCCTCGTTCCATTTGGGATAGACCGGGCGCACCCCGGCCATATCTTCGGACGCGCCATGGCAACTGGCACAGGATTTCCCCTCCGAACCCTCTGCAGTATTCCAGGCATCCTCAGCCTGCTCCACGAAGATCATGCCGGGATTGTCGAAGTCGTCAGCCTGCATCGCACGGGTCTCAGTCCCGCGAAAATGCCAGCCTGACATGACCTCGTCGACCACGCCATCAAGATGCTCTGGTGCCGCGGTGCGCGTCACCATTGTCACCTCCTCATTCAGGATAAGCGTATCGTCCACCGGTTCGGCGAGTGTGACCGAGCCCGCCGTCATAGCGAGTGCAAATGCACTGACAGCACTTGTCGTTCTATTCATCTATGTCCCTCCCAAGACGTTCGGCGCTTATTCGATCTCGATCTTTTTCGACGTGTCGTAGACCGAACCATCGTCGTCATACCAAGTGAACTTGAATTCGCCCGCCTCGGGAACGATGGCTTCGAATTCAAAGTAGGGGTTTGTCGAAATGGCTGGCTCCAGCGTGACGTCCAAAACGTTCTCGCCATTGAAATCGCAGGTGAAGCGATTGATGATCGAACGCGGAATGACGTTGCCGTCATCGTCTTTGCGCTGACCGCTTTCCATCTTGTGGCTGATCAGCGTCTTGATGGTGACCGAACTGCCTGCCGCTGCTTTTTTCGGGACTTTGACGCGGGGTTTAACACCTTTTGCCATGGGTTTTCTCCTTGAAGCTGATTAGCCGCCGCAGCCGCCGATTGTGACTTTGACCGTGCTTGAGGCCTGCGCGAATGTGCCGTCCGACATCTTGGCAATCGCCACGACATCCTGTGTGCCGGCCAGACGGATACGGGTCGACGCGGCATGCGAGGCTGCCAATGGGCCGAACTTGAATGTGGCAACGCTGGGTGTCGGGTTGCCCAGTGCCAGTATCATGATCGCCTCGGCGCCCGGTGCATCCACCTCGATCGGCACGGTGTTGCCGTTCTCCGCGATCTCCGGGGCCGTCAGCGTAATACCGCCCTCGCCGATCTCTGCGCCACCTGTGAAGGCCGCGATCTGTTCTTCTCCGGCCGCCGACGCCTTGAGTGGCAGGCCTGCGACCACGAAGGCACCAGCGCCCAGGATCATCGCATTGCGTCTTGTCAATTCCATGTCTTGATCTCCTGATCTTGGTCCGGACACGGGGCCCGGGTCATTCCGTGAGAGTCGTAAGATACGCGACAACGTCCTCGATCTGCTGCGCACTTAGCAGCGGGCCGAACGTGTCGTCAGCAGCTTCGCCGGTGTAGGCATTGCCGGGCCGGATAAAGCCTTCGGTCTTGTAGAAGGACGGCATCATGCTGCCTTCGAACATGATCTTTGCGTTCGCCACGATACCACGCAGTTCGGCCTCGCTCCAGCGCTCGCCAGCGCCGTCCAGCATCGGGCCGATTTCACCATGAAACGGGACGTCCGCCAAGTCCGACACCTGATGGCACGCCACGCAATTGCCGAGGCTTTTGTCGCCGACAATTTCCCGGCCCGCCACCGGATCACCGGGCGTACCAGACAGCGACACGGCTATGGCGCCGTCTTCGAACTTGACCTCGGTGGGCTTGACTTCGGCTACGGCAAATCCTGCCGTGACAGCCAAAAATGCCGCCGCTGATGTGATAAGCGTCTTCATGCGTCCTCCCGTAACACATTCCGTTTTATGCATATCGTAGTACACAAATCCGTGATCGATCAATGATAAATTCGAATTCTTGAATTTATTCACAAGCCTGGCATCGCACTAGTCAAATGATCCGTTGTCACGTTCCTGAATACGCCGTGCGTGATAGCGCTGAAAATCTTCACCTGAATCAAGTGCGTAACGCTCTTCCCGGACCCATGTGAACATGTCGATCGTGGTGCCGGCCCCGAAGGCCCCCGGCATGGTCGCCACCACCGCATCTGCCAGCGTCGCCCCGTCCTCAACCTCGGGGGGCAGGAACAGAGTCGTTGGCGTAAACAGGACGCCCCACTTTTGCGCCGCGGCTTTCTCACTTAGAACTTCACCGTCGAAATCCGTGACTTCAGTGTCTCCGTAAAGGTTCAACTGCACAACGAAGAAGTTCTCGGCGATGTAGTTGGAAATCTCGTCGCGCGAAAACACCTCGGTGTGCATCTTGGTGCAGTAGATGCAGCCGCGCTGTTCAACCATCACGACAAGTCGCTTGCCTTCGGAATTGGCCTCCTCCAGGTCCTCCGAAAGGTCCTTGAAGGTGTCGCGCATCCATTCGGTCTTGTGCAGACCGTCATCCCCCAGTTCCGCCGCCCCGACCGGCAGCGCCAGCAGCAAAGCGGCGCACATACTTAGCAAACGTGTCATGGTCCGTCTCCTCTTAGATGTTTTGGAACACCGGAAAGGCCTCCAGCATCCACTGGGCAATGTAGTTGACGCTGTCGGTCGCGATCAGCGCCGCGAACACGATCAGCAACAAACCCATGGCCTTTTCGACCTTGGGCAGATGCCGCCGAAACCGGGCCGCAAACTTTAAAAACGGGCCGATGAAAAGTGATGCCACCACAAACGGTGCCGTCATCGCCACGCCGAACACCAGCAACAGCATCAGGCCGCGCATTGCCGTGGCTTCGGTGCTTGCGGTGAACACCACCGCGGTCAGGACACCACCAACGCAGGGTGTCCAGCCAGCAGCAAAGGCAAACCCAACCACATAAGCCCCCGCAACAGACATGTTCCGCGTCTCACCAGCCTCCATCTGGAATGCCCGATTGAGAAATCCAATGCGCAAGACACCAAGGAAATGCAGGCCCAATATGAAGACGACCAACGCCGCAATCAGCCGGAATTCAAACTGTGCGCCACGAAAAGCCTGGCTTAGCCCGAAAGCCGCCGCACCCAGCAGAACAAAGACTGTGATGATCCCCAACGAAAACATGATCGAGGCCAGAAACGCACGTTTGCGCACACCCGACGCCAATGCGCCATCAGCGGAGATTTCAGACATCGATGCCCCGGCCATGTAGCTTAGGTAGAAGGGAACGATCGGCAAAACACACGGAGAGAAGAAAACAATCAATCCCCCCGCCAGCGCGCTTAAAATAGTGACGTCCAGCACGCGCGTTGCTCCCAATTAAAATCGCTGCGCTTGATCGCATTACATATTCAAGATATTATATATTTAAGTGAACCGTCAAATGGAACCGGCATGCGTACAGCGTCAACCCTTGTTTTGGGCGCAATTTTTACAATCCTTCTAAGCCCTCAGGCCAATGCCGCCGAACTGGTCATGGTCGAACAATCGGGCTGTCATTGGTGCGCCCGGTGGAACGAAGAGGTTTCGCACATCTACCCCAAAACCGAGGAAGGCAAACGCGCGCCCTTGCGCCGCGTCGATCTGCGTGCCCTGCCCGATGACATCACCTTCACGTCCCGCCCCGTCTTCACGCCGACATTTGTGCTGGTGGATGAGGGGCGCGAATTGGGCCGCATGGAAGGCTACAACGGCGACGAGTTTTTCTGGTTTTTGCTGGGAAACCTGCTGGATGCCCACTCAAAGGCCACGCAGGTGTCTAATTAGGAGGCATGTCCGACACAGTATGACGCCGATCTTGCGAGATCATGTTTCTCATGCGAACGGAATATTGTAAGCGCACTTCAAACGATGCTGGATCAACGGAACGACATGGCCCTTCCGAAGCTTTCACCTGATATGTCCGATGAAGAAATCACTCGGATGATGAAGAACGCCTGCGAGGCGTCCAATTTCCTCAAGGCCATCAGCCACGAGGGACGCCTGATGATCCTGTGCCATCTGTCCACCGGCGAGAAATCCGTGACCGAACTGGAAGAATTGTTGTCCTCGCGTCAGGCTGCGGTATCGCAGCAATTGTCGCGCCTGCGCATGGAAGGCTTGGTTCAGCCCCGCCGGGAAGGAAAAGCGATCTACTACAGTTTGACAGATCGCCGTGCGATTAAGATACTTGAAGTGGTCTACGAGCTGTTCTGCGAAGATCGCTAAGACTGGCCACGGGTCGATGAGACCGTGGCGAATGGGAGGATCATGACTATGCTGGACGCGATGTCCGACACAGCGCTTTTGGCGCTTATTGGTGCTGTTGGTGGTGTCGTCTTGGGTCTGGCCGCCCGCCTGGGGCGTTTCTGCACCCTTGGTGCGATCGAAGATTACCTTTACCAGAACAGCGACATTCGACTGCGGATGTGGGGCGTTGCGATCGGCGTGGCCGGGTGTGCCAGCTTTCTGCTGGCTGCCGTTGGCGCATTGGATCTATCCCAGACCGTTTACCACCAATTGCCATTCTCCCCGCTCGCGGCCATTCTGGGGGGCTTGCTGTTCGGCTATGGCATGTCGTTGGCGGGCAATTGCGGTTTTGGTGCGCTGGCCCGGTTCGGCGGCGGCGACATGCGGTCTTTTGTGATCGTTCTGGTGATGGGTGTCGCGGCCTATGTCATGCTCTCGGGTCCGCTGGCGGGATCACGGCTGGCCTTTGTCACACACACAACCGTGTCGTCAGACACGCGCGACTACGCGACGCTTTTGTCATCCATCACCGGCTTGCCCATGATTGCCTCTGGCTTGGTGCTTTGCGGTGCTCTTCTGGCGCTGTCTTTGGCCAGCCGCCAGATCCTATCGTCGCGCCGGTCGATGTTCTGGGCAACCATGGTGGGGTTGGCCATTGCCAGTGGATGGGCCGGGTCCTACTGGGTTGCGCAGCACGGGTTCAGTGCCGCCTCGATCGTCAGTCACACCTTCACCGCCCCCTTGGGCGAGACCATGCTGTTCCTGATGACGTCCAGCGCCGGCGGGCTCAGCTTTTCGGTCGGCTCGGTCTTGGGTGTCCTGATCGGCGCCTTTTGCGGCAGTCTGATCAAAGGCCATTTCCGGTGGGAAGCCTGCGAAGATCCCCGCGAACTCAAGCGCCAGATCCTTGGTGCGATTTGCATGGGCTTTGGGGCGGTGCTCGCCTTGGGATGCACCATCGGCCAAGGCATTTCCGCTTTCTCGGTCCTCGCCCTCAGCGCCCCGCTTACACTGACCGCGATTTTCGTCGGCGCCGCGTTTGGATTGCGCCAGCTGATTGTCGGGTTTTCTCCCTCAACCTGAACCACTCGAGGCGATCGCTGGACTTCGGTTGTCTACCGGAAATCCGTGATGATCGTCATTCCGGCCCGGCTTTGCGCGTCAAACTGCGCCAGTGCCTCGGCAGATTGTGCCAGGCTGATCTCGCGCTGGATCAACCGTTCTGGTGAGAGCAGTCCGGCCTCAATCATGCCCATCATCTCCGGGTAGCGATGCGCCTGCATGCCGTGGCTGCCAAAAATCTCTAGTTCCCACCCCATCACCAGATCCATCGGAACGGATGGTGCGCTGTCATCGCCCAGCATCCAGCCAACCTGCACGTGTCGCCCACGCTTTCGCAGCGATCGCACGGAGTTTATGCAGGTCTCTGGAATGCCCAAAGCGTCAATCGAAACATGCGCGCCGCCATGCGTCAGGTCCCGCACCATCTCGGCCAAATCGGCAGATGCTGTCGCCTTCACCGCATGCTCGGCCCCAAGCGACCGGGCCACTGCCAGGTTCTCGTCGCTGATATCTATGCCGATTACCCGCGCGCCCATGGCCCGGGCAATCATGATCGCCGAAAGGCCCACGCCACCACAGCCATGGACCGCAACCCAATCCCCACCCTGCACGGCACCTTGGTCCACTACGGCCCGGAACGAGGTCACAAACCGGCATCCAAGGCTGGCAGCGGTGGCGAATGCCATGCTGTCCGGCAGCGCGACAAGGTTTAGGTCGGCCTGATCTATCGCCACAAACTGCGCAAACGATCCCCAATGGGTGAAACCGGGTTGAAACTGGGCATCGCACACCTGCTGGTGCCCGGCATGGCATTGCGGGCAGGCACCGCATCCGCCCACGAAAGGCACCGTCACCCGGTCTTCTACCCGCCAGTTACGCACCTGCGCGCCCACGGCTTGGACAACACCGGCCAATTCGTGCCCCGGCACGTGGGGCAATTGGATCACCGGGTCGTGCCCGCCCCAGCCATGAAAATCACTTCGGCACACGCCGGACGCCTCGACCTTTATGACCACACCATCCGGTGACGGGCTGGGGTCCGGTACGGTCTGCAACACTGGCAGCGTGCCAAAGGCGTCGTATACCATCGCTTTCATAAGGATGTCCTTCCTTGATCCTGCATTGCCACATGCGGTGATCCCGCGTTGTTCCTCTTTTACACTGCACATCTTCGAAACCCGGCGCTATATCGCGACGCGCGGCGGCCTACCCGCGTCATAGGGCGCATTTCCCACCCCAGATCCGCCGATAATCCAGTGTGTCGCCACGTTCTTCTGGACAGCTAAACCATACGGTTTACCATCGTGAGGTAACGTCAGATGGAGACACGCCATGAAGCTGACCATTGATGGAACCGCGCATGATCTGGACGTCGAGGACGACATGCCCCTCCTGTGGGTGCTGCGCGATGAACTGGGTATTACCGGCGTCAAGTACGCCTGCGGCATTGCCCAATGCGGTGCCTGCACGGTGCATATCGACGGCGATGCGGTTCGGTCCTGCCAGGTGGCAGCCGGCGACGTGTGGGGCGATGTGACCACGATCAACGGCCTGGGCACCCCCGATGCGCTGCACGCGGTCCAAGACGCGTGGATCGAACATCAGGTGGCGCAATGCGGATATTGCCAGTCCGGCCAGATCATGCAGGCAACAGCGTTGCTGACCGAGACGCCAAATCCAACAGATCAGGCCATCGATGATGCGATGTCCGGTAACCTTTGCCGCTGTGGCACCTATCCGCGCATCCGCGCGGCGATCAAGACCGCTGCCATAAAGATGAACGGAGCCTGAGCCATGAGCAAGGTCGGCAAGATCGCCCGTCGTACGTTTCTGGTTGGGGCCACCGCGATTGCGGGCGGCGTCGCGTTTGGAACATGGCGGTACCAAACACCCTACAAGAACCCGCTTCTGGCCGATCTGAATGATGGCGAGGCTGCGCTGACGCCATACGTGCTGATCACACCCGAGCGCGTCACTTTGATCACCCCGCGCGCCGACAAGGGCCAGGGCGCGTATCAGACGCAAGCCGTGCTGCTGGCCGAAGAACTGGATTTGGAACTGGATCAGATCGCCACGGATCCCGGCATGCCGGATGCCGCTTACTGGAACAGGGCGTTGGCCGAAGAGGCCGCAGCATTCCTGATGCCCGGCGGCGGCTTTGGTGCGGATGTGGCCGAAACCTTCGTGTCCTCGGTCACGAAATTCATCGGCCTGCAGATCACCGGCGGGTCTACAACCGTGCCTGACGGGTTTGACAAGCTGCGCGCGGCCGGGGCATCGGCCCGCGAGACATTGAAACTGGCCGCGGCCCGGCAGACCGGCATGGATGTGGCAGACCTGGCAACCAAATCCGGTGCCGTCGTCCTGCCCGACGGAACCGCCTTGCCCTACACCAGCTTGGCGGCAACAGCCGCAACGCTTGATCCGGTACAGGATGTCCCCTTGCGCGCGCCGTCCGAATGGCGGCTGATCGGGAAGACGACCAGGCGCGTTGATATCCCGGCGAAATCTACCGGCACGCAAGGCTATGGCATTGACGTCCAGGTGCCCGGGATGTTGCATGCCACCGTTCTGCTGAACCCAGCGCAGGGCGGCGCATTGGGGTCTTATGACACGGCCGAAGCCTTCAAGATCAAGGGTGTCGAAAGTGTGGTGGAGATCACCGGCGGACTTGGGGTTGTCGCCAACAACACATGGCGCGCCTTTCAGGCAGCGCAAGCCATCGAGACCAACTGGCCGGCAGGACCCGTACCGCCTGACATGAACGATCATTGGCAGGCCTTGTCCGACAGTTTCGTCGACGCCTCCCAAGACAGCCGCAAACGCGATGACGGCGACGTCGGCATGGCCCTGACCGGTGACGGTATCCTGACCGCGGAATACCGCGCGCCCTACCTCGCCCATGCGCCGCTGGAGCCGATCAACGCCACCGTGCGGGTCGATGACAACGCCGTGGAGATCTGGACCGGCACTCAGATCCCGCGCTTCGTGCAGGCCAACGTGTCGAAGATCACAGGCGTGCCGGTAGACAATATCACTTTGCATGTCCAGATGATCGGCGGCAGCTTTGGTCACCGTCTGGAGGATCAGGTCGTGCGCCACGCCGCCGAGATCGCAATGCAGATGAAAGGCACACCAATCAAGCTGACCTATTCGCGCGAAGAAGACATGATGCATGACTTCCCGCGTCAAATCGCCATGGCCCGGATGCGCGGTCGCGTGGCCGAGGGCCAGGTGCAGGCCTACGATCTTGGCATCGCGATGCCGTCGATCATCGCTTCGCAAATGGGCCGTCAGGATCAGCCTGTGCCCGGCCCCGACAGCCAGATCGTGGCCGGGGCGTTTGAACAACCCTTTGCCATCCCGCATCACCGCGTTACCGGTTACCGCGCGCCTGACCTTGCACCTGTCAGCTCGTGGCGGTCAGTCGGGGCTTCCTCGAACGGGTTTTTCTACAATGCTGGTCTGGATGAACTGATCCACGCGGCCGGGGCTGATCCCCTGATTGAACGTTTGCGCCTGTGCAGCGATCCCCTGGCTGCCAACGTGCTTGAGGCAGTGGGCGACATGTGTACGTGGTCCGGCCCCAACCCGCGCGATGGCGTCGGACGCGGTCTGGCCTTTACCAAGTCCTTTGGTGTGCCCTGCGCCGAGGTGGTTGAAGTCGAACAAACCGATGCCGGGCTGCGTCTGACCCGCGCCTGGGTTGCCGCCGAGGTTGGCACCGTGGTCGACCCGTCGAATTTCGAAGGGCAGGTCGCGGGTGGTGTGCTTTGGGGTTTGGGTCATGCGATGATGGGCGAAATCACCTACACCGCCGGGATCGCGGACCAGCAGAACTTCGACAGCTTTGAAAGCTTGCGCCAGTACCAAGCGCCCGAGGTTTTCGTGCGCGGCTTGGACGCTGGCGACAAGGTTCTGGGCATCGGCGAACCGCCAGTGCCCCCTGCCGCCGCCGCGCTCGCCTCGGCCATCTTCGCCGCGACTGGCAAACGCCTGCGCGAAATGCCGTTCTCGAAATTCGTCGATTTCGTCTGATGAGCGCCGGCGACACGTTACCCGGCGATTGGCGGGATCAGCACGAGCGATTGGCGGCGAACGCTCCACCGGGTGTGCGCCGTTCGTTCAAGGACATCTCGGCACACGGCATCCCGCTCGGCACAGCCCGCCATTTCGTGAAAATAGTGCTGGCCAATGACGAACCCCGAGAGCTGTTCGTCGGCTTGCATGACTGGTTCGACACCTTTATCGCGCGCCCCGGTGCCGATCCCATGCTGACCAAGGAGGCACATGATTATCCCTATCAGCTGTTCAATGACCGGCACCGGTTCATCAGCTGGTACGCGCTTGCACATGACTTGCACGACGGCTCGAGCCTGTTCCTGATCGATTTGGGCCGCATCGCCACCGAACTGCACGCTGCATATCCCGGCGGCGTTCCGGACCAGGCTCTTGAAGACACGCTCGCCGGTTTCGACTTTGTGACCACTTAGACCCTCAAACGAAAAAGGGCGCGCACGCGGCGCACCCCTTTCCCAAAAGCGTCGGTTCAAAGATCAGCGACGCAGCTGCATACTATTGGTCTTGAGTTGCATGCCTTGATAGGTCGTCCGGTTTTCGGAACAGGTGACGCCACCACCCGGTTCGGTGCTCAGACCACCGTCGCACATGTCCTCGTTGACCTTCATCGTGTTGGCACAGACGCCTGCAACAGGGCTGTTCGACGGGCCGGAGGCATTGCAAGTCTCCGAGCCATCATCGTTCTTTTGCGGGGCGGCCATGCCCATGTCTGGCAAAGCAAAGACAAGGGCGGCGCCCATAAGGGCCGTCAAAACAAAAGTCTTCATGATTTTTCTCCTAACCGGGGCGCGGATCACCCGCACCTCTGCCGGTGGGTCGTGTGGACTGCGTGTACGGTTCAATCCTGCTCTTGTTGTCCCGGCGCAGTGGTGCTTCAAAGGCCGCATGCCTTCCTTGATCACGACACTTGCCCTGCTCACCCTGTCCACATGCAGTGCAGCTGCGGCGGTGTTTGTGTCGATGCCGCTGCCCTACCTGATCGGTCCACTTCTGGTTACTGGTGCGGTGGCCACGGCCCTGCCGCAATACTTGCCGCAGGGCTATGTTTTTCCACCACGGCTGCGTCTGGTCTTCATTGCCATCATTGGCCTGATGATCGGTGCGCAAGTCACGCCTGATCTTTTTGCCAGTCTTTCCACCCTTGCGATCAGCTTTGCATCTTTGACGCTGTTTGTGTTGCTTGCCCATGCCTACGGCTATGTGGTTCTGCGCCATCTGGGTCGGTATGATCCCGCCACCGCGTTTTACGGGGCTGCACCCGGCGGGCTGTTCGAATCCATCGCCATGGGAGAAGAGGCAGGCGCCGATCCCGCCCGCCTGACACTGCAACAATTCCTGCGCATCATCGCAGTTGTCACGCTGCTACCCATCGGCCTTTCGCTTTATCTTGGAACACCGGTCGGAAGCGCGGCGGGCATGACACTGGCAAAACCGGACGTGCCATGGTCTGCCCTGCCCTTTGTGGTGGTGTCGGGCGCAGCCGGCCTCGCTTTGGGTCATCTGCTTCGTTTTCCTGCCAAACAGCTTACCGGACCAATGGCCGTGGCCGCCACTTTGTCGCTGTCGGGGCTGTTTCACATCGACGTGCCGCAATGGCTGGTCAATGTGGCCCAAGTCGTCGTGGGTACCGCCTTGGGAATGCGTTTCACCGGCCTGTCGCGCCGCCTGCTCTTCGACGGGGTGTGGTTGACCATTTTGTCCGTAGGCGGGATGTTGATCCTCTCGGCCATCTTCGCGCTTGCGCTTAAATCCGCCCTTGGTCAGCCTTTCGATGTTCTGCTAATCAGCTTTGCGCCCGGAGGGGTCACCGAGATGTCGCTGATCGCGCTCAGCCTGTCGGCCAATCCGGCCTTTGTCACCCTGCACCATATCTTCCGAATACTGATCACCGTGCTTGGGCTTGGCCTGAGCGCACGTTACTTCCGCGCGCGGCTTTGACACAGACCTTCGTCCGCGTTATCTGAACACCTGTTCATTTCCATTACACGGAGGCTGACCATGCAGATCACCGAGACCGCCGCGATCATCACCGGAGGCGCGTCCGGATTGGGCGAGGCCACCGCCCGCCACTTCTTGCGTCACGGCGCTCAGGTCACCATGCTGGACAGGGATTCAGCGCGCGGAACGGCCCTGGCGAACGAAATCGGGGCCACGTTCGTTGAAACCAACGTGACCGACGAGGCGTCGGTTGTCGCGGCCATCGCAGACGCAAAGTCCGCAATGGGGTGCATCACCGCGGCGATCAATTGCGCCGGCATCGCGCCCGCCGAAAAGACGCTTGGCCGCGATGGTCCGCACAGCCTTGACGGGTTTCGGCGTACCATCGATGTCAACTTGATCGGCTCATTCAACGTGGCGCGCCTTGCCGCCGCCGAAATGGCGCGCAACGATCCCGCCCCGGATGGCACCCGCGGCGTGATTGTCAACACAGCTTCGATCGCCGCGTTCGACGGTCAGAAAGGCCAGACCGCCTATGCCGCCTCAAAGGGTGGGATTTACGGCCTGTCGCTTCCGATGGCCCGCGACCTGTCGCGCGAAGGCATTCGCGTCATGGCCATTGCACCCGGCATTTTCGGCACGCCTATGTTGAAGGGCTTGCCACAAGAGGTGCAGGATGGCCTTGCGCAGGACGTGACCTTTCCCAAGCGCCTTGGCGACCCGGACGAATACGCCGCGCTTGCACGGTTCATCGTGGAATGTGACTACCTCAATGGCGAAACCATTCGTCTTGACGGCGCATTGCGCATGCAATGACCGCGCCATTCACATACCAGCCCGGCGTTGATGTCGGCCCGCTGGAAGACTGGCCTTTCGACAGCCCCGACGGCGCCTATGACATTTTGCGCGGCACACCGCGTGCCTCGGGTCGGCTTGACGATGGTGGCCCGGGCCACACGACCCGCACAGGTATCTGGCGCTGCACGAAAGGGACGTTTGCTTGCACCGAACAGGGCGACGAATTGATGACGGTTTTGTCGGGCCGGTGCACGATCACGATACATGCCACCAATCAAGTGCTCAGCCTCGGGCCCGGCGACAGCGCTTTCCTGCGCGACGGTGCACGCGTGACCTGGGACATCTTGGACGATCTCACGAAGGTCTTTTTCGCACACAATCCCTGCGGGTACTGACTGCTTTTTTCTTGGCTGACGTATTCAACCCAACGGCTGTCTCCGTGCGTGGCGCGAACGGGCCTACACGCTCAATTCTGAAAACTTTTGCTTCAAATACGCCATCAGTGGCACCGCCGAAGGCGGCCTGCCACAGGCGCGCTCGATCACCTCGGCAGGCTCATACCGCCCACCGTGCCGCTGCACCGCATTGCGCAACCATGCCGTCGCAGCCGACAGATCGCCCACTGCCAACTGGTCTTCCAACCCCGGAACGTCGCGCGCCATCGCGTCGTGCAGACATCCGGCATAGACGTTGCCCAGGCTGTAGGTCGGGAAATAGCCGAACAGACCAACCGACCAATGCACATCCTGCAACACACCGTTCGAAGCACGATCGACCGCATATCCGAAGTCGGTCGCGAACCGCTCATTCCAGGCCGTTTCAAGATCGCTGACAGCCAAATCGCCGGCAATCAAGGCTCGCTCCAGATCGAAACGCAGCATGATGTGAAGGTTGTATTGCACTTCGTCCGCCTCGGTGCGGATGTAGCCGCGGTGCACGCGGTTGACCACGCGGTAGAACGCATCTTCGTCCGCAACGCCGATTTCTCCGAACACGTCGCGCATCCGCCCATAAAGAAATCCGCAAAACGCGCGGCTACGCCCAAGCTGGTTCTCGTAGATCCGGCTCTGACTTTCGTGAACGCCCATCGACACGCCCTGTCCGGCGGGCGTCAGCAGAAAGGCCGGGTCGATGCCCTGCTCATAACACGCATGCCCCACCTCGTGGATTGTCGAGTACAGGCAATTGAACGGGTCATCGACTGCAATGCGCGTGGTAATGCGCACATCTTCACCCGACCCGCTGGAAAAAGGATGCACGGCCATGTCGATGCGGCCGCGGCTCAGGTCATACCCAAACCGTTCGGCCAACTCGCGCCCCAATCTCAATTGCCCTGCCTCCTCGAAGGGCCCCGCCAACGCCGGCACCTCCGGCCCCGCAAGGGCGTCTTCGCGCAACGCCACAAGACCCGGACGCATCTCGTCGAACATCGCCGCCAGTTCCGCCGCCGTCGTCCCCGGTTCGAAATCGTCGATCAGCGCGTCATAAAGATCGCCGCCTTCAGCCAGCGCCGCCGCCTCTTCGCGCTTCAGACGCAACACGTCTTCCAGCGTCGGCGCAAAGGCGGCCATGTCATCTGCGCTGCGGGCTTCTGCCCAGACACCCTGGGCGCGACTGGTCAACCGCGCCAAGGCTGTTGCCAGATCAGCGGGGACTTTCACCGACCGCTCATATCCCCGGCGGATCAGCCGCAGCTGCGCCGCGCCGTCGGCATCCGGCGCTTCGGCCGCTTCCAGCCAGTCGTCGACACGCGGGTCAGTGCGCCGCGCATGCAAAACAGCTTCCATCGCGCCCGATTCCTCGGCCCGTTGTGCCGCCGCCCCGCTCGGCATTACCGTCTCCTGGTCCCAGCTCAGCCGTCCTGCGACACGCGACAACGCCTGTGTCTCGCGCTCGAACGCCATCAGGTCATCAAAGACTGTCATCGGCCCTACCCCCGCACCGATTGAGCGATCGGATACTGGCTGAGGAACCGCGCGCGCAAGATCAGCACCCATAGCACCACGGCCACGAACTGATGCACGATTGCCACTTGCCACGCGGCAACATAAAGCACCGTCACGATGCCCAAGGTGATTTGTACCACCAAGGCCAGAAAGGCCGCCGAGAACGCCACACGCGTTGAAGCATGGGCCGATTTGCGGCCCCGCAACCACACCATCACGGCAAAGAGGAACAGCACGTACCCCGTCGCGCGGTGCACGAACTGCACCAATCCGGGGTTTTCAAACAGGTTGCGCCACCCCAGGTCGGCGATCCAGAAATCAGGTGGCAGAATGCCCCCGGCCATCAAGGGCCAGTCGGTATAACTCCGACCGGCGTCAATGCCAGCCACCAAGGCGCCGATCAGGATTTGCAGGAACGTGAAATGCAGCAACCCGGTTGAAAGGCTGAACAGTTTCGCCTCACGCCCACGCCGCGCCTGCATCAGTTCGCGTTCTTCACGGCCCAGCATCATGACGTACCACGAAATGAAGCCCAGGATCACGAACGCCAGCCCCAGATGCGTGGCCAGTCTGTAGCTGGCAACATCCAGCATCTCACCTTGCAGGCCCGAACGGACCATCCACCAACCGATGGCCCCCTGCGCGCCACCCAGGGCGCCCAGCAACAACAGCCGCCCGGTCCATCCCGGCGGTATCTTGCGTGCCACCAGAAAACCAAAGAAACCCACGGCCCAGACAAGGCCGATCACCCGGCCCAACTGCCGGTGCCCCCATTCCCACCAATAGATCACCTTGAATTCGGCAAGGCTCATGCCCTTGTTCTGCAACTCGTATTCGGGGATCGCGCGATACTTCGCGAACTCTTCCTCCCACGTGTCGATATCCATCGGCGGTAACGCCCCGGTCACGGGTTTCCACTCGGTGATGCTTAACCCGCTATCAGTCAGCCGGGTCAGCCCGCCAACCGCAATCATGATCACGACCAGCGCGAAAAGCAGCATCAACCAGACGCGCACCGCCCCGCGCGCGCCACGCCGCCCGGCGTCGATCATCCCGCCCTTTGGGGCCTCGCGCGGGGCGCTGCCCTCGCCCACATCCTCAAAGATATTGCGTTTCCGGCTCATCGTATGCCCCCTTGGTCCCGCGGAACGTAAACCGGCCCGTTCAGGGCTTCAACCACGCTCCTTCCAGCGCACCATTTGCCGCAGCACGCCGTGCAACATCTGCACGTCCGCGCGTGTCATCGGCATTCGGCTCCACAGGTTTCGCAGGTTCAACTTCATGCCCGGCGCCTTGTCGTGAGGAAAAAAGAAGCCCGCTTCGGACAGCCGGTCCTCGTAATGCGCTGCCAGCGCCTCGACATCCTTCTGGCTGGCCCAATCGGCCCCGGCCATGTCAACCCGGGCGGCTTCGATTGCCTGCGTCGCGCGCTGCCACTCGTAGCCGCACAGCAATACGCATTGCGCCAGGTTCAAACTGGGAAAATTGGGGTTCACTGGCACGTTTATGATCGCATTGGCACGCGCCACGTCCTCGTTTTCAAGTCCGGCCCGTTCGGGTCCGAACAGCACGGAAACCTTTTCCCCTCGTGCCAACCGTTCCGACGCCTGCCGCATCGCCTCTTCAGGGCTCAGCACCGGTTTGGTCAACCCCCGCACCCGCGCTGTGGTGGCCATGACGTAGGTGTCGCCCTCGATCGCCGACGGCAGATCTGGCACCAACACCGCCTCATCCAGCAACCGGCCCGCGCCGCTTGCCATCGCTACGGCCCGCTCATTTGGCCAGCCATCGCGCGGCGCGACCACCACCATGCGGTCCAACCCGAAATTCCACATCGCCCGCGCTGCGGCCCCAATATTCTCACCCATCTGCGGGCGCACCAGCACGAAGCGCGGCTGTGTCACATCACTTGGCATCTTGATCCTCCAACCGTCCTCGCTCTACGCCAGCAGCCGACCCGCGAAAACCCCCAACCCTACCAATGTTTCGCAAAATGCTCCCACTGGGGAAGTCGCTTGTGTCCAACAGGCTCTAGCGCCTGCCTTTCTTTGCGGCTATAGCGACGCAAAGCCAAGCAGGATCACGAAAAACATGGCCGAGACAGAGCCACCGCGCCTTTACCTCATTACACCGCCCGAACTGGAGCTGGCCCGCTTTCCGGGGCAACTGGCCGCCGTACTGGACGCGCATGAGGTGGCATGCCTGCGCCTGGCACTGTCCACCCATGACGAAGACGCGCTTTGCCGTGCCGCGGATGCCTGCCGCGAGGTAACCAACGCGCGCGACGTGGCGCTGGTGATCGATACGCATTTCATTCTTGCGGACCGGTTGGGCCTGGACGGCGTGCACCTGACCGATGGGGCGCGAACCGTACGCAAGGCGCGCACCGCGTTGGGCGCCGACGCTATCGTCGGTGCCTTTTGCGGTGTGTCCCGACACGAGGGAATGAATGCAGGCGAATCCGGGGCGGATTACATCAGTTTCGGCCCAGCCGGCGTGTCGGCTCTGGGCGACGGGACCCAAGCCGAAACCGAACTGTTCGATTGGTGGTCTCAAATGATCGAAGTGCCCGTCGTGGCAGAAGGTGCCCTGGATGCCGACACCATCCGCGCACTTGCCCCGCATACCGATTTCTTTGGCATCGGTGACGAAATCTGGAGAAGCGACGCGCCCAAAGCCGCGCTTGACGCCCTCGTGGCCGCGATGCGCTGACGCCTAGTTGGCGATCCGGCGATCCTCTGGCATCCCTGCTCTCACCCGGGCTTCAAGTTCGGTGGCCAAGGCCTTGCGGTCGGCAAACTCCGCGACCTGCACAGGCTCGTGATAGATCACCTTGACGTCTCCCTGTGGCACCTGCGCCAAAACCTGTGCCATGTGCGGTTCAAGATCCATATCGCCCCACCACCCATAGAACCGCGCCTCGGGCAATCCCAGCGGGGCTGTATAGACCACGGTGACCGGCTGAATGGCCAGCTCGGCCTTGGTCTCCATGTTCATGAAAGCCGCGAACAAGGTCGATTTGAACGGCAGCACGCGCATTCCATCCGTGGATGTACCTTCGGGAAAGAAAAGCAGCTTGCGCCCGGCCGTCAACTCACGCTCCAACTGTGCCTGCTGATCGGCCGCCTCGCGCGGGTTTCGCGTTATGAAAACTGTCCCCACCAAACGCGCAAGAAAGCCGATACCGGGCCAGCTTTGAACCTCGGCCTTGGACACGAACACAATCCTCTGCCCGGCCCCAAGCGCAAAGATGTCCATCCAAGATGCATGATTGGCCACAACCGCTCCATGTTGACGCAATGGCGTCCCTTCGGTGCGATAGCGCAGTCCGATCACCCGCAGCCCGGCCCATATGGCATGTTTCTGGATCCGCGCCGTCAACGGACGATGCGCCCCCATCAGCGGCCCTTCGATGAGGCGCAGCAGCAGTGTCATCAGAACTCCGGGCACCAACACCACCAGCAATCCCGTGACACGCAGCGCGACGATGCACCACCCCAATGGCCCAATACGGCGCAAGTATGGTGGCGTGCCTGACTCCCAAGTGGGGCTCACAGGTCGACACCTTTGGCATAGATTGATTTCTGTCGCGCGCTCAATCGGGCCGTGTCCATAACCAGACAGACATCGATCGTGTTGAACGCATGATCCACGAACGCGCCTTGGCCTACGAAACCGCCCAAACGCAGATAGGCCTTGATCAATGCCGGCATCTGCAACATTGCCGCGCGCCGGTCAATCTCGGCCTCTGGCAGCAGGTCCATACGCTGAAAATGGTCCGGCATCGCCGTCACCCGAAGCGCTTCGGGAGCAAGGTGGCGGTGATGCAGCAGTGACAGCGGCTGCCTCAGATCCTGCGTGTTGGTGCCATGAAAGCTGGCCACGCCGAACAAGATTTCGATCCCGTGCTCGGCCACGTAGCGTGCCAACCCGTTCCAGAGGTGAAACATCGCGACCCCGCCGCGATAGCCTTCTGCCAAACAGGACCGGCCCAACTCCATGATCCGTCGCCCCGAGGTTTTCAGCGTACTCAGATCGTACTCGTCTTCGGAATAGAACTGCCCTGCCTGTTTGGCCTGGTCGTGGCGCATCACGCGGTACACTCCGACGATTTCACCGCCGCACGCTTCATCGGCCAGAACCAGATGATCGTAAAAGGCGTCAAACCGGTCCCGCTCCAGCCCTTGGTCGTGATCGACAAGCGGTCCATCGCCACCCAGTTCTTCAACGAAAACCGTATAGCGCAGCCTTTGAGCCGCGCGCAGGTCTTCTTCATCCCGAGCCAACCGGATAGTAAACTGCGTGTCATCTGCCTGCATGGACGTGGCCAAACCCCTTGATTGCGCGGGTTGTAAAGCCTTTCACCCAAAGGCTGCAACACCTTGCCGCGCGCATCGACCGGCAAGTCTCGGCTTCTAACGCTTTCCGGGCAAAAACTTATGGTACAGCAACCTAAACGGGTGTTAACCTTTCGATAACCAAGATTATGTTTCACTTACCGGCAGTAACTCAATGCGGGAGCCATCGATCACCACTTTGCCCACATCCTGAAAGTTCACCGTGATCTTGCCGCCAATGTTGGATTGCACCTGGCCCGTTCCCCAATCGGGTTGACCGGGATGCGTTACCAACATGCCGGGTTCCAGAAATGCGTTCAGGCCAGTCATCGTTGCTGATCCTTGTGAAAGGAAATTGTCATTGCCTCACCACGATACCAACTCTCTGGCCGCCTTGATAGGCTCGCGCATCTGCCATGATCTGATCAGCCCGATTGGCGCGGTCAATAACGGCCTGGAACTGTTGGAACTTTCCGGCACGGCATCCTCGCCCGAATTGGCGCTTGTGGCTGAAAGCGTTGCCAATGCTAACGCCCGCATCCGGTTTTTCCGTCTGGCCTTCGGTGTTGCGTCCATGGACCAAATGACCGGCGCGGAAGAGGTCACGACGATTCTCAAGGGCGTCTACGCCGATGGTCGCATAAAGGTCAGCGATTATCCTGACGGTTCGTATCCGCGGGCCCACGTGCGCGCCACGTTGCTGGCGCTGTTATGTGCCGAACAGGCCGTGCCCTATGGCGGTCAGATCGACATAGACCACACACAGGGCGCTTGGGTTATCCGCGCCACTGCGGACCGCCTGGCACCGGATCCGGAGCTGTGGAGTCTGCTGCAGGGTGCCTATGTTAACCAACCACCAGTTCCGTCGGCGGTTCAATTCCTGATGTTACCCGAATCCGCCTTGGAAATTCGCATGAATTGCAGCGTTGAAATAACTGACGATAAAGCAGAAATCGCGCTTACGCCCGTATAGTCCCATCACCATCCACAAGATATTTGAAGCTGGTCAGCTGGGCCGCGCCCACTGGGCCGCGCGCGTGCATCTTGCCAGTGGCAATCCCAATCTCAGCCCCCATGCCAAACTCGCCCCCATCGGCAAACTGGGTCGAGGCGTTGCGCATCAAGATTGCGCTGTCGAGTTGGTTAAAGAACTTTTCGGCCGCCGCGTTATCCTCGGTGATAATGCAATCGGTATGCTGAGATCCATATTTTCTTACATGTTCAATGGCTTCTTCGATGCTCTTCACGCGCTTGGCAGCCATCACCATAGACAAAAATTCGAAACCCCAATCCGCGTCTGACGCAGGCACGGTGCCTGCAACAGTCTGCAAGGCCGCATCCGCACGCACCTCGACGCCCTTCTCGATCAAAGCGCGCACCACGCCTTGGCCAATCGTGTCCACTACGTCTTCATGGACCAGAATGCATTCTGCCGCACCACAGATACCGGTGCGCCGGGTCTTGGCATTCATCACCACGCGCAACGCCTTTTCGGGATCCGCCTCACGGTCGATGTAGATGTGCACGATCCCCTCAAGGTGGGCGAACACGGGCACACGCGCTTCTCGCTGCACCAACCCGACAAGGCCTTTGCCGCCACGGGGAACGATCACGTCGATTGTATCGGTCATGGTCAGCATCGCCTGCACCGCCGCCCGGTCCCGTGTCGGCACCAGTTGAATCGAATCCTCGGGCAGCTCCGCTGCGGTTAGCCCTTCGACAAGGCACGCATGGATCGCGCCCGAAGAGTGAAAACTCTCAGACCCGCCGCGCAAAATCACCGCGTTCCCGGATTTCAGACACAGCGCGCCTGCATCCGCCGTCACGTTGGGACGGCTTTCATAGATCACCCCGATCACCCCCAGCGGCGTGCGCACCCGGCGAATGTGAAGTCCGGAAGGCATGTCCCATTCCGCCAGAACCTTTCCCACCGGATCGTCCTGCACGGCCACGGCCCGCAGCCCGTCACAAATGCCCTGGATGCGGGGTTCGTCCAGCATCAGCCGGTCCATCATTGCGTCCGACAGCCCCTTGTCGCGGCCATAGTCCAGATCCTGTGCATTGGCGGCAATGATCTCGGTCCGGCGCGTCCAGACGGCATCTGCTGCTGCCTCCAACGCGCGCTGTTTGGCCTCGGGCGTCGCCGTAGACAGCACAGTGGCTGCCGCTTTCGCGCGCGCACCGATCTCATCCATCAGGGCGGGAATATTGTCGAGATCTTTCATCGCACACCTTCTTTGCATCCGTCACACTTATCACGTCGCGGCCTTAGGTGGCCATATCATCACGGTGAATCAACGGTCCGCGCGCCGGGTAGCCCAGCACATCCTCGATCTGGTCCGAACGCAACCCTATGATCCGTGCCGCGTCCGCCGCGTCATAACGCGTCAGGCCCTGACCCAACGCAGCCCCATCCGTCCCGACCACATCCACGGCATCACCACGACCAAAGGTTCCGTCGACCGAGGTGACCCCCGCCACCAAAAGGCTTGAACCGGCGCGCAGTGCCTTCGCAGCCCCGGTATCAACCACGATCCGCCCCTTGGGTTTCATCGCGGCAATCCATTGCTTGCGTTTCTGCCGAGGGTCCCCTTGGGCGGTGAACCACGTCGCCGGCGCGCCGTTGTTCAGCGCCTGCACCGGATTCAGGATTGATCCTTCCGTGATCGCCATGTCACAGCCCGCCGCCGTGGCCATTCGGGCGGCCAGAAGCTTGGTTTTCATGCCACCCTTGCTAAGACCCGAGCCCGCATCTCCGGCCATCGCCTCGATCTCGGGCGTAATCTCGGCAATCACGTCAAAACGCTTGGCGCCAGGGTCGCTTTTGGGATTGCCCGCGTAAAAACCGTCGACGTCGCTGAGCAAGATCAGTTGATCCGCCCCGGCCGTGACGGCCACCTGCGCGGCCAGCCGGTCATTGTCGCCATATCGGATTTCGTCGGTGGCCACGGTGTCATTCTCATTGACGATCGGCACGACCTGCATACCCAGAAGCTGCTCCAACGTGGCGCGCGAATTGAGGTATCGCCGACGATCCGTGCTGTCCTCCAGCGTCACAAGTACCTGTGCTGTCATGATGTCATGCGCCGACAACGCCTCGGCATAGGCCCGCGCCAGTTGAATTTGCCCAACCGCAGCGGCCGCTTGGCTTTGCTCCAAGCTCAGGTCTTTCGCGGGCAAGCCTAGAACACCGCGCCCAAGCGCAATCGATCCCGAGGACACGAGAATGACATCCGTCCCTTGCGACCGCTCCCGCGCCACATCCTCGGCCAACGCCCGCAACCAATCGCCGCGAAGCTGCCCTGTTTCACGATCCACCAACAGGGCCGAGCCGATCTTGATGACCAGCCGTTTTGCCTGCTTTACGGTCGCCACGGGCCCGCCTCGTCCACTGCGCTGTGCCGCAGCCGGTCGGCATCGATCTGTGTCCGCAACGCGCGCAGCACGTCGGTCACGCCTTCATGCGACACCCCTGACATCAGCATCACGGGCTCGCCGACAGCGGCCTCCAACTCGTCTTTCAGAAAGGCGCGCTCTTCCTCATCCAGCGCATCGATCTTGTTCAGAACCGTGATCCGCGGTTTTTCGGCAAGGCCACCGCCATACGCCTCTAGCTCTTTGATAATCGTATGATAATCCTCGATCAGCGTGCCAGATGATCCATCAACCAAGTGCAAAAGCACCGCGCAGCGCTCGACATGGCCAAGGAAGAGATCACCCAAGCCCCGCCCCTCAGAGGCACCATCGATCAGGCCCGGAATATCAGCCACCACGAATTCAACATTATCCACGCCGACAACACCAAGATTGGGGTGCAGCGTGGTAAAGGGATAATCCGCCACCTTCGGCCGCGCGTTCGACGTGGCCGCAAGGAATGTCGACTTGCCCGCATTGGGCAGCCCCAGAAGCCCCACATCGGCAATCAGCTTCAGCCGCAGCCAGATCGTGCGCTCTACGCCCTCTTGTCCCGGATTGGACCGGCGTGGCGCCTGGTTGGTCGACGTCTTGAAGCGCAGGTTGCCCCAACCGCCATTGCCGCCCTTGGCCAGTTCAACGCGCTCACCCACCTCGGTGATATCGGCGATCACGGTCTCCTGGTCTTCGTCGAGGATTTCCGTGCCGACCGGCACCCGCAGCACGATGTCGTCGCCATCCGCGCCCGTGCGCTGACGCCCCGCACCGGGACGGCCGTTATCCGCAAAGAAGTGTTGCTGATACCGAAAGTCGATCAGCGTGTTCAACCCGTCCACCGCTTCGGCCCAGACCGACCCGCCAGTGCCGCCGTCGCCGCCATCCGGGCCGCCATATTCGATGTACTTCTCCCGCCGGAAGCTGATGCATCCGTTCCCGCCCGAACCGGAGCGGATGTAAACCTTGGCAAGATCGAGGAATTTCATGGGGTGGCCTTAGTTATCAACAGGCATTGCGATAGAGGGAAACGCGGCGCTTCTCAAGCCCGCGGTCGCGGCAAGACATAGTTGATGATCGGAAAGACGCCGCCGCGGGCCGCACTTGGGCCCTCACACGGGCCTACAACCTGAAACCCCAGCTTTTCCAACACCCGCCCCGAGGCGGGATTGTCCGAGAAGACGCAAGCCGACAGTTTGGGCCAGTCGAACCGGTCAAACGCATGCGCCACGGCGGCCCGGCCCATCTCCGTGGCGAAACCTTTGCCCCCATGGCCCGGCGCAAACATGTAACCCATCTTGGCATCACCCAGCCCCATGATGCCGATTACCTCGCTGTCATGGGTCACCACGCCGCCGGCACCCTCGATTTCGGGCATCGGCAAACAGCGCTTGGTGGTAAAGGCGCGGTCGGGCGGCCAGGGCCAGGTTTCGGTCTGACGCACCACGTCGAACTGCGACGCGATGGCGTGCAACGCATCCGCATCCTCGGGCGTACCCGTGCGCCAGACCAGGCGGTCCGTCTCAAGATGAACGCCATCAGCCATCGCTACAGGCCCGGCTATAGGTCCAGGTCGGCACCTTGGCGTTGCGCGCAACGGAAAAGCTTTCGGCATCGCCCAGATACTGGAATCCACAGTTGGTCAACACGCGGGCCGAGGCCGCGTTGTCCTGAAACACGGACGCAAACACCGTGCGCGCCTTTTGCGGATTGGCCTTCAGGATCGCCTCGACCGCCGCCGAGGCTACGCCGGAATTCCAGTAGGCCGGGGCCACCCAGTAACCGATTTCCGACTGGTCGCGATCCATCCGTTCCAAGCCAACAAGGCCCATCACTTCGGCCCCGCCCATGCGGGTGGCGTCCATAGCCCAGACATCCTCGGGGTGTTCAGAGTCCATCGCCCGCTCTAAAAACGCCTCGGCCGCGCCGGGGGGCAAGGGATGCGGAATATCGGTGGTGTTGCACGCCACGCGCTTGTCCCCGCCGTAAAGCGTAATCAACCCGGCATCCGACATCTGTACCGGGCGCAAATCAAACCGCCCCGCTTCGATAATCGGTTGTGTTACAATGGGTTCCAGTTTCATACGCTTGCTCCTCCAAACAGCACAAACATCACCGAGGCGACGGTCAGCACCGCCAGTCCCCGCATCAGATAAGGTTCTGCGGGCGTACCCGCGACACTGCGCGCGATCCGGTCGCCTCCCAGCGACCAGAGCGGGTGCAAAATGAATTGCAGGGCCATCAGACAGATGGCGATTGTGATCGTGGCCTGCAAGGCCGGGGTGCCTGGCGTTACGAAACTGGTAAATCCCGTGACGATCATCGCCCAGGCTTTAGGATTGACCGGATGAACTACTAATCCGGCAATGAATCCAGGGGCTTGGCTGCTCGCCTCAGCCGGGCCAAGACGCATATTGGCCACCTTCCAGGCCAGCCAGCAAATGTAGGCCGCGGATATCCACTTGAGTGCCTCGAAGATGAGCGGCGCTTGGCTTGCCAGTTCCATCAGGCCAAAGCCGACAGGCCAAATGACCAGTTGCTTGCCCAGCACGACGCCAAAGACAAACGGCAGTGCGGCCCGAAACCCGAACCGCGCGCCGGTGGCCAGCAGCGCCATGTTGGCCGGTCCCGGCGTGCCCACCTGGGACGCGCCGAAGACCAGAAAAGAAGCGACAGCAACACTCATGTCCGTGCCTCCCTCGCCAGACGTGCCGCCCGCTTGGCCGCGGCCTTCTTCTTCCACGGTGCATCGCGCTCCCAATCGCCGGCCATGATCGAGCCGTAGGGCTGGATGCGGTCCACTGTGTCGGCCAGATCGAACTGCTTCATCTGCGCCTGCACAGTCGCGGCAGACTTGTAGGCCGATGGAAGCTCGGACACGTCCACGTTCCCAGAATAGAACCGCACGTCCAATCCTTCGGTCTCCTCATCGAAAACCGATTGATCCGTACGCCCTTCAAGGGCCCGCTTATGCGCCGTGCGCGACATGTTCCGCCCTGCACCATGCGGCGCAAAGCCCAGGTTACCGTCATGCACGGCCCCCCGTACCAGCAGCACGGGTTCGGCCATGTTCATCGGGATGATCTGCGTGCCGTTGGTGTCGGGCAGCAGGTCCGTATCGATAGGCGTGGCCCCCTTGGCATGGAAAAACAAATCCTCCTTGCGGAAGACGAAGTTATGCTCGTTCCAGAACCGATCGCGCATATCGGCCCCCGCGATCACCGCGGCCCGCTGATGCAGCGCGTTGTGGTTTGCCTTGGTCCACTTCCGAATAAGCTGAAGCGCCTCCCAATAGGCGACACCATCCTCGCTATCCGCAGGAATCCAGGCGTTCTGCTTCAGAACACCTTCGGACAGCTTTTTGCGCCAGCCTTCGGCATAGCGCATCCCCAGCTTATAGAGCCCCGCCCCCGGCCCGCGAGAACCGTGATGGGTCACAAGACAGGTCGTGCCATTGGCCTCGGACACTCCCACAAAGGCAAAGTGGTTGCCATCGCCTTGCGTGCCCAGATGCTCTTGCGCGGCTTGCAGGATCTTCTTGTCGTTCAGGAACGCATTTTCCCGAAATGCATCGTAAAGATCCGGCGACATGGTAAACCGCATGCCGTTGGGCCGCCCGCCGGGACCGAAATGCGTGGCCTCGTGCACGGCGTTCATTACATCCTCAGGTGCGGCATCTGCAAACTCGGTCACCATCACCGAACAACAGATATCCGCCGAATGCATGCCCGGATGAATAGCGTTCTTGGCCACCGCCACACCGCCCACGGGGATCGTTCCTTCAGGACCCGACGGACAGGCATCGGGCATCACCGCACCACCCACAAGGGTCGGCGTGCGCATCATCTTGTCCATCGTCACCTTTACCTTGGCAACGTTTTCCACCTCATCCTCGGTCTCGGCCTCCAGGTTGAACTGATACCCCGGATTGTCCTGCAGCTTGATCCGCGGCGCGGGCTTGTTGGCCTGGACCCACCCCGCCAACGCCTCGCCCTCAAGGCCAAGCGCGTTCACAGTGTCAATCGCTTTTCCCAAAGCCGGGCCTTGCTCAAAGCCCAAGTTGATCAGGTCTTTTCCGGTCACAGTCATCGTATCAATCCATTTTCATCCTCAAGTTGGTCGCACGCCCAAGGGCCTGCGTTCATGGACCGGTCCCAAAAATTTTGTCCAAAAAAGAAAAAAGGGACCGGCGGTGTGCCGATCCCCTCAAATTCAAAACCTAAAGGTTCGGCTTATTCGGCAGCCTCCGCCATTGGAAGAACCGAAATAAAGGTGCGGCCTTTCAGGCCTTTGTGAAACTTCACGGCGCCTTCTTCGGTGGCAAACAGCGTATGGTCTTTGCCTTGGCCAACGCCATCCCCCGGCCAGAACTTGTTGCCGCGCTGACGCACGATAATGTTGCCCGGGATCACGGCTTCGCCGCCGTATTTCTTCACGCCAAGACGACGACCCGCTGAGTCGCGTCCGTTTCTGGATGAGCCGCCTGCTTTTTTATGTGCCATCTCGTCTCTCCTTAACCTTTGGCCAGTTCTTTGGCCTGTTCGATCCAGCCTTCACGCTCGATCCGGCCTTTGAACGACAGTTTTTCGTCCATCGCGGCCACGTCATCGGCGCTCCATGCTGCGATCTGGGCGAACGTGGTCACGCCCGCCTCATGCAGTTTCTTCTCCAGCGCGGGGCCAACGCCCGACAGCTGTTTGAGGTCATCACCACCTTCGGCCTTCGCGGCCTTCTTGGGGGCTGCCTTTTTTGCTTCTTTCTTCGGTTCGGCCTTGGCTTCGGCTTTCTTGGGTTCGGCTTTCTTCACCTCTGCCTTCTTGGCCGGCTTTTTCGTCTCGGCTGCCGCAACGGCCACTGCCGCAATGGAACCCGCGCCAACGGCGGCCTTCACGCCGGACTTGTCACCACCCTTTTCAAGGATGTCCGTCACACGCAGAACCGTCAGTTGCTGACGATGCCCCTTGGTGCGCTTAGAGCTGTGCTTCCGGCGGCGTTTGACAAAGTTGATTACCTTGTCGCCCTTTATCTGATCGACCACCTCGGCCTGCACGGCCGCACCTTCAACAAGCGGAGCGCCGATCACGGGTTTGTCCCCGCCCAGCATCAGCACTTCGTTGAATTGAACTTTTTCACCGGCATCTGCCGCAAGCTTTTCCACGCGGAGCGTATCGCCCGACTGGACCTTGTATTGCTTGCCGCCGGTCTTGAGGACCGCAAACATCGCATTCTTCCTTCATCTACCGCGTTCTGTGGCCCCGGTTTTACCCGGCGTTTGGTGCCTCGAACAGCGCGCCCCTTCGGGCGTCATAAAAAACAAATCCCGTGCGAGTCTCCCCGCCGGGATGGCCGCTTATGTGCGCCTGCCCCTTCAAAGTCAAGACTTACGGGAAGGGAAAAGCGCAGATTTCTGCGTAAAACAGGACCGACGCGGTACCGACGTCAGACCGACCCGGTGTATTCGCCTCGTGCCGGGTAGTCGTTCTTGATCGCAAAATCCAGCGCGCCGACCAATTCCGAGAAATGCGGGCGCACGAACGGCATGGTTTGCACTGAGCCATAGTAAAGCGATTGCTCGGGCGTCACCATGAACAGGCCCGGTTCGGAAAACAGCGCTGGCTCTTCAATGCCAATTGACGTTTTCCCGCGCGAGGTCGAGATGTAAAGCCCCCACTCCTTGGCCTTGGCAAGGCTCAGATCATAGCCAAAGCGCAGCTGCTTGGCACCGATCTTGTCGGCCATCGCCTGTGCCCGCTCCTCTCCGTCCGAACTGATCGCAATCGTACCGACCCGACGCTCGGCAAAGTCTTCAACACGCTTTTCCAGCTCGGTCAGGTAGGTGGCGCAGATCGGACAATGCAGCCCACGATAGAAACAAATCACCGTGCCGCGTTCCGATTGCTCAGCGGACAGATCAAAAGTGTCGTGATCCAATGTCGGAACACTTAGTTCGGGGGTTTTCTGGCGGGGCATCAACATGTGTCTTCTCCTGATTGACTGGATGTCTGAACCTGCCTATACCCGGAACTATGATCATTGGTTTCCAAAAATTATGACTTTTCTACCGGTATGCAGAAAATTGACCGCCTCTCCGCCCTCGTTGGCCGCTTTGAACTGACCGTGACGCCGAAACCGGCAGGCACTGCCAACTTGCTGATTTTCGAGGATGAGACCTCGGTCCCGACCCGTATGCTGTTTGCGCCGTTGCGCCCGGCAATCTCACGCCCGTCCAAGGCCGAGAGGGTCACGTTTGCAGCCCAAGCCGATTGGGGCGGTACAGCCAACCCGTTTCTCAACGCGCTGCCGGCGCAAGTTGAACTGCAGATCACCGACGATCCTGAAACTGCCCATATTGCCAAAGTGCTAAAGGCCGAAACCGACGCGCGCCGCTGCGGTGCAGGGGCCGTGCTCGACCGGTTGGGCGAGGTTCTTCTGATCCGTATTCTTCGCCACGCCATCGAGCGCGGCACCACCGATGTTGGACTTCTGGCGGGTCTGGCCGACCCGCGCCTCAGCCGCGCTATCGTCGCCATGCATGACGATCCTGGCCGCAGATGGAGCGGAACAGACCTTGCCCGACATGCCGGGCTTTCGCTCTCGCGCTTTTCCGAGTTGTTTCGCGACAAGGTGGGCGAACCGCCAGCCGCGTATCTACGCCGATGGCGCATGGTACTGGCGCGGCAGGATGCCGAGCGTGGAGACCGCATTCAGACCATCGCGCGTCGCTACGGCTATGGCTCACCCGAAGCGCTGAGCCGCGCATTCAAACGAGCCCACGACCAGACAGCGACCGCGCTTCGGCACGACGGACGCTGAACGACGCACAGTGGGGCTATTTTCGTCTCGAATGCCCTTCGGGGTGCGGGGGATGAAACCCCTTGCATCGGGCGCGACCAACGCCGCTTGTGACGAACGGCTAGAGCTCTTCGCTTTGCATCTGCTGTGCCACGGCCTGCCCCAGAAGATAGGATATCTCTTCATACATCTGGTCATAAGCCTCGAAAATCGCCGTGTTCAGAACCTTGCCCTCCGGCGTGCGATACAGTTCGGCATAGGCCTCAAGCTCGGCTTCCTCCAGTGGACGATAGGCCAACATCAGGAATGAGCCCAACCACGCTTCGGATTCGCCTCGAATATCCTCTTCCTGCGCCCAGACGTCGGCCAGCATCTCTTCTTCGCCCATTTCAATCGCGCCGCCGTCCAACAGCCCACGATAGAACATGAGATTGGCGTTCATCGCCCCCATCACGTTGAATTCCACCAGATCGCTGTCGCTTATGATTTCCTCGACCTGTTCGAACAATCGCGTTTGATCGTCACGCGCCACCTCGTAGGCATCCATCGCGGCCATTTCGGTGTCTTGATCCAGAAACGCCTCGCGGGCGGAAAGCTCCAACTCGATGATCTCGCTGCCAGTCTCAGAGGTGAAGAACGCCACCAGCATCTCAAGGTCTTTGCCCTCGAACGCGGTCTCGAACCCATCGGTGATCACCGCTTCCATCTTTTCAGGATCGTAGATGCGCGAGACCACCTCGCCCCACCGGGCAGTGTTGACGCCAGGCAGCATTTCAACACCAAGATCGGCGCCATAGCGCAGGCCTTCCTGGCGCATAATCTCAACCGTGTCACCAACGCGCAACGCGTCGATCAGCACTTCCGCATCATCTGCCGTTGCCCATCCGGGCAGCCCGGTCAAACCAACGGCCATGGCCCCGGCCGCCAGATGGTGACGCAAGCGCATCCTCACAACTCCTGTCCGGGATGCATGCCGGCCATCCGCGTCGCCAACACTTCGAACCGGTTGGCCATGATCTCGTACTGCACGGCGTTCATCAGTTCGTACACCTGTTGCATATCGGGATGCTGTAACGCGTCCAGATAAACCTGCAAATCCTCTTTCGAAAAATCCTGATAGGTGTAGGCCGCCCCGGCCAGGCCCGAAACCTGAAGGTTTGCACGCAGCTCGGCCTCGTTTTCCTTCAGGGCGGCACGCAGCGCGGACTCGTCCAGTTCTTGCGCAAGAATGCCGGAATTGGACGCGGCCATCAAAAACCGTACCTGAATTTCCTGTACGGCGCGCACGGAATTGCCTGCGGCATCCACGGCTGTATTCAGATCTTTTAATATCTCGATCCGTGGGTCGCTTTCGGCCACGCCGTCTGCGACCAGCGCCATGCCCTCACGCTGTTTGGCATCGTCGTCTTCTACCATGTGAGACGCATTCTCGGCCTCGACCAGGCGTTGTCCCAATGGCGACGCGTAAAAGCTCGCGGCATGGGTCAGAAGATCGTCGCTCAGCGCAGCTTCCAAGATGTCGAGCGCCATGTCGTGCATGCGCCCACTATCGAACACCTCGTCTGACACCCGTTTCCAGTCCGAGCCGAAATCACCGGCATCCATACCCAGCATCGCCGGCGCTTCGCCCGCGGCCAGCGCGATACTGTCCAACGCCACGTCGAACCCGGTGACTGTCAGAAACGCTTCCAACCGGTCGCGATCCGCCGCTTTTGCGACAAGCGGTGCGATCGACATGATGGCCAAGACCAAAATCACGGCCAGGGGATGAAAAAGTCTGGGCTGGAACAACGGGCTCATCCTTGGGTTTGTGGTGGTTGGTCTCAACCTAGGCAAAATCTGGGGCGAAACAATGCCAAACCCCTTGCCAGCCCTGTCAAAGGCGATTACACGCACGCTCCAGACCCCCGCGGAGAGGTGCCGGAGTGGTCGAACGGGGCGGTCTCGAAAACCGTTGTGGGTGCAAGCCCACCCAGGGTTCGAATCCCTGTCTCTCCGCCATAAAGCCGCCTTGCGGCGGTTTGATTTTCCAAAAACAGAAGCGATCTGCGGTGTTTGCCCTATGGCGTGTAACCTCTACCACGAATGCTGAGACCCCTGGCGTTTAGACCCCAGATCACAGCGAAACCTCATCACGCGGGGTTCAATAAGGGCTGAGCGCCGATAGCGGTGTTTGTTGCTTTGTGAAAAACTAGACAACTGGACGTAGCGGATTGCTGCCGAGAATGACTTCACGTGTCTTTGAGACAGATTTATTGCAAATAGTCATATTGTTGAAATCTATGAACGTTGTAGGCTTCGCTGGAACAGACTCGATCACATCCAACACGTCAGGATACGCCATGAAACACGGACTTCCCTTGATTGCAGCGCTTGCTGCAACGCCCGTCTTTGCAGAGGACACCCGCCAGTTGGACGCTCATGAACATGGTGTGGGGACACTTAACATCGCTTTTGAGCAGACAACAGTTACGATCGAGTTCTTTGCCCCAGGTGCCGACATCGTCGGGTTTGAATACGCGGCGAAGAGCGATGCGGATCGCGCAGCGATTGATAATGCCGTAGCAACGCTTGCAAGACCGCTTGATCTGTTCGTTGTGCCCGCGACCGCGGGCTGTTCGGTAACCCAGGCCAGTGCCGAACTGGAAAGCGAAGACGAGCACGATGAGCACGGTCACGACGCACATGAAGACGAGGCGCATGATCATGAAGAGCATGCAGAACATGATGATCACGCGGGACATGACGATCACGCCGAGCATGACCACGCGGACGGGGCCAGCCACACCGAATTTCATGCCGAATACACCCTGACCTGTGCCGAACCTGACGCCATTGACGAAATCACGTTCGCCTATTTCGAAACGTTCGAAAACGCACGCGAGCTTGAAGTACAGATCGTGACAAGAGCCGGTGCTCAGGCCTTCGAGATCGTGCGGGATGCCCCTACCCTCGACCTTCGCAATCTTTTTTGATCGTTGAGAGACACCACGTCAGTACTGCACGTCTCCGACGTTCGCTTTCGCTGGCCCGGGCGCGGCGCGTTCTCGATGTCGGTGCCGGATTTTCGTCTGGCGACGGCGGAAACGGTCCTGCTTTTGGGCGAAAGCGGGTCGGGTAAGTCTACTCTTCTGTCGCTGATTTGCGGCACCACCCAACCGGGCGCCGGGCGGGTGACGGTGGCAGGCACGGACATCACGAAGCTGTCGGGCGGCGCCCGGGACCGGTTCCGCGCGGAACAGATCGGGGTGATTTTCCAACAGTTCAACCTGCTTCCCTTCGGCACAGTGGCTGACAACATCCTTTTGCCGTTGCGCTTTGCGCCCGAACGGCGGCAGCGATCGGTTCCGGCCCGGCAGGTTGCCGCAGACCTGTGCCGCACTTTGGGGCTGCCCGATGCGGTCTTCACGGCGCGGGCAAGTACTCTCAGCGTCGGCCAGCAGCAAAGGGTTGCCGTGGCGCGTGCGCTGATCGGTCAACCGCCCCTGATCATCGCAGACGAACCGACATCGGCGCTGGACGCTGGCAGCCAAGCCGCCTTTCTTGACCTGTTGTTTCAGCAAACGGCCACCAACGGCGCATCTCTGCTGATGGTCAGCCATGATCCGCGTCTTGCGACACGGTTCGACCGGGTCGCGCGGATCGAAGACATTGCACGGATCGAAAGGGATGCTGCATGATTTTGCGCCTTGCCATCGCTTCGCTTTGCGCACGCGCGCTGACGGTCGGCATGACAATCCTCGCGATCGCCCTGTCCGTTGCTTTGTTTCTGGGCGTCGAAAAAGTGCGCACCGGCGCAAAGGCCAGCTTTGCAGACACCATCTCGGGCACCGACCTGATCGTCGGGGCGCGCTCGGGATCGGTGCAATTGCTGCTGTATTCGGTGTTCCGCATCGGCAACGCCACGAACAACGTCACATGGGAGAGCTACCAGGACATTGCCGCACGGCCCGACGTGCAGTGGATCGTTCCGATCTCGTTGGGCGACAGCCACCGGCAGTTTCGCGTAATGGGCACAAGCCAGGCGTTTTTCGAGCACTACAAGTATCGCCGAGGCCAATCGCTGGAGGTGGCGGACGGCGCGATCATGGACGACCTCTTTGACGCCGTAATCGGAGCCGATGTAGCCGCGACCCTGGGCTACAGCGTGGATGGCCCGATCATCTTGGCGCATGGGCTGGCCTCTTTCACCGAGCACAAAGATCAACCCTTTCGCATATCCGGCATTCTGGCCAAAACCGGAACGCCCGTGGACCGCACAGTTATCGTGAGCATGGAGGCGATCGAAGCGATCCACGTGGATTGGCGCAGCGGTGCGCAAATCCCCGGACAGTCCACGCCAGTGGACGTCATCCGCCAAATGGACCTAACACCCAAGGCGGTCACTGCGGCGCTTATCGGTGTGGAAAGCCCACTGCAAACTTTCACTTTGCAACGCGCCATCAACGAATACCGCGAGGAACCTTTGCTGGCGATTTTGCCCGGCGTGGCCTTGCAAGAGCTGTGGGGGATTGTCGGTATTGCAGAAACCGCCCTGTTGGCCGTGTCCGCCATGGTGGTTGTCACCGCGTTGATCGGCATGATGGCAACGATCTTTTCCAGCCTCAATGAACGTCGCCGGGAAATGGCAATCTTTCGGGCCATGGGCGCACGGCCCCGCACGATTCTGAGCCTGCTTGTGCTTGAGGCGATGCTGATGGCCGCCGTTGGCGCAATCCTGGGGCTGGGGCTGCTTTACTTGGCGCTGGTGGTTGCGCAACCCTTGGTAGACAGCGCCTTTGGTCTCTGGCTTCCCATCGAAGCACCGTCCCTGCGAGAGCTTTGGGTGCTGATCTCGGTCGTTGTCGCTGGCGCAATTGTGAGCCTGGTTCCTGCTGTTCGTGCCTATCGGCTTTCTCTGGCGGATGGTATGATGGTGAAAACCTGAAGTGTATCGGGAGGTCAATTATGCCCAGCCGCAGAACCGCTCTTGTGATGCTGTCTGCCGTAGCGGCTACACCCACGGCCGCCTTTGCCGCCAAGGCCAAGACGATTATGTGGGACGATCTGATCCCGCCTGGCGTTGCCTATTCGGAAATCATCGGCCCGGGATACATTGACGAGGCCAGAGATATCTGGAACCCGACCTATGACGCCAACGCCACGAGGCTGAATGAAAGACTGAACAGTGCCTATGTCCGGTTGCCGGGCTACGTCATTCCATTGGAGATCGGCGCAAAAGGCGTGACAGAGTTTTTGCTGGTGCCCTACATCGGTGCATGCATCCACACGCCACCGCCGCCGGCAAATCAGCTGGTGATGGTAACATCCGAACGGGCGTGGCCAAACGAACAACTTTGGGATGCCGTGTGGGTGACGGGAAAGATGCGCACGCGGATTCAATCAACGGGATTGGGCCAGACCGGTTACGCCATTTCCGCTGACAACTTGGAAGTATACGTTTGGTGACAACCAGGTTCCATCGTCGTGCCCTGCTGGCCGGGGGAATTGCGTTTTCGGCATGTCCTCAATTCGGGATTGCGGAAGAGGTAATCGACCTGGCATGGCCTGATCTACTTCCCGAAGGTGAAATCGCGATACCACCCATGTTGCAGGGCCTGATCGATCATGACAGCGTCCCGCTTTCACGGCAGCAACCCGCCTCCAGCGGGGTGCGAACCGATTGGAACGGCCAGATCGTGCGCCTGCCCGGTTTCACCGTTCCGCTTGAATATGACGGGACCGCAGTCATCACGTTCATTCTTGTGCCTTATGTCGGTGCTTGTGTGCATGTACCGCCTCCGCCGGCCAACCAGCTTGTTCTGGTGACCACACAAACACCGTTTGAAAGCCGTGGTCTTTTCGAGGCCGTGAACGTAACCGGCATGTTTGGCGTTTCGTCAACTTCGACGCAGCTTGCCGAGATCGGGTACGCCCTGTCCGCCGAAAAGATAGAACGTTTTCGCTTTTAGGTCCGACAAGAGATCCTAACAAGAAAACGGAAAGACCCTGGGTTGGACCAGATCAATCAGGGCGACAATTCAATGGTGATGCCGTGGAGGTTTGGCAGAATTGGCCGAAGGGGGACACGCCCACGGCCACCTGACGACAACCGTATTTGATACAACGGACAATGCTTGTGCGACTTGGGCATGTGCGATTTGGCGTCAGTCAGGGTTGGTGATCAATTCTGCGACAGAAGCACGAGCCGCGCCGCTTATTGCGGTTTTTGCGCGTTCTCTTGCTTTTCCGCGTTGTCGTCCGGCGACTTCAGGGTCGACCAGGTGTCGTCTGCCAATGGCGATGGCGGCGTTTCGCAATCCCGCCGGTGGATGCTTACCTTCGCGATGAAATGCGCGGATACCGGTGCGGTGACGAACAAAAATGCCATGATAAGAAGTTCGTGACTGGACGGGTCACCAGAGGCCGCAGCAACCAGCATGGATGCCAAAAGCAACATGCCGATCCCGATGGTCCCGACTTTCGTCGGAGCATGCAGCCGCGTCATGGGGTCGTTGAACTTCAAAAGGCCGATCACCCCAACGGCAACGAAACCAGAGCCGATCAGCAAGGACAATGCTGCGCCATACATTGCGAGTGTCGCAAGTGTCATTCGATGATATCCCCCCGCAAGATAAACCGTGCCAATGCAACCGTGGAGACGAAACCCAGCATCGCGATCAGCAGTGAGACCTCAAAATACACCGCGACGCCCTGATATATCCCCAGAACGATCACCAGCCCAAGCGCGTTGATCACCATCGTATCGAGCGCAAGAATCCGGTCACCCGATGTCGGCCCAAGCAGCAACCGGACCATTGAAAGGACTTGTCCGATAACCAGCGTGATCAATGCAATCGAAAGCGCAATATCCAAGACATCGGCAGCAGAAGTCATACAAATATCTCCAGCAATCGGCGTTCGTAGCGGGACTTGATCTCGTCGCGAACGCCGTCAGGATCATCGGTGTGCAAGACATGCACCAGCAAACTGTGCCCTGCGTCTGAAAGGTCTGCGGAAACCGTGCCCGGCGTCAACGTGATGGTCCCGGCCAGCACCGTGATCGCCTCGGGCTGTTTCAATTCCAGCGGCACAACGATCCAGGCGGGCTTCAGCTTGGAATTCGGAACGGTCAGCACGATCCAGGCGACCTGAATGTTGGCAACGATGATGTCACCGATCACCAGAATGCTGTAAGTGCTCATCTTACCAAGCCGAAATCCTTTCGGCGTGTCAGGCCACCAGATCGACGTCATCCAGGGTATGATGATGCCTAGGATGATGCCGAAAACGACCATCCCGGCGCTGACTTCATTCTGAAGCAGCGTCCACACGATGGCGAGAACCAACGTTACGAAGGGATGTGGTAAGAGCCAGCGAAAGGCGCGCTGCATATCAGTACCCCTCCTTCGGTTTGCTCATCTTGCCGGGCGTATCCAAGACCGTAGAGACATATGTATCCGGTGCAAACAGCTGCGAGGCCATGGTGGTCGTGTATGCGTGTACCTGACCCGCAAAGACCGTGTGCAAGGCAAGCAATGTAATCAGGCCGCCCACGGCGACATAGGCCAATGTCGCGGGCCGGCTGGTGTCCGCGAGCGGTTCTTCCGTGGGTTCAATGCTGTGCGCTTTCCAGAACACCATGCTGCCCGCGCGCGCGAAGCCCAGAATGCTGATCAGGCTCGAGGACAGGACAATTACCCAGATCCAGACCATGAGCCCGTTGTCGAATGCCGCATCCAGTACCAGCAACTTGCCAAGAAAGCCCGACAGTGGCGGCAAGCCTGCCATCGCGATCGCACCTGCAAAAAACATCCCCGCGGTCACCACGGTTCCCAACATCGGCGGTTGCGTGGTCAAGTCGACATTCCCGCGCCCGGTCCGCACCAAGTCGGAAACAAGGAACAGGACCGCGCCCGCAAGGGTCGAATGCACGATGTAGTAAAGCGCCGCTGCAATTCCGGCAGGGTTGAAAAGTGAAATGGCAACCATCACCATCCCCATTGAGCCGATGATAGAGAACGCCACGAGGCGATCTAGTTTTCGTGCTGCCAACACGCCAATCATACCGATGGCCAATGAAATCAATGCTGCAGGCAGCAGCCAGATGTCATGCAGCCCGTTGGTGACTTCCAGGTCAGGCGGAAAGACCATCGTGTAAACCCGGATGATTGCATAGGCACCAACCTTGGTCATGATGGCAAACAGGGCCGCGACAGGCGCCGGCGCCTCGGCATAGCTGGAGGGAAGCCAGAAATGCAGCGGCACCAATGCAGCCTTGATCGCAAAAACCAAGAGCAGCAGAACAGCCGCGACACGGATTCCCACGGTCTCTTCCGGTCCGATCAGTTTCACCCGCTCAGCCAGGTCGGCCATGTTCAGCGTGCCGGTTTCCGCATAGATCGCGCCAAGCGCAAACAGGAACAGTGTGGAACCGATCAGGTTGAAAAGAACGTATTGCACGCCGGCCCTCAGACGCGCATTGCCTCCGGCGTGTATCATCAAGCCGTAGGACGCGATCAGCAGCACCTCGAAAAACACGAACAGGTTGAACAGGTCGCCGGTCAGGAACGCGCCGAGAATGCCCATAAGCTGGAACTGGAACAACGCGTGGAAATGTCGCCCGCGGTCATCCCAACCCGATCCGATGGCATAAAGCAAAACGAAAAGTGCAAGGACGGAGGTCAGAAGCACCATCATGGTCGAAAGCCGGTCGCCAACAACGACGATGCCGAAAGGTGCCGCCCAATCGCCCAATCGGTAGTAGATGACAGAGCCATCCGAGACCTGCCAGGCCAACCCCGCCGCAAGGCCGATCAGGGCGACAACCCCAGCGACCGAGAAGACACGCTGAATGCCGATGTGATACCGGGCAGCAAGGATGATGAAAGGCGCCACAAGCGCCGGCAGCACGATTGGGGCTACGATCCAATGGGTCATGGCCGGCCCTCCGTCTCCGTGGGTTCCGGCTGATCATCGATATGATCGTCATCCGATCCAAGGAATGCGCCAAGCCCGATCATCACGGCAACCGCAGTCATTCCGAAAGAAATAACGATAGCGGTCAAAACCAATGCCTGGGGCAACGGGTCGGCATATGTCGTCACGTCATCTCTTAACACCGGCGGCGCACCGATGGTCAGTCGTCCGGAGGAAAAGAGAAACACGTTCACCGCGTAGGTCAGAAGCGACATTCCCAAGATGACCGGAAATGTTCTCAACCGCAGCACCAGATAGATCCCGCCGGCCGTCATAACGCCTATGGCAGAGGCAACGATCATTTCCATGTCAACCGCCCTCCTTCACGGGGGGCACCTGCTCGAGCGATGCATCCACACGGGACGGATCGATGTCCATCGGGTGTTCGCTGTCAGCGGTGTCCGCACGCCGTGCCAAACGCGAGAAGCTTTCAAGCGACAACATCACAGCGCCCACCACGGCAAGGAAAACACCGACATCGAACAAGGCCGCCGTCGCCAGTTCGAATTCTTTGAAGGGCGGAATTCGCACATAGGTAAAGTCGGAAGTCAGGAACGGTTTTGCCACAAACCACGATCCGACACCTGTGAGTCCGGCCACAAGGACGCCCGCACCGATCACACCATGATACGGGTACTTCAGGCGCGCCGATGTCCATGCGAAACCGCTGGCCATGTACTGCATGACAACACCAATCGAGACAACCAGGCCCGCGATGAAGCCACCGCCCGGCTCGTTGTGGCCCCGCAGGAAGATGTAGAAGCCAACCATCAGCACAACGGGCATGATCACACGTGTCAGCACGACCATCATCATCGGATGCATATCCCCGGCGCGTGGTTGATCGGGAATGCGGTTAAGAAGCCGCGCGCGTACCGGACCCCGAAGCAGGGTTTCCGTGAGCGCGTAAATCAGGACAGCGGCGATGCCCAGAACAATAATCTCGCCGTAGGTGTCAAAGCCCCTGAAATCGACGAGGATCACGTTCACCACGTTGGTGCCGCCTCCTCCCTTGTAGGAATTGGCAAGATGGAACTCTGAAATGGGCGTCGAAACAGCGTCACGAAGCAGATAATGATAGGCCAGCGCGAAACTGGCCAAACCGCCCGCAACGGCAACCGTGGCATCACGCATCCGGCGCATGGTCGTACTTTCGATCGGCGTTCTGTTCGGCAAGAAATTCAGCGCGAGCAGCAGAAGAATAATTGTCACCACCTCGACCGTGAACTGCGTCATGGCAAGGTCCGGCGCGCTGAGATAGACGAACCCGATCGACACCATCAGCCCAACAATCCCGATCAGGATAAGTGCCAGAAACCGGTTCCGGTGCATCAGCACCAGACCGCCGGTTGCCGCCACCAGCATGGCCCACCCCGCCAGAGGAACAGGACCCGCAGCTTGCGGCGTGCGCGTTGCCTCGGCGACGGCCCCTGTCATCCATGCATGATATCCCGTGGCAACAATCACGATCACGGCGATCAACGCATAACGGGTGAATGCCCCGTTATGAAGGGTTTGAATGGCGCCTCTGGCCAATGCTGCCGCCGCCTCGACCAGCCATTCAAAGATAACCTTGGCCTCGGGACGTGGTGTCGTCTCCCAGAGTTTCAGAAGCGGCTTGTAGACCAGCATCAGCACCAGACCGCCCAGAACCGCTACAATCGACATGTAAAGCGCGGGCACCAGCCCGTGCCAGATCTTGATGTATTTCTTCGGCACGTCTGCCGCCTCCCCAAGAAGCGACCCTGTCACGACCTTCACGAAAGGTTCGGCAAGGAATGGAGCAATCCCGATGACAACGACAAGAACGACAAGGAGTGCCGGCGGCAACCACATGCCCGGATTGGGATCGTGCGGCATCGACGGATAGTCTTCGCGCACCGGGCCAAGAAACGTATGCCCGATCAGGCGAAAGCAATATGCCGCCGAAAAGACCGACCCAAACGTCGCCAGCCCAGGGACCAACCATGGATTATTGAACAACACAGTATGGGTCGCCTCTTCGAGCATCATCTCTTTCGACAAAAACCCGTTCAGAAGCGGGATACCGGCCATCGACAGAGCGGCCAGCGTCACGATCACAAACGTCACCGGCATCAGCGTGCGCAACCCGCCCAGTCGTCGAATATCGCGGGTATGGGCCTCGTGATCGACAATGCCTGCGGACATAAAGAGCGCCGCCTTGAACGTGGCGTGGTTCAGGATGTGAAACACCGCTGCCATCGCTCCGAACGCCGTTCCGGTGCCCAGAAGCATGGTGATCAACCCAAGATGGCTGACGGTCGAGAACGCAAGCAACGCCTTGAGGTCGTGTTTGAACAGCGCGATCACGGCACCGAGCACCATAGTAACAAGCCCTGCTGTGGTGACGATGACGAACCACTCTGGCGTGCCTGACAATACCGGCCACATACGGGCCATCAGGAAAATCCCAGCCTTCACCATGGTCGCGGAATGCAGGTAGGCCGATACGGGTGTCGGGGCAGCCATCGCGTGCGGTAACCAGAAATGGAACGGGAACTGCGCGGACTTCGTGAAACAGCCCAATAGGATCAGGATCAGCGCCGGAAGATACAGCGGATCCGCCTGTATCAATTCGCGGTTTTGAAGGATGACGCTTAGGTCATAGCTGCCTGCGATCTGGCCCAGGATCAGCATTCCCGCGATCATCGCAAGCCCGCCCATGCCCGTGACCGCCAACGCCATCCGAGCCCCTTGGCGGCCTTCTGGCAAGTGTTTCCAATACCCGATCAGCAGGAAAGATGAAAGCGAAGTGAGCTCCCAAAAAACCAACAAAAGCAATATGTTGTCGCTTAGAACGATCCCGACCATCGCCCCCTGAAAGAGCAGCAGATAGGTAAAAAACTCACCCATGTGATCGTTGCGGCTGAGATAATGCCGGGCATAGGCGATGATCAGAAGACCTATGCCAAGAATCAGGAACGCGAAGAAGAAACCCAGCCCGTCCATCATCAGCGTGAAGTTCAGGCCAAGTTCCGGCATCCATTCGACCCGCGCAGTGACCATTTCACCGCGCAATATTTGCGGCAAGTTGGTCAGCAGACCTATGAAGGCAACCAAGGACACCGTGAATGTCACACCCGCACACGCCGCGCGGCCCGCTGCATTCATCAATCCCGGAAGAAGCGCGCCCAAAAACGGTAATGCAACAATGAAGAAGAGTGACAAGCTTGGGTCCAGTAAAGTTATTGCGTATTCGTTCTGAGCCGACAGTATGGCGCGCTGACTCCCACAGGCAACCGGAATCGCTTGGAATTATTCGATTTGAAGCGGAAACACATAACTCGCTTCGCAGCCGGCCAGTACTTTCAGGGACTGCGCAGCACGATCGCTTGGCTTTTTTGACCGCGCCGGGCAACAAATGCTTTGCGCTCTTCTCATGCTGGCCGCCCGGGTCGGCTAGTCGCCGGTTGCAAGCGGTTCAACCTGTACGTACTGGCGGCGCGATCAGGGGTACCTTTGCTTTCCGGCACCAAAGGCTTTCGGCGTGCCTTCCGCATAGGCAGTAATGAGTGTTTCCTTTTCGCAGAACGAACAGCATCCTCGCCAATCGCCGTTCACCGCAAACCCCTTGCGCGATTTGTTGCCGTTCAAACCGTTTTGGGCGTGCTAAACCTCGTGCAAGAGCCCGCATGCTTTGCCACGTGTTTCTCTTTTTCGTACCGGATGACTGCTTTGAAGCCAGGCGGTCGATGCGAGGCGACCTTGCAAAGCCAAAGCCCCGCCAGATGCCGCGCGCGTGGCACAAGGCTTTTGGTGCACAGGACTGACATCCGTAAACCACCGCCGACGGCACCTATGGATGATCCGATACGGCAACGGCGACATCTGTTTTGCGTACATCGCTCAACAACCAATCGCGAAACGCCGCGATCTTGGGCTCGGCGATGCGATCGCGTCGGCTTAGCAAATAAAAGGAAAAACTTAGGGCTTTGCTGAAACTTGGTCCAAACGGGCGCACGAGGCGACCGGCATCAAGGTGATCCGAAATCAAGACTTCACCCAGCAGCGCCACACCCTGACCGTCCAGGGCAGCCTGCACCGCCATACTCTCATGCGTGAACCGGGGCCCGCGCGTCGGGTCAATTTCGTCCACACCTGCCGCCAGAAGCCACATCCGCCAGGTTGCCTCGGCTTCTTTCCAATCGATGTGCAGCAAGGTGTGATGTCTCAAATCAGCGGGCCAATCAATCGGATGCGGTCCCCGCAGTAGGTCCGGGCTGCAGACTGGTGTGTTGACCTGCCCAAAGAGACGATCCACGTGCAGGTCGGTGTACCCGCCCGGACCATAGCGAATAGCCACGTCCGCCTCGTTTTGCGCCAGATTCACAAGACGATCTGTGCCATCAATGCGCAATTCGACCTTTGGATACTTCATTCTGAAGTCGTCCAGCCTTGGCACCAGCCAAAGCGCCCCGAATGACGGGCCCACACTGACCCTCAGCACATCGTTTTCGGTATATGCTTGCAACTGGTCCACCGCTTTGGCCAGCTTGTCGAAGCCCTGGTTCAGAAGTGGCAACGCCGCCTGCCCTGCTTCGGTCAATCGCAAAGCACGTGTCAGGCGCAGAAACAGCACAACGCCAAGCATGTCCTCAAGCGCCTTGACCTGATGACTGACCGCCGCCGGGGTCACATTCAACTCGGCCGCAGCCTTGGTAAAGCTGAGATGTCGGGCTGCTGTTTCAAACGCCCTCAGCGCGTTCAAGGGAAGACGGGGCCGGGTCATCCAGACACCCTAATTTATCTAATGCGTATTGAAAAATACTTTCGTTTGTCAAAAGAGCCAATTTGCCAAAAAGTCAATAAAATCAGAAGTCAAATTTTGGCAAGGAATGAGAACAGCGCCAACAGTTCTATGCCTTGTGCCTGCCGATAAACAAAGTGAGTTTGAAAGCCTTTGACCAAGACAGTTGTGCACTCTCAGTACGTCGCTGGCATCGCGCTCGTGATAACTGCGGCCGTGACGTACAGCACCGCTGGCCTCTTCACCAAGGGCGTGGATGCCGGCGCATGGGATGTAATCTTTTGGCGGGGTTTCTTCGCCGCCCTGTTCACAACAGCATGGACTGTCCAAAGACGCGCATTCGTGCGCAATTTTGTGGGAATTGGCTATAGCGGCTGGGCTGTTGCGATTGTGGGTGCGTTGGGCACGGCCGCCTTCATTTCCGCCTTCAAGTTAACGACCATCGCCAATGTGTCGATCATCTACGCCGTGGCCCCCCTGATTGCGGCGCTATTGGCGTGGCTGTTCATCGGAGAACAGGTCACTAGACGCACAGTTATGGGGTGTATTGGTGCACTTTTGGGTGTCGCGATCATTGTCTGGGGCTCCTTCGGCCAGATAAGTCTGAATGGGGATATTCTGGCCTTGCTGATGACCACTGCGATGGCAACGATCATGGTCATCTACCGAAAGCACCCAGACACGCCGGGTGCGGGCCCTTCTGTGCTGCAATCGTTACTCTTGCTGCCGTTTGCAATTATGCTTGGTGACCCGTTTGCTGTTTCGGGCACCGAAATCTGCGTTCTTGCAGCGTTTGGTATTTTGTTTGCTGTCGCCTCCGTCACCTTGGCAGAAGGGGCCAAGCGGGTCCCGTCTGGTCAAACGGCGTTGCTCAGCACGCTGGAGACCCCTCTGGCGCCTGTCTTTGCCTTCATTGTGTTTACCGAGGTCCCGGGCATTGCTACGTTTGTCGGCGGTTTGGTTGTGCTGGCCGCCGTGCTTCTTTCAATAAGACGGGACACGTGATCCATGGGAATGCTGATCGACGGCAAGTGGAATGACGACGCCGACATGTCGATGGTGTCAGGCACGTATCGTCGCGAGGATAGTGCCCTTGCTTCGGTTTTGGACGACGGTGCTGTGAAAGAACTGCGACACGATCCAACACGGTTCACGCTGGTCGCTTCGGCCAGCTGCCCGTGGTCTCATGGAACTGCGATTGCGCGCGTTCTTCAGGGGTTTGCCGACACGCTTGCGATACAGGGCGCAGGTGGACCGCGCGTCGAGGGATATGGGCTTTTGCCCGACGGGCCACTTACGCGCGCGGGGCAATTTCAACACGCCCATCAGCTCTATTCGATGACCGACCCCGCCTTTACCGGCCGAGCGACTGTGCCGCTTTTGTGGGACGCAAAGCGCGAAAAGATACTGTCCAATTCTTCGGTGGACATCATTAAGGCATTGAACCGCGCAGGAGACGGGCCCGACCTGCGCCCACGTCACTTGGCAAACGAAATTGATGAAACGGCCAGCCAGATCTTTGATGGTCTTTCAAACGCGGTCTACCGGGCAGGCAAGGCTGAGCGGCAGGATGAATATGACGCGGCCGTCGACACGGTGTTTGCGACCATGGACATGTTGGAAGACAGGCTGAACGACCGGCCTTTCCTGTTCGGCGCGGAATTGACGATCGCCGATATCCGGCTTTTTGCGACACTCGTTCGGTTCGACACGGTCTATGCAACGCATTTTCGATGTACCAAAAGCCGTCTGGTCGATTACACCGCCCTGTGGCGGTTTACCCGCCGCACCTATCAAATGCGCGGCATCAAAGAGACCGTGGATTTTGATGAAATCCGGTTTGGCTACTACGTGAATGACGGACGCCATAATCCGTTCCATATCATCGGGCAGCAGCCACGGATCGACTGGGATGATCGAACCGGATTGGACTAGCTACAGCGCTTCCATCGATTGGGACACGGTAAGCTCCTCACAAAAGGGAAACTAGCTTTGCAGCATCACCGAATGATGCAATTGCGACAGATACCAATGTCGACACGTTCGCATGCTTTGACTGGCGCACGCCGCTGCGACACAGTGGGTGTATGGCTGCGCTGACACATATCGAAACTCTGCTGCCCGAACTTCGGGCCTACGCCATTTCGATTTGCGCGTCACGCGACAATGCGGAAGACCTCGTTCACGATGCCATCGAACGTGGACTTAGGGCCGATAGTCGACCCGCCCGAATTGAAGAGCTGCGCCCGTGGATGTTTCGCGTCATGCGAAACCTGCATTTTGACGAGCTTCGAAAAAGACGCGTTCGACGGGAATATTTGGCCGCCGAAAGACGTCTTTCCAAGGAAGCGGGCACTTCAGACGCGGCCAAGGATGTCCTGATCCGCATGGCGTTCCAAAAGTTGCCGCCCGAAACGCGTGAGGTTCTATGCCTTGTGGACATAATGGGTTTGAAATACGCAGAGGCTGCAGACGTGATGAACGTGCCAACGGGAACCGTGATGAGCCGGATCAGCAGGGCCCGTAAAGCCCTGTTGGCACTTGTTGAGGGCACCGCGCCACCAAAGAACAAAGTGACACGTGACACATGAGCGAGTTGAACGAGCGAGATTGGGAATTGGTTAACGCCTACCACGACGGTGAGTTGGGAAACGACGAGGCGCGCGCATTCGAGGCACGGCTGAACGCCAATCCCGCACTTGCCGAAGCGCTGGAAAGCGTGACAAGCGTATCGACAAGCTTAGGCGCCCTTCGACCGGCAAGGGCAGATCAAACCGGTCGGCCCGCCCTACCCGCGAACGATACCTCGCGTCTTGCGAAATGGCGCCCATACATGGCAGCCGCCGCTGCTTTGGCGATTGCCGTCTTTCTGGGGCCGACCTTGTTGGCAAAACCAACTTTGATGGATATTCACACCGACTTGGCGAACCAAGCCGTGACGGATGGTGGCACGACGCTTGTACTGCAAGTCAGTTCGGACAACCTGAGTGACGCTCCCGATCTGAGCTACGCGAACCTGACGCCCGTGGCGTCGCGACATCTAGAGCAGGGCAGCGTGACGCACTATGCAGGCCAAAATGGCTGCCGGCTGTCGTTCTTTCGCGGCGTCCCGGCGTTGTCTGCAAATGACGTCCCAGATGCCGTTCAGTTGGCCGCATGGAACACAGGTGTAGACACACGGCACTTGATTGTCGCGACCGGGATGGACCGTGATAAATTCGACGCAATCGCAAGCTATCTCAAGCTTTTGACCCGACAGGAAGAAACCGAAACCGTTCTGGCTTCGGTTGCGAAAGCTACGGCAGACGCCGTTCCTTGCGTGGGATAAACACGACCGTCAACGATACCTGTCAGTTGCCAGACACGCTTGGAAAATTGGGGCGGTCTTCATTGTAGTGTTCCGCAAGGTAGTCAAGGATTTCCGTCCGATCAGGCTCGTCTATTTCCGACATGCCCTGTTCTTCAACCATCCATTCAAGCATCTCGTCCCAATGTTCCCTGCTCAACCCTTGTTGGGCTACGATCCGCTCGGAATGACAGGCGACACAGGTGTAATAGGTGACTTCGACACCCGGAGCATCAACAAGCAGACCAAACTCGTACGTGTCCTCTTCAGAGGCGGTCGGGGTCGCGGCATCGCCAGCGCCAAAAGGAATAGGTGTATCCGAAAACGTATTAAGATAGGCAATCAGGTTTACTCGATCGGCCTCGTTTCTCACGCCGGCAAAACTCATCCTGGTGCTTTTCACCTCGGCTCTTGGCTTGGCAAGAAAGGCGTCAAGACGCTCCGGGCTCCAGTTCCCGGCATAGTCCGCAAGCGCTGTGGAATACCTGAACCCGTCTGTCCCGGCGACCGGACCGCCGACGACCCCGTACAGGTTAGGTCCAACTTTCTGCTGGCCGTCTTTTTCGACGGTGTGGCACGCGGCACACCGTTTGAAGACGCGCTCGCCACTGGACGGATCAGCCGTGGCAAGTGCCGCGTTCAAATCGGCCATGGCCGGGGCGGCAAGACCGACGCCAAACGCAATTGACCCCAAGGTTCGCAAGGGTGCGAAACGCATATGTTCTCTCCCGATATGGTGAAAAGGGGCGATCCCACGACCGCCCCGTTGATCGTTAGGTTGCGCGAACGCCGACCCGGTGCATGGTGTTGTTCAGATACCCCTTGGGGTTCCAGTCGATGGCAAAGGGCTGCATCACACCGTCGCTGTCGGTGGCGCGTGCCCAAAGCTCATAGTAGCCGGCATGCGGAAAACGCACGGTGGCGCGCCAGTTCTGCCAGGCCCCGTCATTGACCGGCGCATCCAGTTCGGCTTCGCTCCAGGTTGCCCCGAAATCGGTTGAAATCTCAACTGTGCTGACGGTGCGGTCCCCTGCCCAAGCATGCCCGCGCATTTCGGTTTCCATGCTCACATCCGCACCGTTGGCCGGGAATGTCACCAAGGACTTGACCGGCATTCTTTCAATGATAACGAAGTCTTCCTTCGGCACATCCTGTCCCGCAGACACAGGATAGGACGGCACGCGATACGAGGTACCTGTCATCTTGGCACCGTCATGAACCTGGTCACGAAGCTGGATACGGGTCAGCCATTTCTGCGCGGTCGAGGCGGGCCAGCCCGGCACCACTAGGCGCAACGGCGCCCCGTTCATCGGGTGCAGAGCATCGCCGTTCATCTCAAAGGCAATCAGGATGTTGTCGGTCATCGCCTTTTCGATCGGCACCCCCCGCGAAATTGGCAGCTTGTCAGGATCACCCGACAGATGCCCATCGGCCCCGTAATGCGCGGTGTAGACGACATTCGACTGAACCCCGGCCTTTTCCAGCACGTCTTTCAGCCGCACGCCGGTCCATTCCGAACATGCGACCGCGCCATAAGTCCACTGGTTGCCCTTGGCCGGCGGGTTGAAAAAGCCGCGTCCGTTGCCGCCGCATTCCAGTGTCAGTGCCATGGTCACGACCTCGAACTGTGCGCGCAGGTCTGCAATTGTCAACTCCAGCGGCGTGTCGACAAACCCGTCGATGGTCAGCGTCCAGGTGTCCGGATCCACGCTCTCCGGCGGGATACCGTTGTTGCGGATGAAATGCCGGTCTGTCGGTGTGATCGCGTCGTCCAGAAGCTCTGGCGGGGTCTCGGCGTTCACCGGGCGATCATTCAACAGGGTCAGCCCGTCCTTGCCCACAAGAACGTCGTCTTGTGCCATCGCCGCAGGGACGAAACCGACTGGCATGTTCCGGTGGAACGGGATCGAAGTGCCAAGCATCGCTGCCATCGTTGCAAGGCCCGTTCGTTTCAGGAACCCCCGCCGGTCCGGATGCGCAACCCGCCCGAAAAATGCGCGGTCCGCTTGCTCCGGATCGTCCGCGAAAAACTCTTGCACAGTGCGTTTCTTGTTCTCGTCAAGCGCCATGTTTTCCTCCCTTGGCAGATGACGGCGTGCGCTTTCACACACCGACACTTGTGAAGAGACGTCCAACTTCGCCCGATTATTCCAAGGCCGCCGAAAATTTCACCACCGCGCAAAGCCCTGTGCACACGTGACAAGGACCCAGGGGCAGAACGGCCCGCTTGACGGCGCGGTCCTGTAATACTTCAGGTCGCTGTTTGCGTCGCAGCATGACCAACAATCAGTTCGGCGATTTAGTTGCTGTTGGTCAAGCGTGACTGGACGGGCCCGTGACCTGTGCACGCATCGCGCGACTTGCATCATGAAAACGCGCGATAGATGGACCAAAATCGCCTTAATGATATGGCAATGGCTTTGGATCAGATTGTCTGAAACCAAGGGAATGCCCCATGCAACAGCTGCCAAAATATCCGGAAATGGCGCGCCACGCGCGACTTTTCGAACTGCTGCGCCAGGAAAACATCGCGCTGGCCACGCGCAAACGCATCAAGCGCCCGATGCCAGCCGAACCGCTGGATGGACAGAACTTCCAGCATCGCGCTGAAACCTCTTTTTTCGGTGCCATTCCGGTTCTCTAATCGGTGATCTCGCCCCGAAACCCGGTGGCGACGACGAATTTTTCCGAACTGTCCGCGCGCGAGGCGGGTGGTTTGACATTGGCGACCTTGGCAAAGCGCTGTTTCAGTAGTTTTTGCAACTCGCCTTCCGCGCCTCCGGCCAGAACCTTGCTGACAAATGTGCCACCCTCTTCGAGAATGTCGAAGGCCAGGTAAGCCGCTGCTTCGCACAGCGCGATGATGCGCAGGTGGTCTGTCTGCTTGTGACCGGAACTGGCGGCGGCCATATCTGACATCACCACATCCGCCTTGCCGCCAAGCCACGCCTTGACCTTTTCATCGGCGTCATCTTCCATGAAATCCAGCACGTGCAATTCACAGCCCGGGATCGGATCCACCTCTTGCAGGTCGATGCCTAGAATGTACCCTTGCGCCTTGCCTTTCTTTTCGCCCAACGCATTCACCCGGGGCACCGCCACCTGGCACCATCCCCCAGGCGCACAGCCCAGGTCAACGACCCGCGCACCGGGCACAAGAAAGCGGAACTTGTCATCCAGTTCCATGATCTTGTACGCCGCGCGCCCGCGATACCCTTCGGCCTGCGCGCGCTTCACGTAAGGATCGTTCAACTGCCGCTGCAGCCACCGGGTAGAGCTGGTCTTGCGCCCCTTGGCGGTTTTAACCTTGACCGTCAGATCACGCTGGCCACGTCCCGAAGTGTTTTTTCCGCTTGGTTTCTTAGCCATGGCTATGCGTTCTCGATCACAACGCCCTCACGGGCGATTTCGAAGGGTTCCACGGCAATCTCGTTGCCCTCGACCTTGAGGTTGGTGCCTGCAATCTTGACCGAAAACACATTCTGCAACCTCCAAAGCATCGCCGGTTTGCTTTCTTCGTCCAAAAGAGCAATCGTAACCACCTTACGCATGATCGTGTTCATCTTACTGTCGGCAAACCAGCCGAAAACCGCGTTTTCAGCGACAAAAACGTTCTTCTTCATCGTCACTTTGCCGGATTTCGTCCCGCCCGGCATCTTGCCTGTGGAAACCACCCGAGCAGCGCCCGCCCGGTATTCCGGCGGCTTGGTCTCAACATCCAGTCCCGGCACTTCCTGAAACGCAACTTCCGCGTCGTCCCACGTCACGGGGAAGAAAAACTTGGGCAAAGGCCCAACGGAGGCGGTCATTCTTCGTGCCCTTCTTCCAACACGCCGTCTGCGGCCATCTGCGCGTACAGCATCCCCTCGCGCAGGCCTCGGTCGGCCACCGACAGCCGGTCGGTCGGCCAACAGCGCAAGAGTGCTTGCAAAATCGCAGCCCCCGACATGATCAGCGCTTGGCGGTCCATGCCGATGCGTGGATCCTTGCGCCGCCCGGCCGGTCCCATGGTCAGATATTCACGGATTACCTTGTCAATCTCGTCGCTGGTCATCCGCAGGCCGTCAACCTTGTTGCGGTCATAACGCTTCAATCCCAGATGGCTGGCCGCCACGGTGGTTACGGTCCCGCTCGTGCCTACGATCTGGAACCCCTCGCGCGGCGGCTCGTCCTTGTAGGGCGCGAATTCGGCCAGGTTTTCCTCGAAAAACCAACTCATCAGCGCAAAGCGGGCGGCATCGTCTTCGACGTCACGAAATTGATCACGCAACGTGGCCACACCCAGCGGGACGCTGATCCAGTCGACCACCCGTGCGGTAGGCTCTTCGCTGGCCGTGCAATCAGGAAAGCCGCAATGCATCCGCATGATCGCGCGGGCGCGTTCGCGCGGCTCCACGCTTTTGAGGTCGATCCAGACCAGTTCGGTCGAACCGCCACCGATATCCACGACCAGCAACTGCTCGGTCTTGCGGCTGACCAGCGGCGCACAGGACACCACGGCCAATTGCGCCTCTTCCTGTGGTTCGATGATTTCAAGTCTCAAGCCGGTCTCGCGCTGCACCCGTTTCATGAAATCGTTGCCGTTGGTGGCGCGGCGACACGCCTCGGTGGCCACAAGGCGCATTCGTTTCACCTTGTGCCGCTTGATTTTCTGCTGACACACGCGCAGCGCCTGGATGGTGCGGTAGATGGACGAGCGCGACAGCTTGCCGGATGTCTCAAGCCCGGTGCCCAATTGCACAGACTTCGAAAAACTGTCCACGACTTTGAATTGATCGCCCAGCGGTTTGGCGATCAGCATACGACAACTGTTGGTTCCCAAATCCAAAGCCGCATAAAGCGGCTCGGAATCGGGCGAGATCAGTGCGGGGCTCTCAACCGTTTCAGGGACCGCGCCCGCACTTACGGGACGCTTGGGCGCCATAGCACACGCCCTCCATTTCGAGTTACCCTCAAGGTAATCCCTGACGCGTGATCGCGCAAGCATTGAGCCTGACACATGTTGAACTTGATTCATTTTCCAATGGACCCATGTGGCTGATCACACCTTGACCCGCTATAAAGCGACGTCGCTGCAAGACTTCGTTAAGTCGAAAAACGACCCCGTTTCGGGACGCCGCTGCTTTAGAGAAGAGCAACTGGATTAGAGGAATCAGGTATGGTTGACGTCACTGTTGTCTACTGGCGCGATATCCCCGCGCAGGTCATTGTCGGCAAGGGCCGCCGCGGCGCAAAAAAGCCACTGCCTGAGCGGTTTGAACAGGCCATCGACCGCGCCGCCATGAAAGTCGGTGCTGCCGAAACGGATGCCTATCTTGCGGAATGGCGCAAGGCGGCGCCCTACCCGGTTGAGGGCGACGCAGAAGAAGTTGCTGCATCCGAGGCCGCACGCCTGGATGCTGAATATGATCAGGACCGCATAAAGCAACTGATCGCCAATGATGGATGGGCATGAAACCCGGATCTTTGTGGGAGGCCGCAATGGCTTTGCTAAACTTCAAGAAGCGTGAGACACCAGGCACACGCCCGGTCAACGGCCAGGTCGAAGCATTTCTGGACGGCTATTCAATCGAGGTGATGCCGCGCACCGCCGAGAAGGTCGAAAACTTCCGGGACCTGCTTCCAGAAGGAACGCGCGTCTACATCGCCCATATCGAGGGCACGCCGATTGAGGACATGGTGGCGACGGCCAAGCGGCTGGCGACGGATGGCTATCCCGTGATGCCGCATTTCCCGGCTCGGATCATCAAGGATGAAGCAACGCTCAACGACTGGATCACACGGT
>JBCBTE010000006.1:0-52987 GCA_039818805.1 Pseudomonadota bacterium
TTTCGGCCGAACTTCAAGAAGAACTGCTGCAGAATGCGGGCGTCTTCAACGTGGTGCTGCGCCGCGACGAAGCACGGCAACTGATGCTGGCGGCCCCCATGCCATCGCCCATCGTCAACACGTTTGACCTGCGCGACGCCCCCCCGTTTGAGCTGATCTCGCACGCGATGGCGCGGCTGGCCGATCCCGAACCACGAATGATCCGGGTGATTGGGCAACCCTCGCAAATGGGCGGGCTGCTGATCGAAGTCACCTTGCGCACGACCGAACTGCGTGTGGCCATGATTGATTATGGTATCCGCATTCTGATCCTGTCAGCGGTGATTTCGATCGTCACCGCGACGATGCTCTATATCGCCGTACGCGGATTTCTCGTAAAACCAATCGTGCGCGTTGCGGGCCACATGAAGCGCTATGCAGAAGCCCCCGAAGACGCGCGCCGTGTGATCACCCCCGCCTCGACAACCACCGAGATCCGCGAGGCCGAAGAGGCGCTGCAATCTTTGCAAACTCAGCTCACCTCGGCCCTGCGCCAGCGTGAACGTCTGGCCCAACTGGGTGGCGCCGTGGCCAAGGTCAGCCACGATCTTCGCAACATCCTGACTTCGGCGCAGCTTTTTACCGACCGGATCGAAGCCAGCGAGGACCCCCTGGTTAAGCGTATGGCGCCCAAGCTGGTGAATTCGATCACCCGCGCGGTGCATCTGTGCGAGTCGACGCTGGCCTACGGCAAAGCCGAGGAACAGGCCCCCACCCTGTCGCGCTTCATGCTCATCGATATCGTCTCAGACGTGATCGAAAGCGAACGTCTGGCCGTGGGTGATGCTGATGTCAGCTTTGCAGAGGATATTCCTGCCACGCTCAGCATCCGCGCCGATAGTGAACAACTTTTCCGCGTCATCTCGAACCTGGTGCGCAACGCACGCCAGGCACTGGTTAACACCGGCAATCCCGGCGAGATCGCAATCGCCGCCGCAGAAAACGCCGAACATTGGATCATCCGCGTCTCCGATACTGGGCCGGGCCTGCCCCCAAAGGCCCGCGAACACCTTTTCCAACCTTTCCAGGGCGGCACCACAAAGGGCGGAACAGGTCTGGGCCTGTCGATCGCCGCCGAACTGATCCGTGGTCATGGTGGCACGCTGGAACTGGAACGCAGCGATGAGACCGGCACGGTCTTTTGCATCCGCCTGCCCCAGGGCAATGTCGAAACCGCTTGACTGAATTTCCCGGAAATTTCCCCAACACCCCTCTTGCATTGCTCCGCACTTGGGTCTAGATGCCTGTCTTCACGGACCGATAGCTCAGCTGGATAGAGTACCTGACTACGAATCAGGGGGTCGGGGGTTCGAATCCTCCTCGGTCCGCCACTTCCCTTCTGCAAGTATGCGACGCAAAAGAGAAAAATGGTGGATGTAAAAACCGTCCCACCATTTTTCCCACCGCAGCGAAAATACTGCTCCTGCTCCCGCGCACTCCGCCCCAGATGAACGGTGCCGGAATCACATCGCGAGGAAACACCATGACCAAATCACTTGACGCCTATCAACAGGACGCGGCCGTACCTGAAGGAGTGCTCGAAACGCTCGACCTTCTGAGGATGGACACGAACCAAAATCGGTAGGCGTGCGCATCCCTCACGATTGCCGCCCGAGAGAAGGTCGCCCAACTTGCCGATGTTCTGGAACGGCTCGAAGCAAAACGGAGGGTTGCCGAATGAAGCATTAGCGGCCGGTGCCCATGCGCCGGCCTTGCCTCCGCCGCATGTGGGGGTGGGGTCTTTTTTAAAGGGGGGGCGGGGCGAAAATTGTGGATCGCCAGAGTAGTGGTCCACTCCCACTGGCGCGAATTTCAGAAGATTTTGTACTTTTTTCTACTGGGCATTTCCATCTGATAGAAGAATTACAAATCTATAAGCAAATTGATCATCGCTAAAACGGCGCAAACCTGCCGTTGAGCAACGTCAACTTGACGGTCAATTCACTTTAGCCGGAGCTTTGAAAGCCAGCCAGACACTGCCGCAAGTCGTTCGGTCTTGCCCAATCTCTTCTGGCGAAACCGAAGAAAGTCTTGCGCGATCAACTGTCGCCTCACGCTTCTGTCGTTATCCAACGGCGAAGGTAGAAACGCTCGTATAAAAACACAGAAACGATACCCAGTGCCGCGTACAACACAATCATTGGATCCGTTCTGAGCTTTATAATTGTGAATGCAACTAGCACAAAGAGATCAAGCACAATCGCGGCGATGATAATGCTCCCGTTGGCGCCGATTTCCTTACGCAGGAAGCGAAAAACCCCGTAGTGAATTAGAAAGTCCATCACCAAGTAGAAGAATACACCCAAAGAGGCGATGCGGCTTAAATCGAACAACACGGCCAATGTTCCGGCGATTACGACCGTGTAAACCAGCGTATGTGACTTGATGGAACCTTTCATTCCGAAATGACTGTGAGGTATCATTTCCATCTCCGTCAGCATCGCCAACATCCGTGAGACAGCAAACACGCTTGCGATCAGTCCAGAAGCCGTCGCGATCAGCGCCAGCAAAACAGTCAGGTAAAAACCGGTTTGCCCCAGAACCGGTCCTGCGGCCTCTGCCAAGGCATAATCCTTGGCGGTGACAATGCGGTCCAAAGGCAGACTTGCGCCTACGGCAAGCGCCACGATCAGATAGACGACGACACAGATTATGATGGAAACAACGATCGCGCGCCCGATGTTACGATGCGGGTTGGTGACCTCGGCTCCGCTATTGGTGATTGTCGTAAATCCTTTGAAAGCGAGAACAGAAAGAGCGACCGATGCAATGAAGCCCATGGCCGGCGTCGCCCCCGGATCCGTCGCGGCAAACGCAGAACCTCCACTGGTCGCCCAGAGCGCCGCGATGCCGAAGATTGCAATGCCCAATACCTTCAAGCCAGACATCACGATGGAGAACAAGCCCACAGATTTGTTGCCCGACGCGTTAAGCGCGTAGGCAAAGGCGATAAGCGCGACCGCGATGACCGGCACCAAGGGTCCACCGGTGATGTCAAAAGGTCGAAGGGCGTAATTTGCGAAGGTTCTGGCGACGAGGCTTTCGTTTATCACCATGGAAAGGGCCATAAGCAGTGCCGCGCCCGCCGCCAAGGCCCCGCGCCCGTAGGCTTTCTGCAAAATCATCGCGATGCCACCTGCCGATGGCCATGCGTTTGACATCTTGATATAGGTGTAGGCGCTGAATGAGGTAACGACCGCACCAACCACGAAGGACAGCGGGAACAGCGGACCGGCCATTTCAGCGATCTGGCCGGTCAGCGCAAAAATTCCCGCGCCGATCATCACTCCTGTGCCCATCGCAATGGCACCAAGGAGGCTGATCGAGCCTGCCTTGTAGGTTTCGTTATGGCTATCGTGACCCATTGCGATGTCCTTTGTTTGGCGAGAGTTCTTGTGCGCTTCATGCGCGAGAGTTAATTTGCATCCCGGCGCTCAAGTCGATCCGAGATGCCGAGGTGGAAGCTGCTGTGCTAGCTGGACTGCGTGCACTCTCTGTCGCAGTAGCAGTCGCGAAAATCCGCTTCGCAACATGGTCCGCAATGGTGCAGAAGCGCATATTTCAACGCTGCACGGGCACGGTGGAGACGCACGCGAAGATTGTGTGCAGAAATTCCGAGTTCCGCGCTCACGCGTTCGCGAGGCTCTTCGTCAAATTCGATCCGGCGCAGCAACTCTGCCTGATCCTTTCGCAACTCAGCGGCAACTCCAGTTACACAGTTGCAAATCACTTCGCCTTGTTCCGGACTTGCGACATCTTCTGGCTGCACGGCGGCATCGGTTGCATAGCTGTTTTCACCGCGCCTGCGACTGGTTTCCTTTCTGTAGTGGTCCATCAGCACCGATCGAAGCACCGTGTAAAGCCAACCCATGGTGTTCCTTGAATCCCGAAGCTTGGTGCGGCTTTGCATAGCTCGGACACAGAAACTTTGAAGCACATCTTCGGCAGTGGCGGGATCACCGATGCGCCGTAACAGATACTTCCTGAAATCCGCGTAGTGACGCTTGAGGGCCAGCTCGATTTCTGGATCGGAGCTTGGTGATCCCCCTGTGTGGCAGCCCTTTTTGTGGCACTTGTCTTCTTCAGGATTTCTGAAAAGAACCATTTTAACTCCCTTTCATGGCACCGTCTGTCTTAGGATCCAATTCACCCTATCGTGGTGCGCCACGTGTCCTCGTTGACCAAGGTCAATTTGCGCCACGCGCACTGGATGGACGACCCGACGACCTTGATTTGCCTGTCCGAACTTGGCGATTGTGATCTCTGCACGACTTTCGGTGAACAACTCTAACCAACCAACAAAGGCCTAAACCCTGCTGCCGACCTGGTGACAGGAAACAGCAAGCTGACCGCGATTGATCGGTTAGATGGCAAGTGTTCAATGTCGAAGCCCGGATCCCGTAAACCAATTCAAAACCAACTTTTTAGGCCCGTACGTGTTGTGTTGCTTTGTGTCTCATTCGTGCAGTCCAACTGTTCACATGTGTGGCGGTGGCGCGCCCGCTTAATCGACCCCAAGGCAACGGTCATGCCAAGGGGTCCAGAACGAAGCAGGTTTGCGCGGTATGACCCGGTGACGCGATTTGCCCTGACCGCTTTTTGCCAACACAGTGGTAGTGAATGTTTTGTCCAAGCGCAGGGCCAAAATCTTCGCAAAATGTAACCAGACGCTACGCTGCGACAGACCGTTACACGAAAGGTGATGCGGCATTGCAGCGGATCGGACATCCTGCCGCAGAATCCACAAACCTTATCGGAGTGTTCGGATGAAACTGTCCATTTTTGTCGTAAGCCGCTTCACGTTTTCCGGTGGCGCAGGCATTGCTGATATCTTCCTCCCGAAGAAAAAAGGCCGCTCCGGGTTGGCGAGCGCCGGTGATAGAGAGACGGGTTGTGACCCGTGAAAGCGAACAGTGCCCATGGTTCGACACTTTGGATGCCGAAGTCCAAACCTTGGGCGTTGAACCGCACGTCTTCTGTGGAAGATACCATCCAGAACACTGCGCAATTTGGCTAATTTCACAGTTTGACCGAGACAAAGCATGGTGTGTTTCCACAACGTGGCACGCATCGAAAAATGAAAAAACAATCAGTCTTCCCGAGAGCCGAAGGCGGTCCTTTGAAAAAGTTTTGTAATGGTTTCTGGGCTGATCCGTCTTGGTAAAGAACGGGCGTTGCGTTTGCGTGCCGGTTTTCGCAACCAGAAAGGAGACACTTGAATTGGTAGAGCGTTCGAAAATCTTCATTGTTCCTGTTGGCATGGCACTTGGGGTGCTCTTGTCACTGAGTTTCGTCATCTGTGTCGTCTTCGGACTGTTGTTTCCGGGGGCGACCATGTACCAAGCTTGGCTGCCTCTCTTGCCGGGTGTATCATGGATCAGCTGGCCCAGCTTTGTTTTGGGACTGATCGAAACGTTCGCCTATGGCTGGTACATCGCGTTGGTTTTTGTACCTGCGTACAATTACTTTGCACCGCGAGTGCGGCCGTGAAAGTCGATGTGCCGGGTCAGCGTCCAATCGACCCCCGTTGTTTCCGTAGCTCGGGAGAGCCGCCCAAACACGTTGGGGCGTTGGGTTGCAATATAATTCATGTGTCGCGGCTGGCGCCCGGATTGGCGCGAACGCGGTACATCTCGTGACGATATGGGTCGGTCTAGACCCGTTTGACTGAGACCCAACTCACACACGACAGCACATTAGATCGGTGCAACCATAGTAAAAGGTTTGGAACTCATGGACACATCCAAAGGATCGCCCGCCAATCAGGAAGCGGCGTCAAGCGCCGTTGATGCAGTTCCTGCCGGGTACGAGGGGACGGTTTACACCTGTTCGATGCACCCTAGCGTACGCAACACGGAACAAGTTTCGTGCCCCATTTGCGGTATGCTTCTGGTGCCGGAAGCGGGGCAAGACATGCACAATCGTAGTGGCTGCCAACATGGCCATGGGCACGAAGATGCGGGCGCCGATGTGCAGTACGATACAGTGCCCAGCGATCATGCGGGTCCGGTCTATACCTGTCCCATGCATCCCGAAGTACGTCAGGTTGATCCCGGTTCCTGTCCGATTTGCGGCATGGGTCTTGAACTGGAAACGGTAAGCCTCGAAGATGATGGCCCAAACCCGGAATTGGTTGATTTCACGCGGCGATTTCGGGTTGGCGCTGTGCTCACGATCCCTTTGCTCGTCCTGTCGATGGGGCCATTTGTTGGGTTCACATACTTCAAGGAATTGTTTGGCGAACGCCCGTCACTTTGGATTGAACTGGTTATCGCAACGCCAGTGATCCTGTGGTCAGGGTGGCCGTTCTTCGAACGGGGATACAATTCGTTCCGCAGTACGAACCTAAACATGTTCAGCCTTATCAGCATGGGGGTTGGGGCAGCCTATCTCTTCAGTATTGTGGCGGTAATTGCGCCCGGCCTCTTCCCGGACGGGTTCCGCGATGAAAATGGCAACGTGGGGGTCTACTTCGAAGCGGGGGCCGTCATCGTGACGCTGGTTCTTCTGGGGCAGGTCATGGAATTGCGCGCGCGGGAAGGCACGGGAAAGGCAATACGCGCCCTGCTTGATATGGCTGCAAAGACAGCTTTGGTTGTCAAACCTGATGGAAGCGAACAAGAAGTCGAACTTGACCAGGTTCAACTTGGGGATCACCTGCGTGTTCGACCAGGCGACAAAGTGCCGGTAGACGGTGTCGTGATCTCTGGCCGGTCTTCAATCGACGAGTCGATGATCTCGGGCGAACCGGTTCCCGTGGAGAAAGTCGAGGGCGAGCCGGTCACAGGCGCCACCATCAACGGCACGGGCAGCCTCGTTATCGAGGCCACCCGCGTGGGCGCCGACACGATGTTGAGCCAGATCGTGCAAATGGTTGCAAACGCACAACGCTCCAGAGCGCCGATTCAGAAGTACGCGGACTGGGTCGCAGGGCTTTTCGTGCCGGCGGTGATCGTTGTCGCGATCTTGTCTTTTATCGCCTGGGCGATCTGGGGTCCTGACCCCGCCTTGTCCTACGCGCTGGTGTCTGCAGTCGCTGTTCTTATCATTGCCTGCCCCTGCGCGCTTGGGTTGGCAACACCAATGTCGATCATGACGGCCACCGGAACAGGCGCGCAGATGGGTGTTCTGATCAAGAACGCCGAAGCGCTCGAAAGGTTCGAGAAAACCGACACGCTTATCGTGGACAAGACCGGTACTCTGACGGAGGGCAAACCACGTATGACCGCGGTCTTGCCCGAAACGGGTCATGACGAGAACGAGGTGCTGCGCCTTGCGGCTTCGCTGGAACGCGGCTCCGAGCACCCGCTGGCGGAGGCCATCGTTCGTGGCGCCGAAGAGCGCAACATCGAGTTCGCAGACGCGAAGGATTTCGAAGCTGTGACGGGCAAGGGTGTGACGGGCAAGGTTGACGGCAAGGTTGTCGCACTGGGCAATGCAGCGCTGATCAGCGATCTGGGACTGGACGGCGGTGCATTGATCGAGACGGCAAATGCCCGGCGTGATGAAGGCGAAACAGTCATGTTCATTGTCTTCGATAATGCCATAGCAGGCCTTGTCTGTGTCGCGGATCCGATCAAGGAAACAACGCCTGCTGCGCTCAAATCCCTTCATGAGCAGGGTTTCCGCATCATCATGGCAACGGGTGACAACAAACGCACGGCAATGGCGGTCGCCAACCGGCTTGGGATAGATGAAATTCGAGCCGATGTACTGCCCGAGGACAAGGCCCGCATCATCCGCGAGTTACAGGACGAGGGCAAGAAGGTCGCCATGGCAGGCGATGGGGTGAACGACGCCCCGGCCCTTGCCCAGGCGGATGTCGGCATCGCCATGGGCACCGGTGCCGACGTTGCGATCGAGAGTGCTGGTTTCACGCTGGTCAAAGGCAACTTGGACGGGATTGTGCGCGCTCGAAAGCTTAGTCGTGCGACAATGCGCAACATTCGCCAGAACCTGTTCTTCGCGATGATCTACAACGCGAGTGGCGTGCCTGTCGCGGCCGGTTTGCTCTATCCGTTCTTTGGTATCCTGATTGGCCCGATTTTCGCGGCCTTCGCGATGAGTGCCTCGTCCTTATCGGTGGTTCTGAACGCGCTCAGGCTTAAACGGGTCCGGTTTTGAGGGATTGGAGATCGCGCATTTCACTGGGACGCAAATACGGGAAGCAAAAAATGGACAAACATGAAGAAGACACTGACAAGCAGGCACCCAGCTTCTGGAGATCACGGGCGGGTGCGGTGCTATTGATCGTGCTTGGTGTCGGGGCACTTTTGCTTGGATTCGAACACCGTGTGCACATTTTTGCCGGTAACGGCTTGCTTGCACTTCTTTTGCTGGGCTGTGTCGTGATGCACGTCTTCATGCATGGCGGTCATGGTGGTCACGGCGGCGGAGACAAATCATGACGCATGATCCCGCCTACGGGCTTTGGTTCTTTGCATTTTTGAATGCCGCGATATTCATCATGTTTGCGTTCAGCTTCTTCAAACCACGGACTTCCCGCGACTGGCGCAGTTTCGGAGCCTTCAGCGCATTCTTGGTCGCGCTCTTTGGTGAAATGTACGGTTTTCCTCTGACAATTTACCTTTTGTCCGGTTGGCTGCAGACCAATTACCCCGGTATTGACTGGTTCTCGCATGATGCAGGGCATTTGCCTGAAATGCTGTTTGGGTGGCAAACCAACCCGCATTTCGGCCCGTTTCACATTCTCAGTTTCGTCCTGATCGGTTTGGGTTTCTGGATGATATCGGCGGCCTGGAGAGTTCTGTACGTTGCACAGCGAAACGGTACTTTGGCCAAAACAGGGCCTTATTCGCGGATCCGTCACCCGCAATACTTGGGTTTCATGTTTGTGTTGACCGGCTTTCTGGTCCAGTGGCCGACCATCCTTACGCTGGCGATGTATCCTGTTCTGATCTGGATGTATGTGCGGTTGGCCAAGGCCGAGGAACGTGACACGCGAGATGCTTTCGGAGAGGAGTTCGAAGCGTACGCAAGACGCGTTCCAGCATTCCTACCGTGGTCCAGGCCAACACCAAATCAAACAGCCTAAGTGGAGGATATCTTGGGGATGAGCCAAACCACGACAAGAAGAGACTTCATTTACTATGCAACCGGTGGTGCAGGTGCCGTTGTTTCGGCCGCTGCGATCTGGCCTTTGATTGATCAGATGAACCCATCCGCCGATGTGCAGGCCTTGCTGAGCATTCAGATCGATATCTCTGGTGTTGTTGAAGGTACGCAATTGACTGTCAAATGGCGGGGCAAGCCGGTTTTCATCAGATACCGAACCGAGGACGAGATTGAGGCCGCGAAATCCGAACAACCCGGAGAGTTGCCCGATCCCGACGCTAGAAACCCCAATCTTGATGACGACGCAGTTGCAAGTGACCAAAACCGAGCAGTTGCGGGGCAGGAAAACTATTTGGTCGTGATTGGCGTTTGCACCCATTTGGGATGTGTGCCTTTGGGCAATGGCTCAGGTGATTTCGGCGGCTGGTTCTGCCCATGCCACGGGTCGCACTACGATACCGCAGGGCGGATAAGAAAAGGCCCGGCCCCGGAAAACCTGCACATTCCAAAGCTGTCTTTGTCTCAAGACAGTCTGCTTACGCTGGGTTGATGCCATAGCAATACCGTCTTCACCATTCACCCCTTCAAACACCACACCGGTTTTCTCTTCCGCTGAATGCTGACGTCTGATCTTACATACTTGGTTCACATCGTCTCGCTGGTGGCGCTGATTCTGATCGCAGTGCTGATTCATGGTCACGGCGGATCAGAAAGCACGGTTCCAAGCCACTTGGAGACGCAGCATGTCGCGATCGGTTGCGCAAAGTCTGATGGCGTGAACAAAGCTTTCGGCGGGCCTTCGCCGGAGTGTGGCAAAGATGCCTGCTAGCCCGGCCATCTGGATCTTTGGCGGTCGTGGTGACGTTGGCGTGCGGTTGGCTACTATCCTGACCATGCAAACGCGCCGGTCCATTGTTCTATGCAGTCGCGACGGTGAAAAGGCCAGCGCAGTTGCACAGCACATCGGCGAGCGGGTCAAAGGATATGGCTTGGACCTGTCCTGCGCCACCGCTGTGACCAGCGTCTCGCCTGGAAGTTCGGTCATCAATTTGACGGAAGCAACGCACCCTGATTTTGCGAAAGCAGCCGTCCGAACGGGCGGCACCTTTATCGAAAGCGCGGCGACGCCGGACTACGTTCGTTTGGTTTACAAGGCGGCGCAGGTCGCAGGCCGGGGGCTTGTTGTTGTGAACGCGGGCCTCATGCCGGGTCTGTCAAATGTGCTGACCGATGCCTTGGGCAAGAACGTTGCAAAAGTCACGACCGCAGACGTTGTCATCGAGATGGGTATGGGGCGTCACTATGGAGAGGCAGCGACGCGTTGGATGATAAGATCTCTTGGCGATTCATACGATGCTTTTGATAATTGCGCCGCGCAAAAAGTGCTGCCCGGAGATCTACGGCGGTCTGTGTTGTTCGGAGAAGACCAGACGGCCAAGCCCGCACTGGGTTTTCCGTTTTCCGTGCAACTTGATGTGGCGGACTCTGAACTTGAAGCGGTCAGAAGTTATCTTGCGATCGAGCCGGCGTGGATGACACGACTGATCGGAGCGTTGCTGCGGTTACGCTTGGGCAAACACGTGTCACGCGCGGACGCAAAAATCGAGCGGTTTCTTCGACGCATGCCGGTCGTCGGACGTCGGAAAACACGCCTGTTTGTCGAAGGGTTGGATCGTGATGGCAAACCAATCGCGTCGGTTCAGGTGACATCGGGTGACCAAGCAGACCTGACGGCTCAGATGTTGGCGGAAACACTTGCCGTCGCAGAGGGCGCATCAAGACGCGGAGTGGTCGAAACCCAACACGTCATGAAGCCTGCGCGTGCCTTGAAGACCGTCAAGCGGGCATCGCCAAACACGGATGTTTTCTTTTCATCGCAGGCTGTGGAGGACGCCGTAATGTCCGGGAAAAAAGTCAAATGAACCCTCAAGATGGGAAGACTTTGTTCTAAACGTCGCTTGGGATTTTGACTTTGCACACCGTTTTTTGGCACCACCCAACCAAGCCCAAAAGCTGTCTGGAAAGCCAGTTCCATCTTGTGTCACAAAGTGGATGGAAAAGGACGGGCAGGCAAATTCATGTTTCGCAACAAATTGATACAAAGAACCTGTTGTTCGATTCCAGCCAGCGCTTTACTCAAATTTCATGGCTATGTTACGCATCTTTGTTGTGTTCTTGACTGTGGCAATTGCGCTTACGATAAGCGTGAACGGTATAGCCACTGCCGCGGGAAGCGTTACGCACGAAATCCATTGCTTGGAACACCACGGTCTTGAGCATGAGCACGAGGCCGGGTTCGGGACAGACCTGCAGACTTCAGGCGATGTCGAAGCGGCGGATAAGGAACACGAGCATGACAGTTGCATGTTTCATGCCTGCTCAGCCGTTTTTACCGAAAGTCTTGAAAGACCAGCGCCGTTTCATAACGTGATCGCTGATCTTCACGATACGGCCTCACGACTACGCGTCGTAGAGCGCGTAGAAAACCTGCATCGACCTCCAAATACCTGATCCTGCCCGGATTCCGGGATTTGTTTTCAATACCGAGGCACCTTAGCGCCCGGGCTCACTATCTTCTTGGAACGATCAGGACAGACACATGAAATCTTTGCTCATTTTGGGTGCCGCACTCGCGCTGACAGCGTGCGCACCAGCCCCGGAGCTCATATCCGCAGAGACAATAGCGCCTGCAACGAACAGCAGCGTTCAGATACGCCACACCCACGACCCGGCGTTACTGAGTGGATACACCTCTCGGCCTGTTACGGGACCTGAGAATTGGCGGAAGCTAAATGATCAGCAGTCTCCTGCCGTGGAGGGAAGCTGATGTTTGCAAAACTAAAAATTGTTGGTGTTTTTTCTGCGGTTATTGTGCTTTCGGCCTGCGTTTCACCCGAACAAAAAGCGAGGTTGTCGAATCCCAAGGCCGGGTTCAGTACGGTCAGCGGTTCCGCCCAAAGCATTCTGGGCAAGGACACCGTTATGCTGGTTTCTTCGCAGGACATTGAGGCGAACGCGAAGCGCGTCCACTCGCTTGTTCACAAAAAAACGATCAACGCCGATACCGCTGTACAAGTCGCTCTTTTGAATAACCGGGGTCTGCAGGCCAAGTATGCGGAGCTTGGGGTGTCCTCGGCAGATGTTTGGCAAAGCATAATGCAGCCAAACCCGATTGTTTCAATCGGCGTGCTTGGTCTGAACGCGGATGGCGTTGGGGCTTACCGATCCATCGAAGGTGTCATTGCCAATAACTTGCTGGCGGCATTCACACGGCCTGATCGTACAAAACTGGCCGAGACAAGATTTCGTCAGGCACAACTGGTGGCCATTGAAGAAACTCTGCGGGTGGCAATTGATGCAAGGCGCGCGTGGATCGATGCGGTTTCCGGCTTCGAACGCGCCGGGTTGGTGCGTGACGCACAAAGTACGGCGGATGCCGCGTCCGAATTGGCCGCACAATTGGGCGGCACAGGTTTTCTGAACAAAGCCGATCAAGCACGAGAGCATGCATTTTACGCGGAACTGACAGGGCAAAGAGCCCAAGCAAAGCTGGACGCCAAGTTGGCGAAAGAAGCATTGACCCGGCAGTTGGGTCTTTGGGGGACGGAAGTTGACTATTTCGTGCCGAACAGCCTTCCGCGTCTTCCTGGGCGTGTCAAACGGCGCTCGGGCATCGAGCAAGCCGCTTTGAAAAATCGGATTGATCTGACAATCGCAAAGCTTGAACTGGCATCGCAAGCAAAGTCACGCGGCATGGTCGACGCCACACGATATGTCAGCGATCTTGAACTGATCGCGGGATTTGAACTTGAGCGCGAAAACGATGGTGAAGGGATCGAGTCCGAGACCACGCCACAGATCGAGCTTGAGTTTGCAATCCCGATTTTCGACTCTGGAAAGGCGCGGCTGAAACGGGCGGAAGCCGCATACATGATCGCCGCTCATCAACTTGCCGAACGAGCGGTCAATGTTCGCTCCGAGGCGCGCTCTGCCTACACCGCATATGTGGGCAGCCACAAAATCGCTCGACACTATCAAAGCGCGGTCCTGCCTTTGCGCCGGACCATCGAAGAAGAAGCTCTGTTGTCCTACAACGGCATGATCACCAACACTTTTGAGCTGCTCGCAGATACGCGCGCGAGGTTGAATTCCAACCTGATGGAAGCCGATGCGCGCCGGGCGTTCTGGTTTGCGGACGCCAACATGCTGGCCGCGATCTACGGCGGAGGCGCGGGCGCTGCCGTTGGCGGTGGCGCCGTGGATGTCGCCGGTGGTGGCGATGCACAGCATTAGAACAGGAGAAGACCAATGATGAATAGACGTCAACTACTGACTGCTGGTGCTGGTCTTTTGGCCACTGGTGCCGCTGCAAAAGCGCAAAACGCGGCGCTGCCGGAAGCCCCGGTAATGGAAAGTGCGTTAACACAGATCACGCCGCGCCCATCGACGGGACCGGACTACAACCCCGTGGTGACGCTTAACGGGTGGACCCTGCCACACCGCATGAACGGCAACATCAAGGAATTCCATTTGGTGGCCGAGCCGGTTGAACGTGAGCTTGCCGATGGCATGACCGCCTATCTGTGGGGATACAATGGCCAATCCACCGGACCCACCATCGAGGCGGTCGAAGGCGACCGGGTCCGTATCTTTGTTACCAACAAGCTGCCCGAACATACATCGGTGCACTGGCACGGGATTATTCTGCCGTCGGGCATGGATGGTGTCGGCGGGCTTAGCCACAAGGCGATTCCACCAGGTAAAACATATGTTTACGAGTTTGATCTGATTAAATCCGGGACTTTTATGTACCACCCCCATGCCGATGAAATGGTGCAGATGGCGATGGGAATGATGGGCATGTTCATCGTTCACCCGAAGGATCCGAGCTTTATGCCGGTCGACCGCGATTTCCTAATCATGCTCAACGCCTTCGACATCGACCCGGGAACGTACATGCCGCGGATCATGACCATGACCGATTTCAATTTGTGGACATGGAACAGCCGGATCTTTCCAGACATTGATCCACTTGTGGTCAATCAGGGCGACCGTGTCAGAGTGCGCGTCGGTAACCTGACCATGACCAACCATCCAATCCACATGCACGGATATGACTTTGAGGTCACATGTACCGATGGCGGCTGGGTGCCCGAAGAAGCCCGCTGGCCTGAAGTGTCAATCGACATTCCGGTCGGGGCGATGCGGGCCTACGAGTTTGACGCGATACATCCGGGTGACTGGGCCATTCACTGTCACAAGTCACACCACACGATGAATGCGATGGGTCATGACGTGCCTACCTTCATCGGAGCAGACAAAACAAAGCTTACCAAGATGATCCGCAAGCACCAGCCGGAATACATGCCAATGGGGACTGCCGGCATGGCCGATATGGGCGAAATGTCGATGGAAATTCCTGAGAACACGGTGCCCATGATGACCGGTTGGGGACCGCACGGCCCAATTGAAATGGGCGGTATGTTTTCAGTTGTGAAAGTGCGTCAGGGCATTGAGCGCGATGATTATTCCGACCCGGGTTGGTATGACAACCCGCCTGGAACTGAGGCGTACGAATGGACCGGTCAGCTTCCAGACTACTCTTCCAACGACAATCCGAAGACGCAGCTCACACCGCGGTCCAACTTGACGAAGAAAAGCTGAAACTCTCTCTAACCAGTTCAAACAGAAAGGAAACCTTCATGAAACAACTGATCACTTTGGGCAGCATTTTGACGATAGCTGCTTCCATGTCTTTTGCCGGCGGAAGCCACACACACAACAAACACAAGCAAGAAGATCACAAAACGGTAGATAGCGCGGCCGAACACGGCCACACCGAAGGTCATGATCACGTGGCCGACCACTCGGAATTCATGCCTGCGGGTATGCCCGGCAAAGCAAGCGAAGTGAACCGTACGATCGACGTCGTTATGCGAGAAAACTCGGGCGTAGGCATGATTTTTGAGCCAACTGAGATTTTTGTCCAGCAAGGCGACACCATCCGATTCAATGTTGTGAACGAGGGAGAGCTTGAGCATGAGTTCGTGATCGACACGTTGGAGGGCAATAAGAAGCACAAGGAAGCCATGGCAAAGATGGAGATGGAGCATGACGATCCCAACTCGGTGCGGCTTGACCATGGAAAAAGCGGTGAGGTGATTTGGAAGTTTGCCAACACGGGTGTCTTCGAATTCGCATGCCTCATTCCGGGCCACTACGAATCCGGTATGCACGGCCCGATTACCGTTGCCAGCAACTGATGCAACCAAAGTGAAGGAAATGCTATGAAACTGCTAAAGACGATCGGTGCAACCGGACTTTACGTGCTGATGTCGGCAACCTTGGCGATTGCGGAACCCACGTTCACAAAAGGTGTCGTTAAAAAGGTAAAGCCAGATGATGGCAAGGTGACCATTATCCACGAAGAGCTCGTGGATCTTGAGATGCCGGCGATGACAATGGTTTTTCGCGTTGCGGACAACGCAATGTTCGAAAAACTGGAGCCAGGCGCCAACATTGAATTCGTCGCTGAGCGCGTCGATGGCAAGCTGACCGTGACCGACTTAAAGTAATCGCCGACACAAATGGAAGCGCTCACACAGCGCTTCCATTAGATTGATCCGCACCCGCGGGACGTCACCACCTTTCATTAGAAACTCTACGAGAACCAAACCGGCAAGACGCCGATGTTGGTTCTCCACGCTCAAAAACAGGCAGTGCACAAGTGGCACACGTATATGATGTGACCCAAAAGACCTCTCCGGCCATGTGGGGTGTCGCCTTTTGCTGGATCGCTGTGGTGATTTATGCGGCGTCGAACTCGGTCGTCACATTACTTGTACAAATCGGCGACACGCACCGCGTCAACGGGCACAATGTCGTTACCTTTGCCAATCTGCTTGTCCTTGGGTCGTTGATCTCACTCGTTCCAATGGTGCTTTTCTTTTGGCGGGATTGGTCGCCGAAAAAGCTGAAGCGACTTACGCTCAAAGACTGGGCAATCTTGGTTGTTTCAACAACGCTGTCGTCCGCCTTGACGCCCGGTTTGTTTTTCTTTGCGTTGGAAAACACCACCGTCACGAACGTGGTGATCGTCGGAAGGCTGGATCCCCCGCTTTTTCTGTTACTGGCCACAGTGGCTTTAAAGGAAAAGCTTGATCGCTGGGCATTCCTGAGCAGCCTGATCATTCTTTTAGGTGCGATCATTATCCTAGTGCTGAAAGAGGATCGTGCAGCACTTGAGATCGGTTTGGGAGAATTGGCGGCCGTTAGCGCCACCTTGTCGTTCACGGTCTCAACGATCATAACGCGCGCCAGCCTGAGGCATGTTCCGCTTGGAGTGTTTTCTATATTCCGAACAGTCCTTGGGACTTTGATGTATTTGTCGTTCAACCTGGCATTTTCCGGGCACCATCATTTCAATGACATGTTCCAACCGGTTCTTCTTAAATGGATTTGGGTATATGCCGTATTGGTCATTCTTGTTGGCCAGTTCACTTGGAATCTTGGACTGAAATACGCCGATGCGAAAGATATTGCACTGGCGACCTCATGTTCACCCGTCGCGGCCATTTCAATTGCCATACTGCTTCTCAATGAAAACGCCGGACCAGGTTTCTTACTTGGAACACTCATAATGACCTTGGGCATAGCGGTTGCCCAGTACGGCCGCCGACGTCAGTGCAATGCCAAAGAAGCCGCCATCGAAAAGGCTGTCGACCTTGAACGCAAAATCAATTTCAAAGGTGTTTGATCCCGCGCATCGGTGCTGACGTAGGAATGCGCAAAGTGCGGAACGCGGTCGTAGTTTAAAGGACTCAACAGGTAGAGTGCGGTCGTGCAGTCCGGGTATCCACCGGCGTCTAAGAAGCAAGAGGCAGGGTTATGCTTGCCCGAATACCGCCTTCGTCTCTGTTGCTTAAGGTTATGTCACCACCGCTGGCTCGCAGAAGTGTTCTGGCAATGGACAGACCCAAGCCGGTGCCACCTGTTTCGCGCGACCGCGAGCGTTCCAACCTGAAGAACGGTTCGAAAACTTCTTCTAGATCATCCGGGGGAATCCCGGGGCCTTTGTCACAGATGTCTATGAAGGCCGCGCTTTGATCTCTGTAAAAGTGGATATCGGCTTTTCCACCATACCTGATGGCGTTCTCGACAACGTTGCGCAGGGCGCGTCGAAGGGCGTTGGGGCGAACGCGCAGCTTGATATCTTGGACATAGTTGCTCAAGACGAAGGCATCCAACATATCGTTTTTTAAGTGCTTCAAAAATGAACCCAGGTCCACGGTTTCGAACGGCTCGGAAACAGCCATTCCACGGGCGAAAGCAAGCGTTGTTTCAACCATGTGCTGCATTTCTTCGATCGAGGAAATCATGGCGGTTTTGGTTTCCTCATCCTCGACCATTTCAGCGCGCACCCTGAATGCGGTCAGGGGCGACCGCAGGTCATGCCCCAACGCTGCCATGATTCTAGTCCGATCGGCCGCAAAACGGGTTAGACGGTCCTGCATTCGATTGAACCTGGTCGCCAATTCCTTAACCTCGGTAGGCCCGATCTCGGCCAAAGGATTTGCGTCTTCACCGCGTCCAAAGCGTTCTGCCGCATCCGATATTCTTCGCAGTGGATAAGTCAGACGATTAAGTAAAAACCAGCACACAGCCGCCAGGATGATCCCCGCAGTAATGCTGAAGCTTAGGGTCGACAAAAAAGGCCATTGCAGAGGTGGACGCTGAAACCTCGTATCAACGTTAAGCCACTGTCCGTCTGCCAGTTCTATCGAGAGCGTCATGTCGATCGCAGAAAGATGATCGTGCATCAGGACCGGGTGCATGCTGTCAGGATTGTGCTCGACATGCGAAGTCGCGTCCGTTTCAATCGCGGTTTCGTGCAGTTCTATCCGAACATCGCGCGTGTCAGTGGGCCCCAACAAAGCGCGAATACGTCCTTCCACCGCGCCTCCGTCCAAGTGATCCAAATGATCCACGGTTGGCCTGTCAGCGATCTCAAAGCGGACCAAGGGCGAATCCGCCGCGCGAAGGATGGAAGACTGCAATTCCTGCGGCGCCTCCTCAATCAGCAGTGCGACATTGGCCGCACGTCCCGCGGCCTCGGCACCGATTGCGGCCCGGACGGCGAGGCTTCGTTCGTCTACAAACAACCAAAGACTAATGGCTTGGGCAACAACAAGCGCTCCGATAATTAGAAGTACCAATTGACCCCGCAAACTATTGAAAAGCCTTGGCATCAGCTGATGTCTTTCACATCGGCGGCTAAGCAATACCCACCGCTTCTGACCGTGGTAATGACGCGCGGCAGGGCCGAGTTCTTTTCGATTTTTCTGCGCAGGCGGCTTATTTGATTGTCGATAGTACGGTCAAATACACTCGGAGCGCGACCTGACGTCAGGTCCAACAGCTGATCTCTGCTGAGCACCAAACGGGGTCTTTCCAGAAGGACCGTAAGCAATTTGAATTCTGAACTGGTTAGGGTCTCTTCGGAGCCGTCCGGCGATATGAGAGTCCGGCTGTCAGTTTCCAGTATGAGATTTGCAAACGCGATCCGGCGACCCGTAAGCTTTCCTGCGTGTTGTTCCGGCTTTTTTGCACGCCGCAAGATCGCCTTTATGCGCGCAAGTAACTCCCTTGGATTAAAGGGCTTTGTCAGATAGTCATCTGCGCCCACCTCGAGTCCGATAATACGGTCCATCTCTTCATCTAGAGCTGTGAGCATCAATATCGGTAGCGTACCTTCCGAAGATAAACGCCTGCAAACTGACAAACCGTCTTCTCCAGGCATCATCACATCAAGAACGAGCAGATCATAGCGACCCTTGGACAACTTCAAGTCCATTTCCGCTGCGTTGGCCGCGTTGGTAACACGCATGCCGTTCTTCTCAAGATATTTGGCTACCGCATTTCTAATTTCGGTGCTGTCATCGACGATCATTATATGAGGTGTTCCTGCCATGGCATGAACCTATGCACTTCTTTGCGGTTTGCCGAGGAAAAGTGTCACCGATTGTAGCAATTTCAGGTTGTGAGACATGACGTTACAATTCGCCCGGGCGCCAGGATTGCAGGCGCAATATCGACGGTCATCTTAGGGCTACTCGAAACTCAAAATTACCGAGAGGCAAAATCATGAACCGTAAAACTTCCACTCTTTTGACCCTCATCGCAGCCACCACGATTGGCGGCGCAGCACTGGCCGATCAGGGCTTTGTTACCGGGCATCACGAAATGCCGGACAACGGCAACAACATGCACTTCGAGGGTGAGATGCTCGGACATTTCGAGCATCTTGATCAAGACAATGATGGCAAGGTCACCCGTGCGGAAATGGCCGCACATGAAGACAGAATGAAAAAATTCAAAAATATGGTTGAAAACCGCATGGGTCCAAATCGGTAATCTCAGAAAGGCGTGACGCTCCGAAGGTTTGTGCAATCTTCGGAGCGCTACACGAACCCATCCGATGGAGGTATGCACGCGAAGAAACCGCGAGCCTTTTGACGAATGTCCGGTGCGTCTTCCATTCCAAGCGGTGCGCGCGCAGTTGTCAGACGAAACATCATGCCCGTGCAGCGAAAGCCAGCTTCCGCCCTCTCGACCAGAATGCCTCGGTTTTTTGTCGCGTAAACAGCCTAGGCAGCTGCTTCCACTTTGAGTGCATTCAAGGAAGATCCCAACAACCGCTATCTTCGGTGCATGACTAGGCAGCTTTCCATCATATGTTCCACCCCCAAACCTAAAAGCACAAGAGTGCGACTTGCAGTTGCAGCGCGTGTCTGTGAGGGGCTTTCGATCGCCGCCGCTGCAGAAAAGGCCGGTCTGTCCCGAAACGGCTTTTCCAAGGCGCTCAAGCGTCCCGAGGTGCAGCAGCACTTGCAGCAAGTCCAGGCGGCGTACCTGGCGGAGGTCGACGCAAAACGCGCCCTTTTTAAATCGCGCGCTCTCGAAGTCGCAGCAGATCTGATGATGAATGCGAAAAGCGAAACCGTGCGCCTACGGGCGGCAGAGTTCCTGGCCGGCAACGGCAAGACGGCGGCAGTGGCTATCCATGTCGACGCTCGTGCGAGGGGCTATGAATATCCCGAGCCCGGGCAACGGATCGTAGAAATAGAACCCAGCGGGTCTTAAACCAATTCGACGCATTCGGCGCGATACAAACTCGGATGCAGCGCCCCGCTTCAAAATGCGCTTGGTAGGGGCATGAAAAGCGCGAACGCGGCTCCTGCCAGCCTCATTGGCAATCGTTGAGCTTGATTTTGGTGCACCTGAGTTGGCACCAATGAAACTACGTTGGATTTTAACCCAGATCGGCGCCATTCCACAAAAAAAGGCATCTCGACGTTTTGGAACGATCCGGGAAAGCCGAGAAAGTGGACAGATTCACGGGCAGCAGAGTGGCGGCGCGCGATTTTTAACACTTTCAATAGCTTAACCCGGAAATGTTCCACATATGCAGTAAGAGGGGTGTTCTATTTCTCTTCTGTTTCTTCTTCTATTTCAGGGAAACCAAGAGTCTCGTTCCTGTTTTGCGTTCGGCGGCTTCCATCATGGCTTGCTCCAACTCCGAACTTTTCGATGCAGGCGCAAGGAAACTGTCATGCACCGGAAGGACGACAATTCCACGCTTGAGCATGTCTAGCATAACGGCTTCTGCAATCTCGCTGTCGAGCCGCATCAACTTTGCGCCGGCGTCAGTCCCAAAGGCTGCGTCAATAGGGCGATGTAAGGCGGCTACATCCTTGATAATGCGTCCAGCGTTTCGCGAGGCCTCATTCGTGCCTGGAAGAGCTACATCGGCCATAGCCTCACAATGGGCGATTGCAGATTGTGCAATCCTGCGAGATGGGGCGTTAATGAGAACGAGCAGGACGTGCTTCACTAGATCCCGCGGCCAAGGCGGAAGGTCATAGGCATCGGCAGGCACCGGTATACTTTCTTTGACATAGAGCATGGAGGGATGCAGGCAGCGGAAATCCATCTCCACCATGGGTTCGTCATCGATCTGGATGCGCCCGCGCGCGTCCTCTGAGAGAACCTGCCAGGCGCCGCCCATCGCATAGAAGCGCCCGCCACGTCCAAAGTCACGGTTGAAGATGCGAACCACCGGGGCGCGGATAGCTGAAGGCAGACCAGCGCTGGCGATACCTTCGTTGATTTCGTCTAAACGTTTGCGCATCCAGCCTGCCTCCCGTGTTTCACTGTAGTCGGTCAGCTTGCCGTGTTTGTCTCTAAGAACAATTGGTTCATGTGGTCGAGCCGCCACAAGGGGTTCGCTCTTGAATAACTCCGATACGGCCTCTCCCAATTCCGGCTTCGCCCGTGCCGCACTTTGCCAACCTCTTTTTCCCGGTGCTCGCCGGTCGTGGTCAATCAGGCCAAGGTCATCTAGCAAGTCCATAGCTCCGGTCACGAGCCGCCATGTGTAGAGAGGGTTCCTGTAGCGGCTAGGAACTTCGTAGTGCCGTGCGGCTCGACTGTAACTCACCCACCCGTCCGTATGGATAAGTGCCATGACTACAGCAGCCAGGGTTTTCGTCCCACCTAAAACGCTACAGATTGGGCGCCAGAAAGGTCGATAGTCGAAGCGCAAAGACAAAGGCACCTGCCGTAACTGCGCAGAGGAAGCGACTTCTAGCTCTACCTTAGAATCCGGGTATATCATCGCAGTCCTATGTACTCGGGCAGCAATGTGAACAGCAGGGTGCCGTCATCGCTTATGAGGCTGGCCCAGTTCCGAATAAGAGCCTTTCGGGTCTGGCAGTAGCTGTGAGACACCCATCGGGCTCCATCCAAGCTCTGAGCACGTGTACGGCGCTGAATCAGCCACTGGATCTGATCTTTGCAATCAGCAATTCGCCATTCAGCATTCAGATGTATGACACCCCGATAGGCGTCCGAACTTTCGCGATGGTCCCGGGCAATTTCGGCGAGGGCGTTCATGCCGTATCCTCCCGCTCAACACGAGCCGCCAGGGCGTAGCGAGCATGATGCCCGCCCCAAGGCCCGTAATTGCAATCGCGCTGGGTGTCGATCGGCACGCACTCATGACGTAGGCGGTAGACATAGGCGGCAAGCCTAACACCCGTCGGAAGGCCCGCCGCGGTCAGGCCCCGCTCGCCCTCTTCGATCAGCAGGTTTAGAACTTGCGCGAGGCGGCCGCAAAAGCTGCGGCGTGCCACGACCGAGGGATGGTAAATGGAGAAGTTTGCCATGCTCGGCTCCTTGGTTGAGCCGGGCGGCGGGATCCGCTACTCATAGGACGTCCGTTCATGACACCCCAAAACACTAGCAGCCTCCGCCATGCCCCGGCGGAGGTTTTGCTTATGCGGCATCGCCCGCAATGAAACGCTCGATCTCTGCGCGACGGAAGCGCGTGAGCCCGCCGATTTTCACCGGTTCGGGCAGCGTGCCGTCTTTGCTCCGACGCCAAAGCGTCGCCGCGGAAACTCCCAGAAGCGTCGCCACATCGCGGGGTGACAGTAGTTCGGCTCGAAGTTCGTGGGTCATGGATAATCCTTTCTCGTATTAACGAATCGGATCATGCAGCACCGATCAAAGTTCTCGTATGCACGTCACCTGCGCTCTAATAAAATCAGTTAGTTAGAGAGGTTGACAGGCCGTTGCAGGCAACTTCAAGCACGCACCAGTTCAACAATCTCGCCGCTTGCGCCGGTTGCATACCGGCCCCATACGTCCATCAGGTCCCGCCGCCGCTCAAAAAGATCGCTGCGGAAGTATGCTCCTTCGACGCCAGTAACCTGATGCGCCAGAGCTGCCTCAGCAACAGCTCGATCCGCGCGGGCGGACTCTGCAGCCCAATCGCGGAAAGCTGATCGAAAACCGTGCACCGTCAGCCCCTCACGCCCCATACGCGCCAGCAGCGGGCGGAAGGCATTGATGGATAGCGGCTTGCCGTCTGCGCCCACACGCTGCGGAGACGGAAACGCATAGACCGGATCCAAGCCCTTAACCGCCTCCAACGCGGCAACGGCAGCGTCTGACAGGGGCACACGGTGTTCGAGCTCCGCTTTCATCCGCGCCGCGGGAATGATCCAGACGCGGTTTTCAAGGTCGACCTCGGCCCATGTTACCCCCCGCGCCTCTCCGCTCCGTGCGGCTGTTAGGATGATGAACTCAAGGCAACGACCGGCAATCGCTTCCCGTTCGGAAAGTTGCGCCATGAACTCGGGAACCTGACGCCAAGGCAACGCGGCATGGTGCTTTGGCCTCCGTGACCCCTTGCCCAGAGCGCGACGCAGCGGCCCGTCCACCGGGTTCGGCCCCGGATGATAGCCCTTCCCAATGGCCCAGTCGAAAACCGCCTCTATTCGCTGTTTCAGGCGCTTTGCCGTGGGATGCATTTTCGTCCAGATCGGCGCCAACACTGAAAACACATCATCGCGGCGTATATCTTCGATTTTTCGTTCCCCGATACGGTCAAATGCGTGGTTGGCCAGAGAGGCAAGCCACTGTGCTGCGTGCTTTTCGTTGCGGAATGTTGGCACCAGTGTCTTGTGCAGTTCCGTAGCGACGTTTCTGAAGGTCAGGTGGTTCCGGTCACGGTACGCAACAGGGTTCTGCCCGGACTTTGCGACCGCCCGCAATTCTCGAGATTTCTCCCGAGCTTTTGCGAGATTGATTTCTGTGAGAGCGCCTAGTCCGATCTCGCGGCGCTTGGCCTCGCCTTTCACCGTAACGCGAAGAATCCAGGATTTGGTCCCACCTTTGCTGACGTGCAGGTAAAGCCCCAGCCCGTCGCCATGCATCCCAGGCTTCTGGATTGCGTTGACCGACTTTACCGAAAGTTTGCCCATACGCTCAAATCATTCCCACCATCTTTCCCACCACTTTTCATGAGACACAGCGGGAACAAATGAAATCTCTTGATGCAGGGTGATGGATTAAATGCCAACAAACAAGAGCTTTTTGAGTAAAACGGAAACAAGATGATAGCATAGTGTGGTTGATCCTCGGTCCGCCATCACACAACGTTATTGCCGCCCTTGTGCCTGGTCAGGCGCGTAACACCCTTTCACTGCGCTCTGCGTCGGGTCTTCGCGCCTCTTTTTGATCCATGTCAACAAAATCGCCCTTCGCATGTGTAAACTAAAGCTTACACATGGAGGTTGCTATGCGGATATTGTTCGTTCACCCCAACTATCGCTCGGGTGGGGCCGAAATCGCCGGAACGTGGCCACCTGCATGGGTTGCCTACTTGACCGGTCATCTGCGACAGGCCGGTTTTGACGACATCCATTTCATTGACGCGATGACGGATGACATGTCAGACAAAGATCTGGCCCGGAAAATGGAAGAGTTAGCGCCCGACGTGGTCGGAGTGACGGCCATTACGCCATCCATTTACCGCGCAGAAGATGTCCTGAAGATCGCAAGCCAGACCGTGCCGGATGCCGTGCGTGTCATGGGCGGGGTGCACGCAACATTCATGTTCAAACAAGTGTTGTCCGAAGCGCCATGGATCGATGTGATTGTGCGCGGTGAGGGCGAAGAAATCTGCAGTCAGCTCATGCAGGCAATAAAAAACGGCCAGTGGCCGGCAGAGCGACACAATATCAAGGGCCTGGCTTTTCGCGATGGCGATGAAATCGTGGCCACTGCTGCCGCGTCCACCGTCAAGGATCTGTCGGCAATCAAACCCGATTGGACCCTGCTGGAGTGGGAGAAATACATCTACATCCCGCTCGGAACACGCGTGGCGATCCCCAACCTTGCGCGTGGGTGTCCTTTTACCTGTTCCTTCTGCAGCCAGTGGAAATTCTGGCGCGACTACCGTGTGCGCGATCCCAAGGACGTCGTCGATGAAATCGAGGATCTTGTTACCAACCACGGTGTCGGGTTCTTCATCCTTGCGGACGAGGAGCCGACCATCAACAAAAAGAAGTTCATCGCATTTTGCGAAGAACTGATTGCCCGCGATCTGCCGCGGCGCGTGAAATGGGGCATCAACACACGCGTCACTGACATTTACCGCGACAAGGATCTGTTGAAATTTTACCGCAAAGCCGGGCTGGTGCATGTATCGCTTGGGACCGAAGCCGCCGCGCAGATGAAGCTGGACCAGTTCAACAAGGAAACCAAGGTCGACGAGAACAAGACCGCAATCAGACTTCTGCGCGATGCGGACATTCTGGTCGAGGCACAGTTCATCGTGGGTCTCGACAACGAAACGTCCGAGACGCTGGAAGAAACCTACCAGATGGCCTGGGACTGGCAGCCGGACCTTGCGAACTGGTCAATGTACACGCCCTGGCCCTTCACTCCGCTTTTTCAGGAGCTGAAAGACCAGGTGCAGATCTTCGACTTTTCCAAATACAATTTCGTAACGCCGATCATGAAACCGGCCGCCATGGAACGCGGCGAATTGCTGGATGGGGTGATGAACAACTACCGCCGCTTCTACATGAAAAAGGCGCTGTTCCATTATCCGTGGCGCGGCACCGGGTTCAGGCGGCGCTATCTTCTCGGCTGCCTATACGCTTTTCTCAAAGCCGGATTCCAGCGGACATTCTATGACCTGGGAAAGGCCGGGTATTGGGGCCCGCAAACCAAGAAAACGGTTGATTTCAAATTCGACGAGACGCGCGAGTTGGCCGAAGCCCAGCTTGATGACTGGGAAGCATCTGCCGATCGCGCCGCGCGCGCGGCTGAACGCCGCAAGGCGATCAAGGCGCAAATGAAAGAACGATCCGCGCAACGAAGCCAGGCGTTCAAGATGCCCAACGGTGCCGAAATCCGGGCTTGCGGCGGTGGCAACCAGCAGATGGAAGATGTCTGAGACGCCGCAACGCGACGCGGGCATGATTGGCCCCAATGCAGTTTTACAGATGTTGCCTCAGATCAAGAAGATTGGAGGGGACCAATTGGTAACGCGCATGCTTTGGTCTGCGGGCATCACCCATGTGCCCGATGGAACGCAGATGATTCCCGAAGGTCAGGCGGCGCGTTTGCATCGGCTTTTGCGAAAGGAAGAGCCCGAACTTGCCCCCGCGCTTGCCGCTGCCGCAGGCCGCAACACCGCGCGGTACATTTTGGTGCACCGCATTCCAAAGCCAGTCCAAGTCATTCTTCGCGTGCTGCCCGCGCACGCGGCTGCCCACCTGCTGTCGAGGGCAATTGCCAAACATGCCTGGACCTTTGTCGGATCGGGGAAATTCGAACGTCTGAACGCCTGGACGTTTCAGATCACGAACAACCCCGTCATTCGCGGCGAGACCAGCGACAAACCCCTGTGCACGTGGCATGCAGCGGTGTTTGAAAAATTATATCGAGCGTTGGTTCACAAAAGCTGTCGCTGTGTCGAAACCTCCTGCTGCGCGCTCCGCAAGAACAGTGCGTGCGAGTTTCGCATCAGCATGTGCCGTTGACCCGACGACAAGCCCCAAGGCCTGATACGCACGCATTCGTAGACAACACAGGCCGCGCTATCGGTCCCGCGGCAGCGTCATAAATCGACTAACCTTTGGTACCGGCTGATCAAAACCACACCGCAAATGAAATTGCGACGTGTTAAAGTTCGACCATCATCGTCGTGGGTCAGGCCAGCGACGGTACGCGTGTGGCAATCCGCTTGCCATCCGTGAGGCTGGCCACTTTGCGCACGATCGTCATGGCGTCGATGCCATGATGCTCGTAAAGGTCTCCAATCGTGCCGGTTTGCCCAAAATGCTCCACACCCAACGGGATCGTCCTATGGCCGCAAACGCTGCCTAACCAAGACAGCGTTGCCGGGTGCCCATCGATCACCGTAACAAGGCGGCAATGTGATGGCAGGTCCTGCAAAAGGGTTTCGGCGTGGCATGTGGCGTCATCCATACCGCGCGAACGCGCCCTTTGCACTGCAGACCATCCAGCGTTCAGGCGGTCGGCAGACGTCACTGCAAGAACACCAATGTCACGGCGGCCCTCGGCAATCCGACCCGCCGCCTTGATTGCCTCAGGCGCCACTGCGCCCTGATAGGCAATCACCACGTCGCAGTTTGGCCCCGGCCTGCGCAGCCAATAGGCCCCGTCGATGGCGCCTTGGCGAAAGGCGTCGTCGTGACGTTTGCCCGGTTGCTCGACCGGATTGGTCGTCAGGCGCAGATAGACTGACCCGCCGATCTCATCGCGCAGCCATGTGCGCTCGTCCGGGTTGCCTTCGCCATCGCGTTGTAAATAGTCAAACGCCCATTCCATGATCACCGCCAACTCATCTGCAAAGGCAGGCTCAAAGCTGGCCAGCCCGTCTTGCGACATCCCGATCAGGGGCGCGCCGACAGATTGGTGCGCGCCACCTTCCGGGGCCAGCGTGACACCGGACGGCGTGCCCACCAGCAAAAAGCGTGCATCCTGGTAGCAGACGTAGTTCAGCGCATCGAGGCCACGTGCAACGAAGGGATCATAGACCGTTCCAATCGGGATCAATCGTTTGCCGAAGAGGCTATGACTGAGGCCCGCCGCCCCCAGAAGCAGCATCAGGTTCATTTCGGCAATCCCAAGCTCGATATGCTGGCCCTGCGGTGTGAACTCCCATTTCGCAGTCGAGGGGATGCGGTGCTCGATGAAGGCGTCGGCCTGTGCGGAGCGGGCAAAGAGCTTGCGCCGGTTCACCCACGGGCCGAGGCTTGTTGTGCCGGTCACGTCGGGCGAGGTTGTGACGATCCGGGCTGCCAACTCGCTGTCGCCTTTTGACAGGTCATCCAGAATCTTGCCGAAAGCTGCCTGTGTCGAGATTTCGCGATCCGTGGTGAAATCGATCGCAGGGACATTGAGCACCGCATCGGTGAAGCGCCGTGCCCCCTTGGCAAAAAACGGCACCTCGGCAAGGAAAGCCTTCAACGCGGCGGGATTGTCGACCGTTGCCATCGGCTCCCATTCCTCGCCTTGGGCGACACCCATATGGGCTTGCCAGCGGGTGAATTGGGTGCTGTTCATCAGCCCGCCGTGGTTGTCCTTGTGCCCCGCGATGGGTGTGCCCCACCCCTTGATCGTGTAAGCCAGAAAGCAGGTGGGGCGATCATGATCGATGGCAGCAAATGTATCTGCCATTGTCTCTACGCAATTGCCGCCAAGGTTCTCCATCAGCGCCGCAAGCTCATCGTCCGAGCGGCGCTCGATCAGGGCCGTGACCTCGCCCTGGTCGCCAAGGTCATCCATCAGCCGTTTACGCCAGACGGCCCCTCCCATAAAGGTCAACGCAGAATACTCCTGGTTCGGGCAGGCATCAATCCAATCGCGCAGCTTGTCACCGCCGGGCTCATTGAAGGCGGCACGTTGCAGCACGCCGTGCTTGACACGCACCACGTCCCAGCCGAAGGCATCAAAGATTTTTTCGATCCGAGCGAACAGACCTTCGCGCACGATCCCGTCCAGCGATTGGCGGTTGTAGTCGATGATCCACCATGTGTTGCGCAGATCGTTCTTCCAACCTTCCTGCAGGCACTCATAGATGTTTCCTTCGTCCAGCTCTGCATCACCGACCAGCGCCACCATCCGCCCTACAGGGGCGCCCTGCCCCCACTGCTTGGCCGCAACGTAGTCCTGAATGATCGACGCAAATGACGTGATCGCCACGCCAAGCCCCACGGACCCGGTGGAAAAATCCACATCGTCGATGTCCTTGGTGCGACTGGGATAGCTTTGCACGCCATCGTAGCCGCGAAAGTTTTCCATCTTCTCGCGGGTCTGGTTGCCCATCAGGTACTGGATTGCGTGAAAGACAGGTGAAGCATGGGGTTTGACCGCCACCCGGTCCTCGGGGCGCAGGGCCGAGAAATACAGCGCCGTCATGATCGACACCATCGAAGCCGAGGATGCCTGATGCCCGCCCACCTTGATCCCGTCCACCTTTGGACGGACATGATTGGCGTGGTGGATCATCCAATGAGACAGCCATAACAGGCGCTGTTCGATTGTCTTCAGATGCTGGATTTCTGTCTGGGTCATCTTTCGCGTCCTAAAAGTCAGACGAAGGGAATGTCGGTCACATGCGCGGCGTGGTTCGTGCCATTTAAAGCGATGAGAAGTTTTTCGGTGTCCGGGTCAAAATCAGTGCGTAACAAGCCCACCCCGATCGTTTGGCCCAAGCGCCTGGAGAAGGCGAATTCGGTGACATAGCCTGCCTCGCTGGTCCGGGCCCAAAGGGGAACCGAATGACCCGGCGGAACGGGATTGCCATCGATGATCAACCCGACGCGTTTTCGTTTTACATCGGTTTTGGACAGTCTCTCGAGTGCCCGGCGTCCGACATAATCACGATCTTCTGTCAGATCGACAAGCGGACCAAAGCCCATTTCGAACGGGTTAGCGGGATTGGTTTGCCACCGCATATCCGCCCCGTAGGAGATCAGCCCGCTTTCAAGGCGCTCGGTATCATTGGGCGCGCCAGGACCGATGTCATATTCCGCGCCTGCCGATTTGACCCTGTCCCAAAGTTCGCTGCCACGTGCACTGTCTTGCAGATAAAGTTCTACACCGCCCTGCTTTGACCAGCCGGAACGCGCCAGGACCAACGGAATTCCATCAAGCTGCGTTTGCTCAAATCCGAAGTGTTTCAAGTCACGCACATGATCGCCAAAGAGCCTTGCCGCCAGGTCCATGGCCCGCGGTCCCTGAATTGCCAGTGGGGAAACATCGGGTTCGGACACTTGTGCGTCCCATCCTTTTTCGCGCCCGATTGCGGCGGCCCAGAGATGGATGTCGCTATCGGCAACGGACAGCCAGAAGCGGTCTTCGGCCAGTTTCAGCAAGACAGGGTCGTTGATCAACATACCGTCGTGATCGCACAGCGGAATGTAGCGCCCCTGTCCGATCCGGATCTGCGACAGGTTGCGCGGCGTCAAGTACTGCACAAAACGTCCTGCGTCCGGGCCTGCGATCTCAACCTGCCGCTGGGCGGCGACATCCCACATCGCGACACCGTTCAAAAGCCGATCATACTCTGCATCCGGGTCCCCGAAATGCCCTGGAATAAGCATGTGGTTGTAAACCGAAAAGCTGCAGACGCCATCGCGCACGGTCGCATCGAAAAACGCGGACTTGCGCAGGTTTGGTCCGATGCCGATGTTGAAATTCATGCCTTAACCGCCGTGCAGATGATGTCACCCTTGAGAGCGACTGGATTTATAATCGTTTGCGCGTTCGGACTGTGAAGAACGGCTTTGCGATGCAGTTCTTCAAAGTCTTCCTGTTTCGCATCGCCAGTGACATGTAGCGTGTAACTGATCTCGGGGAAGCCAATGGGCGCGTTGGTGCCAAGCCCGAAAAAGCCGCGCAGGTCTAATACGCCTTCAAAATCCAGCTTGACCGTCTCCAGCTGGATGCCTTCGGCGGTGGCGCCCGCGATGAAACTGACCATCATGCAAGAGCCAAGCCCCGACAGCAGCAACTCCTGCGGATTGGGCCCGTGGTTGTTGCCCATCAGCTGACGCGGCTCATCCGCTTTCCATTCAAAGCTGCGGCTGACACGGTGCGGTCCGACCAACATGGGCTTGGTCTGGCTGCGCGTGCGCGTGCCGCTTTCCCAGTCGATTTCGATTCCGTAGGACATGAGACCTTCCTCGGGCGTCTGGGCGACTTCATTAACGAATTCACTGAGGGCGGCGGTGGGGATGTTGTTACGCATGTGCGCGGTCCTTCTGGGTGGAAATGGCAGCCAAGGCCTGGTCAAAATCAGCGATAAGGTCGGCGGCATCCTCAATGCCGACGGACAGGCGGACGCAACCGGGATGAATGCCAATTGCGGCCCGCTGACGCGCGGTGAACGTGGCTTGGGACGAGTTGAACGGCAGGCTGATCAGGCTTTCGACTCCGCCCAGGCTGGTGGCCTGTTTCGGCAGGCGCAGGTGATCCAGCAGGCGAAGCGCGGCCTGATCACCGCCTTTGACAAAGAACGTCACGTTGCCGGTACCCATCTTCATCAGCTTCTTCGCCAATGCGTGATCCGGGTGGCTGGGCAGCATTGGATAAAGCACCTTGTCAACGGTTGGGTGCGTTTCGAGAAACGTGGCCAAGGCCGTGGCGCTTTCCTCATGGGCGCGCATCCGGATTGATAGGGTTTTCAGACCCCGTTCCAGCAGAAAACACGCATGCGGATCCAACGAGCCACCATAGTTCAAAAGCCGTGGCCAGATCATGTCGATCAGCTTGCGTGGCCCCGCGGCGACGCCGGCAATCAGGTCGGAATGCCCGTTGAGATACTTGGAGGCAGAATGGATCACCACGTCGACGCCCATCTCAAGCGGGCGCATGACCGGCGGCGGCGCAAAAGTGCTGTCCACCACCAGGCGCAGCTTGTGGCGCCGCGCGATGTCCACAAGGCGGGGGATGTCCACAACCTTCAAAACCGGGTTGGTGATGACCTCGAAATACAAAAGCTGTGTGTTGGGCCGGATGGCGGCCTCAATCGCGTCGAAATCATGGGAATCCACCAGCGTGGCCGACATGCCAAGCGTTGGAAACTCCTGATTGAACAGATTGTACGTGCCGCCGTAAAGGTCACTGGACGCCACCACATGCGCGCCCTTGTCCACCAGCGCCAGAACCGTCGCCGTGATCGCGGCCATGCCGGAACTGAAAACGATGGAGCTTTCCGCGCCTTCCAGAGCCGCCAGCTTTTCCTGCACGGCCCATTGCGACGGATTGCCGTAACGCGAATAGATGAACCGGTCGCGTGCAAAGCCTTCCTCGACCGCACTGTATTGGTCGTCATTCAGGATGAATGTCGACGCCTGGTAAATCGGTGTGCCCACCGCTCCGGTGCGCGGGTCGTCATGGGTGCCTGCGTGAACGGCACAGGTCGACAAGCCCATAGCACCGGCATGGGCGTCACCAAGCGTGGGGCCGGATTGGCGTTTGCGGTCCAGATCTTGCAACCAGCCATCCATAGAGCGGGTGGCAGCGCGACTTTTGGCATCTCCAAGAATGGGTTTGTCGGGCATGAGATCTCCGGTTCGGTAGCAATGCGTTGAGATAAGGTCAGGCGGCGGCCGGAATGTTGTGCCTGCGCGTCATAACCGTGATGAATGGCCCGTGTCGAAAGCCCGGTTTTGGTCTTGCGCATGTCCGTCTCCCTGTACCGCGTTAAGGCACATTGCACTGGATCAGAGGGCGCTTGATTGCTAAAGTAGCTAATAAGCCCTAAAAAATTAGCATGATATGCCAAAAAATACCAAATTGGATGCGACAGATCGCAAAATCGTCCGCGCCCTGCAAAAGAACGGGCGGATGTCGAACCTGGATTTGTCAGCCGAGGTGAACCTGTCTCCGTCCCCCTGCTTGCGGCGACTGCGCAACCTCGAGCGTACCGGCGTCATCAAAGGGTACAGCATCGACGTGGATGCCGCGGCTTATGGGCTGCCTGTTATGGTTTTCGTGCGCGTCAGCCTTGAAAAACACTCTGAGGACACCGTCAAACACTTCGAGAATCGCGTGCGCTCCATTCCCGAAGTTTTGGAATGCTTCGTTATGACCGGGCCGTCAGACTACCTGTTGCGCGTTGTCGTCAGCGACCTGGAAGACTACGAACGCTTCGTGCGGCAGCGCCTTCATCCAGTGGGCGGTATTAGTTCGATCGACAGCAGCTTCGTGTACGGTCAGGTCAAACGCAATCACGTCTTCCCGGACTTGTCCGAGTAGTTGAACAGCGCGTCATACCGGATCCGGTCTTTCAGAAACGTATAACGTTCTCTGACCTTCGCCTGCGTGCGCTGGTCCAGCGTGATCAGGCGAAAGTCCTCTTCGCGACCCTCGAAGACCTCGGGCCGGCAAGTCTCATCATGCCACGGCAAGCAGAACACCGAGTTGCCATAGCTTTGCCCCGCTCGGTTCAGCGATAAAAGATGGACCTGGTTTTCAAGCGCGCGGGTCGTGGCAAAAGCATGCCACGTATGAAAACTCTCATCACGGTAATAGGCGCCGCAATGCAAAAGCAGATCGACCTCGTGATCGACCACAAGCACGCGTGACAGATCAGGAAAGCGGATGTCATAGCAAATGATCGGGGCGATCCGAAATCCCTTGAGCGTAAAAACCAGCAGGTGCTCTCCACGCGTGAAGTAGTCTTTCTCCATCGAGGCACCGTATTGGGCGAGGTGCAGCTTGTCGTAATACCCCACAAGCTGGCCCTGCGGCCCAACCACCGCACTGCAGATACGCGGGCCATCTTGTGCTGCTCTGGCAAACCCATAGACAACATGAACTTCGTGATCCTGCGCAAGCCTGCGCCACGCTTGGAACGACGGTCCGTCCAACGGTTCTGCCAACTCTGCAAGGTTTTCAAAAGTATCGCGGGCATAATCGAGGCTGGAAAGCTCGGGCATGACAACCAGGTCAACGCGACGGGTCGAGGCTTTTAAACATGCATCGACTTTTGCCACGCACGCCGTCAAATGCGCGTTGCGCTCCGCAATGGCGGTCATCGCGGGAATGCTGATCTGACACGCCAAAAGCGTCAGGGTGTCAGCATAAGGCGCAGGGTCATCCGACATGATGATGCCACAGTGCCCCAGTTTCGGACGCACCGCTAGGCGAAGTGGGCAAGCGCGGATCGAACAACATGTTCGGCGACGTGGCGATCGGCCCCGGCGAGCCACTTGGTAGAGCCCGCCGGAGCGCATCAGGCATGCACAGGGAGCGCAAACCCAATCCTTGTGTTACTCCTCAAAGTGTCACGCCTCAAACCACCAGCGGCTTCCGGCCCGGAAACTGTCCATGGCCCAGCTCGCAGCGACCTGACCGATGTTTTGGACGTTTTTACGACGGCCCGACACGTAGTTGGGGAAATACGGAATCAAGGCGCCACCATCATCCCGCAGGATCATGCCCATCTCGCGATAGATCTCGGCGCGCTTTGCGTCATCCAACTCGCCCTTGCCCATAAGCAGCAATTCGTTGAACCGCGCATTGTCCCAAAAGGTTTCGTTCCACGGTGCGCCAGCCTTGTAAGTCAATGTGTACATCACATCGGGTGTCGGACGCGCACCCCAGTTGGACATCATCCAGGGCTTCTTGAGCCAGACCTCGGACCAGTAGCCGTCATTGGGTTCACGGATCGGCTTGATATCGATCCCCGCCGCCTTGGCATGTTCGGCGTAAAGCACCAGCATGTCGACCGCACCTGTCGTTATCGAATCCGCCGTCGAAATGTTCAGGCTCTGACCTTCCATCCCTGCTTTTTTCCACAAGGATGCTGCTTGATCGGGGTCGTAGTCCCGCTGCGGGATGTCCTCGGGAAAGTACGGCATTGCCGCGTTGTGGTGAAAGTCATTCCCGACCGTGGCCGCGCCAAAGGCGATCTTTTCTACAATGTCCTCGCGGTTCATCGCCAGCTTCAGCGCCATACGCACATCAGGATTGTCGAACGGAGCCTTGTTGGTGTGCATGGGTAGCGTGATGCAGGATGCCGACGGTACATTATCGACAATGATGTCCGGGTTGCGGCTGAGCAAAGACATCGTCTTGTTTTCAAGAAGACTGGCAGCATCCACATCGCCAGTGATCAATGCGGTTTGACGCGCATTCGGATCATTAATGATCTTGAACTCGATCGCATCGAAATAGGCCCCTTCCCCGTGCCACCCCTCGTGCCGTTCCAGGTAGGCCCCAACACCGGGTTCAAAGCTTTTGAGCACGTAAGGTCCACAGCCATCCCCCGATTGCCAGTCGATCGTTCCATCCGGTTTTGCCGGCAGGATGGGAAGGTGATAGTCGGGCATGATCCAAGGCAGATCGGCATTCGGGGCATCCAGCTTGAAGGTGACCGAGTGATCGCCGTTGTCCACGATATCGACAATGCTGGTCAGAAGCGACGCTGCCGCCGACGGATTGTCCTCGCCGCGATGATAATTGATCGAGGCGATGACGTCCGCCGCGGTCACCTTGCCGCCCGAGTGGAATGTCGCGTTGTCGTTCAGTTTGAACCGCCATTCCTTTGCATCCGGGGTTGCCGACCATTCGGTCGCCACATCCCCACCCAGCGTCTGATCAGGCATAATCATCGTCAAGTAAGCGCGGTAGGTATGCGCCAGCGCGATGTCCCCAAAGGACACGTATTTCGCCGGATCATATCCATCGGTGGCATTGCCATCATGCTGGGCAATCCGGAACGTGCCGCCACGCTGTGGCGCTGCCTTGGCCGACCCTGTCCACAACGCGCCCGCAGCAGAGACTGTCAAACCGGCGGACACCGCATAGCTCATGAAGGAACGGCGCGATATCGCCCCCTCCTTGGCGGCCCGTGTCAGCCGGTCAATCATCATCTGATCATGTTTCATTTTTGTGTTTGCTCCCTTGGATTGTGTTTTGTTTTGGCGTGAATCGATCGGTTTCGAAAACATGCTCTCGATCGTACAACCGGTTGATACAAATCGTGAAAACCGTATTCCCGCCCCCCTGATTTTTGTAAGATCACAAAGCCCTTCTTAGTACATAACGAGTGTTATGCTAATTGCATAACTAGTGTTATGTGCTATGTTGAGTCAACATGAATAACCTCCACAACCAGTCACCCGATGCCGTCGAAAGCCCGTCTCAGGCGGGGTCCTCGTCACCAAAAAATGAGAAGCTGCGGCGTGAGGACTGGATCGCTGCGGCGCGCCAGGCGTTGATCAAGGACGGGATCACCGGCATCAGTCTGCGCCGGCTCGCCGCGTCCTTGGGCGCCACGACCGGTGCGTTTTACTGGCAATACAAGCGCCTCGAAGAACTGATGGAAGATGTTCGTGAAGATTGGGTGCACCGGAACACCGACAAGATCAATCGGGCCATTGCGCAGGCAGGCCCGGACGGCTGGCAAATGTACCTTGCCTACACCCGGGCCCTGATCATCGATGACGCCATCGATGCGCGTTACGAAAATGCCGTGCGAGAGTGGGCGCACAGTTCGAAACGCACAGCCGACGTCTTGAAGCGCGTCGAAGAGATGCGCGTCGAACAGCTTCGGTCTGTTTTCTTATCCATGGGGTTCGAAGGCAAAGCGGCTCTTATCCGGGCGCGGGTGATGTATTTCCATCAAACTGGCTACTACGCGATGCAGATAGAGGAGACGATGGAAGAACGCTTGGCCAATGTCCCCTACTACGCCGAAATTCTTGCAGACAGGTTGGACTTGCTTGATTTCAAGAACGCCGCGGATGTGAAACGTTTTCTGGAGGAAAACACCAAACCCTGTGGCGACAACACAGGCTGAGGTGACAATGACGGCGGCAAGCCGGTCCAGCAGGGCAGTAAAACGTCCACGTCACCGCTATTGCGCGTCCCTGCTGCCCTTTGCGAAATCAAGAAAGGCGCGCAAACGCCGCGTCATATGTCTTTTGCTTTGATAATTGATCGAATAACGCGGCAAAGGTGACAGGTGTTCCGCCAGCACTCCCACCAGCTCGGTTTCGGCCATGACGGGCGCGGCGATCTCGCGATAGACATAAGCCAGTCCCAATCCCTGTGCGGCATAGTGCAACAAAGAACGCATATCGTTCGTAACAAGCCTTGGTTTTGGCTGGATGACATAAGATCCATCCGGGCCGGTAAACCCCCACGGCGCCAACCGATCGCCACGCCCGAAGGCATAGCAAATCGTGTCGTGTTCCAGGATGTCAGGCGGACCCTTTGGCGTTCCTCTTTCTTCCAGATAGGCGAGAGAGGCAACGATCGTCATTTTCAACTCTGGACCAATGGGAACGGCATGGCTATCGGGTGCCATCATTGTGCTTGATCGGATTGCGGCATCAATACCGGAGGTCAGCAGATCAACCTTCGTGTCCTCATAGAGGATTTCGATCGCAACGCTTGGGTATGCGACGGCAAAACGGGCCAGCAATGCATCCAGAAAGAAAGGGCCTGCGCTATAGGGCGCTGACAGGCGCAACGTCCCGCTCACCTGATCCTTTTCTTCGTTCAGCGCGCTTAAAGCGCCCTCCAAATCCATGACCGCAGGCAAACTTCTTTGATAAAACCTGTGACCAATCTGGGTCAGCGACACAGACCGGGTTGAGCGTTCAAACAGCCGGACGCCCAGCCGGTTTTCAAGTCGCTGCACGGCTTCGCTGACCGAGGCCGGGGCCTGCTGCAAACGATCTGCTGCCGCACGAAAGCCACCACGGCGAGCCACTTCGACAAAGACACGGATGTCGCCAAAGTTATTCCGATGCATTGTTCGTTTTTCCGATCACAGTACGTCGCAAAACTTAGATTAACCTTACGATAGCGACGAATTACATTCTCAACAATCAAGGAAACACCGAACCGCGACTGAAAAATCCACATAGCAACCACAAAGGAGTGGACTGATGAGCGTAAGACAAGACATTCAGGCCGTTATCGACACTTGGAACGGCGGCCTCGACGGCGGTGACATCGAACAGATGGTCAGCACCTGCCACCCAGACACAGTTACCGTGAACGAACGCCAACCGGTCACGATTGGAACCAAGGCCATCCGTGACAAGTATGTCCCGCGCATCCAGGCGGCCGAGATCACATCCGGTTTCGACATCGAGACTTTGACCGAGTTTGGTGACACAGTTGTCGTTGTGGGCCGCTTCCACGGCACAATGAAGATGCGGGACACTGGCGAGACACGCAGCCCCGAAGGCCGCCTCGCGTTGGTCTACCAGCGAGATCAAAATGGCGCATGGAAGATGATCCTCGACATGGACAATAACGGGCCCGCTTAGAACACGCCCGCCCTGCCGACAGCGATACAGTCCGCCCATCTCACGCAATCGAGCGAAGCGCGCTATGGCCACATCTCCGCTGATCACCTCGCACAACACGTCGCTTTTGATTGTCGGCTTCATCTCGATAAAGCCTTCAAACGCTCCGAGCGCGCCGGCGATGCCAGCCAAGGGGGTGTGATCGCACCGGATGGTGCCCCTTATAGCCGAAGGTCAGTCCACCGAGGTGGCCAAGATGATCGAAAGCGGCGGCTGGGGTTATCTGATCGACTGCCCGAACGGGCCGCCCGACATTTCCTGGCTTCAAGAGATAGCAGCAGGATGACACTGACCGCGTTTTCCAGGTGTCGCGGGCTGAGGTCGCCCTAACGCTGCCGCCGGACCTGAACCATCTCGCGATCCAATCAATGCAGCAAAAGGAACGTCGTGGGGCCCGCGCTTGCCGTAAGCGTCCAGTGAATTTCCTGCTTGCTGTTCGACACGTTGTTTTAGGGACTGAAAGACGACCACAGGATTTGAGTCGAGTTATCTGGCCCGATCCTGCCGGTCTGATTTTTGGTCACACGCGGTTTGGTCATTCGGGGCCGCGCCCAACGGGCGCGCTGGTTGTTTTGCGATGCGAAAGCGTTGTTTCGCAAAAAGCTTTCAGGTAGGCTTCGGGACAAGTGTCGATCCTCGCCCAAGTCCACACTTTGCAAGTGCGATTTTTATAGGCCATTTTCATGCACAGTTCTATCGTCGAAAAATTGATGAACCTCGTGACGCTGATCAGCGAAACGCAGAAACCAATGACGTTTTCGGAACTGGTCAAGAAAAGCGGATTGAACAAAAGCACTTTGCATCGGCTTCTGGCAATCTGCGCGAAGGAACGGCTGGTTTGGTTTGACAGTCACCGCAAGGTTTACTTGCTTGGGCCGCGCGTGTTCGATTTGGTCAGGAACGCGTTCAAAGGATATGACATTCAAGCAGTCGCGTTGGACGAGATGATCCGCTTGTTCGACATGTTCGATGCCAACGTGACCATCGGCATACCCAGCGGGCTGGAAGTGGTCTATCTTCGAGTACTTGAGTCCCAGCAATCGCTTGGCAGTGTACAGCAGCCAGGGACGCGTGAGGCAGTGCATTGTTCGGCCTCGGGCAAAGCCCTTATGGCCTACCTGCCCGACCCGCTGATCGCCTCGAAGTTAGACGGTTACGAGTTCACGCAATTCACCGGCCGCACGATCACCAACGCCAAAGACTTCAAGACGGAACTGGATTTCGTCCGCGTCCACGGATTTGGCAAGAACGACCGCGAGGAGTATGACCACTTTCTCGGAATCTCGGCGCCGATCTTCAACTATGTTGGTGAACCGATCGCAGCGCTTAATATTTGGTCGATGTATCCAAGACATAAAATGGAAGACCTCATCGGCTGGAGCGGCGAGCTTAAAAATGCGGCAGCGCGGGTGACAAGCATGATTGGCGGCATGGCGCCGGATACCAACACATTGAACAAAAGCTAAAAAGCGGATTTGTGAAAACGAAAAAGCCGACGCTTTTGCGACGCCTTCTTTGACATTTTGTTTTCGGCACGTAACGCTTCCATGACGCGTTTTGGCGACGAAGTGACGGTTTGGCAATTTTCTTAAGCGGGGAAATGGGCGAACAGTAGTTTTATTGCTCCCTGAGCTCGATTGTGAAAAGAAAACAATTGACGGTTTGGCAATTCCATCCGTAATCTCGCTGTGCGAAATGCACGTTTCACAATGTGAAACTACAAAAAGACTAGCTTAAGGGAGAACAAGATGAAGAAAACTGCAATTGGAATGATTGCTGGTATGGCCACGGCGTTTTCGGCCACGGCCGCGCTGGCGGATGGCCACGGTGAGATCACCGTTGCTTACTTCCTCGAATGGCCGATGCCGTTCCAATTTGCCAAGGAAACTGGCAAGTACGAAGAAGCCATGGGCGCGAAAATCAACTGGGTGAGCTTTGACACAGGCACGGCGATGAGCGCGGCGATGGCATCGGGCGACGTTCAGCTCTCCGTCAGCCAAGGTGTGCCACCCTTCGTGGTTGCGACCTCGGCCGGTCAAGATCTGCAAATCCTGGACGTGGCGGTGTCTTATGCCGACAACGACAACTGTGTCGTGGCCGAGGCACTAGAAATCGACAAGTCGAACGCGGGCGAACTGGCTGGCAAAAAAGTGGCCGTGCCGCTCGGCACCGCGGCCCACTATGGGTACCTCAAGCAGATGAGCCACTTTGGCGTTGACGTCTCTGGCATGGAGATCGTGGACATGGCGCCGGCAGAAGGCGCGGTTGCGCTGGAGCAGGGCGCGGTTGACATGTTCTGTGGCTGGGGTGGTGCACTGCGTCGGGCCAAGGAATTCGGCAATGTGCTGTTGACCGGCGACGAAAAAACCGAGTTGGGCATTCTGGTGTTCGACGTGACCTCAGGCCCGGCTGGCTGGGTCGCAGAGAACGGTGACATGGTGACCACGTTCCTCGAAGTGACGGCAGAAGCCAACGCCATGTGGGCAGACGAGGCCAACCACGCCGAGATGCTGCCGGTGATTGCAAAGGACGCGGGTATGGACGAAGAAGCGACGATGGCGACCATCTCGACTTTCACGTTCCCGACCATTGAAGACCAGCTTGGCGACGGCTGGCTGGGCGGCAATGCGCAAACCTTCATGAAAGGTGTGGCAGACGTGTTCGTGGAAGCCGGCTCGATCGACGGCGCGCTGGACACTTACGAGAATGCTGTGAACACTGGCCCGCTGGCCGCTGTTCAGTAAACCCAGCACATCCAGGCCGGGCAAGCCACGAGCTTGCCCGGCTGTTTCTTTTGCGCATAACGGGGATGGACCATGAGCGGACTGGAGCTTGAAAATGTCTCGATGCGGTTCGACCTGCCCAATGGCAGCTCGGTACAGGCACTCAAGGACGTGACGCTGCAACTGGCCCCGGGCGAGTTGATGAGCGTGCTGGGCCCGTCGGGCTGTGGCAAGACAACACTGCTGAATATCGTAGCTGGCTTTCTGGCTCCGACGGAAGGGCAAGTAAAGCTGAATGGTCACCGGGTCGAAGGGCCCGACGCAGAGCGTGGCATGGTGTTTCAGCAGGGTGCTTTGTTCGAATGGATGAGCGTGCGGGACAACGTAAGCTTTGGCCCCCGGATGAAGGGGCAAAATTCCAGTGAATACAAAGAGAACGTGGACCACCTTCTGGACGTGGTGGGTTTGGGCGATTTCAAAGAAAAGGCAATTTACGAACTGTCGGGCGGCATGCAGCAACGTGTGGCACTAGCCCGATGCCTCGCCAACGACCCCGACGTGATTTTGATGGATGAACCGCTGGGCGCCCTGGATGCGCTGACCCGCGAAAAGATGCAGAGCCTTGTGCTTAAGCTTTGGAAAGAGACCGGCAAGACGATCATCCTGATCACCCACTCGGTTGAAGAGGCGCTGCTTTTGGGGGAACGCCTGCTGGTCATGGCCCCGCGGCCCGGCCGCATTCACAAGGAGTACCGCCTGCCGTTTGCGGATCTTGGCGTGGATGCCGATCTGCGCGAGATCAAGAAGCATCCTGATTACAATTCCACCCGCGAAGAAATTCTTGCCATGATCTGGGACATGGAAGAAGAAATCATGGGTCGCACGGAGGCTGCACAATGACTGGTCTGCTGATCCTTTTTGTCTACATCGCGATCTTTGCCGGAGCGTTCTTTGTCATCAAGTTTCTGGTACAAAGCACGCGGCGTGATTTCTCGTCGTTGAAGACGGTGACGTTCGGTGACGAAAGCGCCGTGGTGTCAAACCGCTGGGCCAGCGTAATCTCGGTGGCCACGATATTCCTGATCTGGGGGTCGTTCACCGGGTCGGCGCTGGTTCCGGGGTTCCTGCAGGCACCCGGGCCGTTCGTGGGCGAGACCGAATTCACCTACACAGTGGAAAGCCCCGAAGGCGAGACCGACGATGCCACGGTGTTCGTGCGGGTCGTGGATTTTGGCGAAGACATTTCGAATTTCGAGGTGGAGCCCGGAGACGGGATCGCCAAGAACGATGCGCTGGTGATGAACGCGTCGCGGTCGAAGACCATCATCTTTGACAAGAATGACGACACCAAGCGCAGCGACGGTGCCAAGATTATTGCCATTGAGGGCACGCCGATTTCGATTGGAGCCCCGGTGGTGAATGACAAGGGCCGCTTTGCCCTGACCGACAAGGGCGCGATCAGCTATGCGCCGCCGGCGGGTTTGCAGATGGACCCGGTTTACCTGCCCCCGCCAGAGGCGGTGGTAGACCGTCTGGTCGAGATCGGGACCGAGGGATATCGCGGGTTCACATTGTTGGAACACCTTGGGTATTCGCTGTTCCGCGTTATTGGCGGGTTCCTGTGCGGGGCGCTTCTGGGTATTCCGCTGGGCTATGCCATGGGTCTGAACGGGTGGTTCCGAGGCTGGTTTGACCCGATCGTGGAATTCATGCGCCCGGTGCCGCCGCTGGCCTTGATCCCGCTTGTGATCATTTGGTTCGGCATTGGCGAGGTGGGTAAGATTATTCTGCTCTTCCTGGCGGCCTTGTGGATCATGGCCATTGCCGCCCGATCCGGGGTCAGTGGCGTGCGCATCACCAAGGTCCACGCCGCGTATTCGCTAGGGGCCAGCAAGTGGCAGATCATGCGCCATGTGATCATCCCCAATTCACTGCCCGACATCTTTACCGGGGCACGCGTCGCCATGGGGGTGTGTTGGGGCACCGTGGTGGCCGCGGAACTGGTCGCGGCCAGCCAGGGGGCCGGCATGATGATCATGGTGGCGTCCAAGTTCACGCTGACCGATATCGTGATCATGGGGATCATTCTGATCGGCATCATCGGCTTTGGCATCGACATGCTGATGCGGTGGGCGGAACGTGTGCTTGTGCCGTGGAAAGGCAAAGCCTGACCTGCGTGGGATAAGGCGTCAAAACAGGCCCGTCAGGGCCTGTTTTGCTTTGGCTAGAAGGTCTTCGTCGAGCTGGCGGATCTTGGATCAGATGCGCAACTGATCTGACACCGTCTGAATGCTCTCGCGCAGGGTTGCCTCGATCTGGGAAATCATCACCTCGTCCATGATCAAAGTCGGTGACAGGATCAGAATATTGCCAAGCGCACGGGCGATCAAACCGCGTTCCTGCGCGGCCTGCGCCACTTTCGAGCCGATCATCGCATCCGCGGCAAACTCTTCACGCGTGTCCTTGTTCTTGACGAATTCAATCCCCATCATGAAGTGCGATCCGCGCACCTCGCCCACCATCTCCATATCTCCCAGACCGCGCAGCGCGTTCTCGAACACCTTGCCGGTGGTCTGAACGCGCTTGGGAATTTCATCGCGCTCCAGAATGCTGATATTGGCCAACCCTGCGGCAGCGGCGGCGGGATGGCCCGAATAGGTCATGCCGTGCAGGAACATGGCATCCGGTCCGGAAATCACGTTGTAAATGTCACTTGAAACGATGGTCGCAGCCAACGGCTGATACCCGGAGGTCAATCCCTTGGCCGTGGTAATGATATCGGGCACGTAATCGTAAACATCTTCGGACGAGAACATGTGCCCCAACCGCCCCCAGGCGGTCACGACTTCATCTGCGACATAGGCGATGTCATGCTCCGCCGTGATCTCGCGCATGCGTTTGTGATAACCCGGCGGCGCTGTGATAACCCCGCCCGCCCCCTGGATGGGTTCGGCAAAGAACGCGCAGATGTTTTCCGCGCCAATATGTTGGATGGCGTCCAACATATCCTGCTCCAGAACGCTGAGGAATTCCGCATCACTCATCTCGGGCGCCTCGCGGTATTTATGCGGCGCTTTGAGGTGATGCACGAGCCCTTCGGCGGCGGTGTGCCAGCCGTCGGAGTAAGCTGGTGTGGTCAGGGCCATCGCAAGGTGGGTGGAGCCGTGATAGGCGCCCATGCGGGACAGCACTTTGCGCTTTTCCGGCTTGCCACGCAGGATGTTGTAGTGATGCAGGATGCGCACCGCGCTATCATTGGCGACAGAACCGGAATTGCTGAAATAGACATGGTTCAGCTGCCCCGGAGCCAAGGACGCCACTTTTTCGGCAAGCGCCGCAGCGGCAGGATGGGTGAAGTTGTAGAAGGTCGAATAGTAATCAAGTGTTCTGAGTTGTTCGGTTATGGCGTCGATGATCTCGTCGCGCCCGTGGCCCACATTTACGCACCATAGCCCCCCGATCCCGTCGATCAGCTTGTTGCCTTCACTGTCGGTCACATGCGCACCCTTCGCAGACACGATCGCAGTGCGCGCGCCGTCCTGCTTCAAGGCGTTCAGGTTGGCAAAGGATTGGATCAGGTGCGTGTCGGATGTCAGCACTTCGTCGGTGCGACGGGGTATATCAAGGGTCATTCTGGGGTCTCCCTGTAATCGGCCAACTGCGTTGACAGCAGCGCCGGGTCAACATCATGGGCGATGTCCGTGACGATAAGGGTTTCGGTGGTATGGGCGGCGGCAAGCACACTGCCATCCGGGGCGGCGATAAGGGAATGACCACCGAAGGTCAGATCACTCTCTTGGCCGCAGTAATTCGCGTAGGCGATCGTCTGGGCCTGGGTGAATGCCTGCGCGGGTACGGTCAGGCGGGCGACATTCTCGAACCCCGCGGGATTGGCCGTTGGCACCAAAACAAGCGAAACGCCCTTTTTGGAAAGCGCCCGCACGTGATGGGCAAATTCGACGTCATAGCAGATCATCAACGCACACCTGCGGCCTTCGAATTCGAACACCGAATGGGCATCGCCATGGTTGAAACTGGCCCTTTCCATCGGGCCAAAGAGTTGGATCTTGCGATAATGTGCCAGCACATCGCCCGCGGGACCAAAAGCGGTTGCTGCATTGTAAACCGCCGCACCCTCGCGTTCGGCCCATCCAATAGCCAGGCCACAAGCCGCCTTGCGCGCCAGGGCCGACAGCCGTTTACACCACGGTCCGCCCAAAGGCTGGGACAGGCTGGCATGAAGGTTTGGCTGATTGTAACCCGGCAGAAAAAGTTCGGGGAAAACGACCATGCGCGCACCCGCAAGAACCGCCGCTTCAAGCTGCTGTTCGATGCGCGCAAAGCCGTCTTCGACATCACCCTGAATGGGCGGCCCTTGGTAAAGCCCAAGCTTCATCTGCCAATGCGTCCGGTCACTTTTTCAGATTGGTCCAAATCTGGTCGTAGACCTTCTGGGTTTCCTGATCGCACACTTCAACGAAAACGGTAGAAATCCCGTCCGGCGGGTTCTGCTCCGGCATTGTCTTCAGCACCTCGTCGATATGGTTTTCAACGCCCTTCACGCCCGACTTGTACCGCGCAAAGTTGGTAACCGCGCCCATGTTTTCCGGCTCCAGAAGGAAGTCCATGAACGCCAGCGCGTTGTCGCGGTTGGGCGCATCGTTCAGCAGAACCACATTGTCCATCCAGACAATCAAACCCTGATCGGGATAGGCATATTCGACATTCGCGCCCTCTTCGCGCGCCTTGGCGCCAAATCCATTCCAGATCATACCCGCGGCGGCATCGCCAGACACCAGTACATCCTTGGCGGTGTCTGAATTGAACGAGACCCAGTTTGCCTTGGACGACTGCAACAGTTCGTTCAGCGCCTTGAGCTGGTCACGGTCTTGCGTGCATTGCGGAATGCCCAAATGCAGCGACGCCATCAGCATGACTTCGCCCTGGCTGTCGAGGATGTTGATCTTGCCGGCCAGTTCGGCGGGCGGGTTGAAGATAATGTCGGTGGTGTTGATGTCGCCTGCAAAGGCGTCCCGGTTGACCATGAACGATGTCGAGCCCCACTGATACGGGATCGAGCTTGCCCGGCCCGGATCAAAGGCCGGGTCGGCCCATTCATCCGCGATGTTGCCTGCATTGGCCAATTCGCCGTCTGCAATCGTGTCCAGCATGCCTTCACCGGCCATGATCTTGACCATGTAGTCACCCGGCACCGCCAGGTCATAGGTGCCCATACCGCCCGCCTTGAGCGAGGCCAGAAGTGACTCGTTTGAATCGAAGGTGTCCATGACCACCTCGATCCCTGTCTCGGTTGTGAACTTGTCCAGCAGCTCTTGCGGGATGTATTCGAACCAGTGGTAGAGCACGACCTTGCCTTCGGCATGTGCGGCTTGCGCCCCGATGCCAAGCGCCAAGGCGGCCACCGTTGTTTTGAGCAGATTTTTCATAGTTTCCTCCATGTGTTGGTTATTTGGAATTGTCGGATTTACTGACGAAGTAAGAAATCGTGACCATGATGATCGACACCGCCAGAAGCATGGTCGAAATCGCCATGATATTGGGTTTAATGCCTTGTTTTACGGCTCCGAAAATGGCCGTCGGCAGGGTTTCAACCCCCGCACCTTTGACGAAGTTGGTGATGATGAAATCATCAAGCGAGATAATGAACGCCAGCAAGTAGCCGGAGATGATGCCCGGAATCATCAGTGGCAGCAGGATCTTCCTGAAGGCTTGCCACTTGGTGGCGTACAGATCCATCGCGGCCTGTTCATAACTGTCTTCGATCCCCTGCATTCGTGCCGCGATGGGCATGTAGGCAAAGGGAATGCAAAAGGCGATATGTGCCAACAGGATCGTTGTATACCCGCGCACGAAACCTATGGAGTTGAAAAAGATCAGCGTTGCGACGGCTGTGACAATCTCGGGCACCATCAGCGGCAATGAGATCAGGCCGAAGGACAGCGTGCGCAATCGGAACGGTCCGCTGCGGATCATACCCGTGGCGGCAAGCGTGGCGATGGTGGTGGCGCAGGTGGCTGCGATCAGCGCGATGGTGAAACTGTTCCACGCCGCGCGTTTAAATTTGTCGGCCTCAACGCCGGTAAACACCTCCGCGTACCAGCGCAGGCTAAGACCTTCCCAATTGGTGATCGAATTGCTGGCGTTGAAGGAATACACCGTGACAACGATCAGCGGCGCGTAAAGCAACACCAGGCACAGGATTGTCATCGGCAGAAAACCGGGATACCGCCGAACGTCGTGGGTGCGCCGAGCCATCAGCCTGCCCCTTTCTGCGCTCGCGCCTGTTGACGCGCCAGGATCAAAAGAATGATCAACACCATGGTCAGCAGGATCATCGCCGCCGCTGCGCCAAACGGCCAATTACCCGCATTGCCTTTGAATTGCTCTTCGATCAGCGATCCGATCATGAAGTTCCTGGCCCCACCCAGCAAATCGGGTGCCAGGAACGACCCCAGCGAAGGCACGAAGACCAAAATGCAGCCCGCGATCACTCCGGGCTTGACCGCAGGCAGAAGGATACGGCGCAGGGTGGTCCATTTACTGGCATAAAGGTCTGCCGCCGCCTCGGACAGCGAGAAGTTGTAGCGCTCGACCGAGGCATAGATCGGCAGAACCATGAACGGCAGATAGGAATAAAACAGGCCCAGTTGCACCGCAAAATTGGTGTTCACGATGCGCAAGGGATCATCGATCAATCCCGTAGCCATCAGTAAGTCGTTCAATGGCCCCTGATCCCGCAGCACGAATTTCATGCTGACCGTGCGGATCAACAGGTTAACCCAGTACGGGATGGTGATCAGAAACACCCAAAGCGGCCTGACCCGCTCGGGTCGTGTCGCGATGAAGTATGCGGTGGGAAACCCGATCAGCAGGCTTAGCAACGTCGCTGCACCCGCCTGCCAGATCGAGCGCCAGAAAATCAGGATATAGGTCCACTCGATGCTGCAAGGCTCGTCCCCGAACAGGCCGCGATTGCAAAAAAACTGGTCATAGGCCGCCGGCGAGAACTCCCAGATGACACCACCGCGGAATTCCTTGGTCAGGAAGGAATAGACCAACATCATCGCAACCGGTGCCAGCACCAGAATGACCAGCACCGCCCAAGCCGGCAGCAACAGCCACGTGCGTGCTTCCTTGTAAGTGTCCGAGCGGGCCGAGCCGCCGGATGCCGCCCCTGCCGCCATCAGTCCACCAGGAGGCGCGCGGCCCCCGCCTCCATGTTAACGTGAATGGCGCGTCCCGGTTCGAAGATGCGGCTGTTGCCGCGTTCCGAGTTAGAGGTGCGTACCGTCATTTCCAGTCCGTCGTTCAACGCGACGATGGTCTGGATATCGGTGCCGATGAACACGTTGTCGCGCACCGTGCCCGGAAGGCTTTCGGCTTTGGACGGCGCGTCGGACAAGAACAAGCGCTCAGGTCGAATGGACAAATGCACCTGCGCCCCGGCTGCCACGCCGTCGACCGCGTCACAGCTTAGCGCGTAGCCTCCACCAAGATCACAGGTCGCCTGGCCATTCTCGACCTTGCCGACCGAGACCTCCAAAAGATTGGTTTCCCCGATGAAATTGGCGACAAAAACATTGTGCGGTGCCTCGTAGATATCGCGCGCGGCGCCCAATTGCTGCAACTTGCCATTCGACATGACCGCGATGCGATCCGACATCGTTAGCGCCTCTTCCTGGTCATGGGTGACAAAGATGAACGTGATCCCAGTTTCGCGTTGCAACGCTTTTAGTTCGTACCGCATGGCCTGCCGCAGTTTCAGGTCCAGCGCTGACAACGGCTCATCAAGCAGCAGAACTTTCGGCTGCGGGGCCAATGCCCGCGCCAAGGCCACCCGCTGTTGCTGACCGCCTGACAATTGCGACGGATTTCGCTCCGCAAATTGGGACAGCTGAACAAGCTCCAGCATCTCTGCTGCTCGCGCACGTGCCTCGGATTTCGAACGGCCCAGCATCTCAAGCCCGAAGGCGACGTTGTCTGTGACCGTCATGTGCGGGAACAGAGCGTAGTTCTGAAACACCGTGTTGACCGGCCTCTTGTTGGGTGGCAGCGTTTCGATCTCGTCCCCAAAAAGATAGATCTCGCCTTCGGTCACATCTTCGAAGCCGGCGATCATGCGCAAAAGCGTGGTCTTTCCGCACCCAGAAGGACCAAGCAACGTGAAAAACTCATTGTCCGCGATGGTCAATGAAACGTCCTGAAGTGCCGTGAAGGATCCATACCGTTTGGTGACGTGATCAATGTCGACCGCAATAATGCCAGACGCCGACACGGTGTTTTTCATTGCATATACCCCCCAAAGCGGCAAATTTACGTTACTTGGTTGGAATAAGGGGGTATATACCCCCGGGGTGGTATGGAATGAAAAGCTCCACCGAAGCACATGCGTCTCTGGCCCGCGCCATCGATGCTTTGGGAAACGGCGGATTTTCTGTCGCATTGGAGCGCTGGTTGCGCGCCGAGATGCGCCACGACAATTGCACCATGATTGCTTACTTCGACGGACGGCGGCCGCTGTCGATCCTGCGCAAGGCACGCATCAACGAAGTGCACGAAGGGTTTGAACGCATCTACCTGGCCGGCGCCTATCTGCTGGACCCGTTTCACGACCTACATGCCACGCGGGCCGAGGCCGGTGTTTATCGTCTATCGGACATCGCGCCAGACCAGTTTCACCGTAACCCTTACTTTCTGGACTACTACTCGGCGACAACGTTGTTGGACGAACTGACCTTTATCACTTGCCCGGCGCCCGGGATGTCACTTCATATCTGTCTGGGACGCGATGCAAGTTCCGACACGCGCTTTAACGCCAAGGAACTGGCGACCGCCCGGCGGATTTCGCCTGTCGTCCTGTCGCTGGCCAATCGCCAATGGGCGGGATTGGCCGGCCAGGGAAACTACTCCGACACAGCCGTCGCGGATCGGCTCGTTGCGTCTTTGCAAAAGGCGCACGGGATCAAGCTAAGCCGGCGTCAGGCAGAGGTGGCATTCCTGATCCTGCGCGGGCATTCGTCGGTCTCGATCGGGCTAAAGCTTGGGGTAAGCCCGCAAACCGTGAAAGTGTTTCGCAAACAACTCTATCGCAAATGCGCGATCAGCTCTCAGGCGGAACTCTTTCACCTGATGCTTCCGTTGCTAAGCAGCTGACCCAATGGCGCGAAGCAAGGTGCCAACCGGCGTCAAGCAACCAACCATCCGGTCGGATCTTCGCAAAGAACAGATTGAATTTCCGGTGCCAGTCATTCATATTCATAAAATGGAATAAGAATGAAAGCCAAGTAGATGAAACGTAGAACGCTACTGCAAGGCGCACTGGCTGCGTGTGCTGCAAGCATCACGAAAATCGACCTCGCATGGGCCAGCATTTCCTTGGGTGATTTGTCGATCCAAAGCGTCAGCGACGGCCATCTCGTGCTGCCTGGCACCTTTTTCTTTGACGGGCTTCCGCAAAACGAAGTGGCCGAAATTCTTGCGCGGCACGACCTTTCCATCGAACAACTGACGCCGCCCTGCAATGCCACCATCGTGCGGAACGGTGACCAAATCGTGCTTTTTGACGTCGGTGCTGGGTCTGCCTTCATGCCCACGACGGGCGCCCTTCCGGACAGCCTGGACACGCTTGGCATCGCACCCGAAGACGTGACGCATGTTGTTTTTACCCACGCGCATCCGGATCACATCTGGGGCGTGTTGGACGATTTTGATGACCCGGTGTTTCCCAAGGCCCAGCATATGATCGGCGCAAGTGAACTGGACTACTGGCGCGACCCCAACACGGTCGGCACAATTGGTGAGGCAAGAGCATCCTTCGCGGTAGGTGCCGCCCGCCGCCTCGAGGCGATCGAAGATATACTGACCACCTTCAATCCCGGGGATGAGATCCTGCCGGGTGTCATGGCCCATGCCAGCTTTGGGCACACGCCGGGGCACATGGCGTTCGAGCTGCGCTCGGGATCGGAAAGCCTGATGGTGGTCGGGGACGCCATCGGCAATCACCATGTTGCGGTTGAACGGCCCGATTGGCCCAGCGGATCCGACCAAGACCCCGAGCTTGGGGCCAAAACGCGTCAACGTCTGCTGGATCAATTGGCCACCGACAAAATGACGTTGCTGGGCTTTCATCTGCCCGGCGGTGGTATTGGCCGCATCGAACGCACGGCGGATGCCTATTGCTTTGTACCGGAGGACACCTGATGCGCACACTTGCCTGCCTGATGCTTTCCACCTCGCTTGGCTGGGCCAGCGAGGATATCGCCGACAAATATCCCGGCTCAATGCTTTACAACAAACCCGTTGAGGTGATCCCCGGTGTGTTTTCGGCGATCGGGGCCACCGCCCCGCCGACCTATGAAAACGCGGGCCATAACAACAACCTTAGCTTCATTGTAACCGGTGAAGGTGTTGTGGTGATCAACGGCGGGGCAGCATACGGACTGGCCAAAGCCTTGCATGACGAGATCAAGGCAATCACCGATGAGCCGGTGAAGATGGTCTTCAACGAAAATGGCCAAGGCCACGCGATGCTGGGCAACTCTTACTGGGTGGAACAAGGCGTGCCGATCATCGCGCACACCGATGCCGCCGCAGAGGTGGAAGACTACGGCGGCACAATCCTGGAGGGGATGAAACGCTACAACCGTGACAAGGCCGAGGGCACGTTTGTGCAGGGCCCGACAGAAGTCTTTGACGACGACTATGTGGTCGAGATGGGTCCTTTTCGCATTGAAGCGCGCTATCTTGGCCCTGCCCATTCTCCGGGCGACATTGTTGTCTGGCTGCCAAACCAAAGCCTTGTGATTTCAGGCGACATGGCCTTTCACGAGCGCATGCTCCCGATATTCGAGCACACCTATACCGCCGACTGGCTTGAGACGTGGGACACCGAATTCGAAGCACTGAACGCCACCTATGTGATCCCCGGGCATGGCCACCCGACCAACATGGCACAAGTTCGGCGCTACACCAGAGACTACCTGGAATACTTGCGCGAAAAGGTCGGCGAGCATCTGGAAAACGGTGGTGGTCTGGCCGAGGCCTATTATGTCGATCAATCGCCCTACGCGCATCTCGACACGTTCGAGGAACTGGCGACCAAAAACGCGGGCCGGGTCTTTGAACAAATGGAGTTCGAGTAACCTAGACCTCCACCGACCGGGGGAAACTCAGCATAATCCGATGGGTCAGCATCGCGCCAAGCCACATGCAGAACACCGCCACCCACGCGGTCAGTGCAAAGATCGACCCGCCGGACATGCCTGCCCCGACGGCGCATCCCCCCGCCAACATGCTGCCAAAGCCCATCAGAACCGCGCCGATCAGATAGCGCTCCATCGGAGTGTCGCGCCCAAAGCGCTGAATCTTCGCCTCGCGGCTCAGCAGCGCCATGCCCCCTGCCCCAAGAAAGACACCCGGAACCAGTCCAACCCCGAAATTCAGCGGCATACCCGTTGTGTTCACCAGCCCCATAAGCGTGTCGGTCGATGGGCCGGTGAATGTGATCGAGGCGACGGGCACCACTTCGAACGACGTCTGTGAAATCATGTAGGTAAAAGCCCAACCCAGCGCGACGGCCAAGCCGACGCCCATGGCCGCAAAGGCACGGCTGACCTCCACACCTGTCTTTCGGGCCAAGGCAAAGGCCAGCACAAGGGCTGCGCCCGAAGCCAGGGCGGCTGCATCCGCCGACACTCCGAACTGCACCAGCAGATCACGATGGTTGCCGCCCGGTACCAGCCAAAGCGTCGTAAGCGCTTCGCGAGGTGTGGCCAGTATGCCGCGCAAAGCCGCCTGCGCTACCAAGGTCAGAACAAGGCCCGTTATCAACGCCCGAAGATTGCCCGTGGCCGCCAGAACGAGAAGTCGGCTGGCGCAGCCACGTGCAAGGATCATACCGCTGCCAAACATCAAACCACCGATGATCGCGCCCGACACGCTGCCCGTGGCGGCAAGCTGACGGCTTTGCGATACATCGATCCAGTCAAGCGCCACCATGGCCTGAACCAAGACAACCGCCGTGCCGAAAGCAATCAGCCAAATGTAAAGCCTAGGTCCCAAACGCCCCTCGGCCACGTCGACCGCGGCCGCGCGCAGACAAAAGCGCGAGTGCTGTGCCATTGCACCGAAGAAAATGCCCACAACGCCACCGGCAGCACCCAGGACAGCGCCGTCGCCGTAAGTCTCAAGCAGGTATTCCAACATCGCACGGCCCTTTTCCCGCCAAAGGGTCTAGGGCGCTTTGCAAAGACATGCTTTGATGTCGCTCAAGTTGAATAAACAGTTGTAACCGGCGTACTGGCACCGGTTCTGGCGTGCTCTGCGCTGGCGGTTCAACAGACGCAAACGCCTCTATTCCATCGCCTCTTTCACGATCTCGTCCAAAAACAACTGTACCTCTTGCATCGG